>NZ_KV802360.1:170247-306142 GCF_001810665.1 Brevibacterium sp. HMSC063G07
TGCCCCAAGCCGCGGCTTGGGGCATCAGCCTTTTCTGTATCCGCTTCTGTGCACTCAGCACAGGCAATCTCAATGAGCCCCGCGCGTGCACTCAGCGGCTTTTCGGAGCCCAGTGGGGTGGGCGGTCAGCCAGAAGCCGTTCGTCATTCGCCCCTCCGGCGCTCTGTCCGGACTCATTGCGGACCGTACGCCGGTAGGCTTCTTTGGCGGCGGCTATACGCGCCCGTCGCCGCTCGTGGTCAACCTCATCGCGGGTCGACTCGGCACCGGACGGATCGCTGTTTCGGTGCGGGGCTCCCGCCGATTCTTCAGCCACTGCGCGCTCAGTCCCGGTCGGCACCGGAGTCGTGACTGCTGCCGGTTTCAGCAGAATCATTGTTCCGGCCGCTGTCTAAAGCTCTGCCGGGCTGAGCTGGCTCGTCGTCACGCAGACCGGCGTCAATGAGATCGGCTTCGCGCAGCAAGCCCGTGTCATAGGCCGGCATAATCTGGTCTTCGACAGCTCCCTCGGGCAGGGCGGCGAGCGATGCCGCCTGCTCTGCAGGCGTCTGAGCCCGCTTCTTGACTGATCCAGACTGCGCACCGGCCGATCGCGACTGCTGTCCGGCAGCACCGGCCGACCCCGGACCGGCACCTCGACCGTCAGCGCCTTGACTGTCAGCACCGGCGGCAGCTTCAGCGTCTTCGGCAGCGCGGATCTCGGCAGCATAGCGTTCGGCCTCTTCGTCGGCCCTCTTGAGAGCCTCGGGGTCTTCGTCCGCGGCAATACCAGCCCACACCTGGTAGATCCGCTCGGTCTGTCCCTGCGGGTCGACAAACGCATCGGTCGACCACACGCGCAAGAACGTCCAGCCCCGGCGCGCAAAACTCAGCGGACGCAGCCGTTCGCGCTGCCGCAGCGACGGCGCGGTCGTGTAGTCAAGACCGTCCGCTTCGACAGCGAGCACCATGCGCGAACCCGCCTGCGAAACCAGCGGCACAGCCAGATCCAGTCCGCCGTAGTTGGCAATGGGCTCCAGACCCTTCGCCTCGACGCGGGCAGAAAGATCGGCCATGAGCGGTGAACGTCCCCGCTCCTCCTGCGACTTCTCAATAAACGACGAACCCGACCGAGCGGCCTCAAACAGCACCGGCAGAAGCGCCGCTCCGTACCGCAGCCGTGATCGGTCCAGTTCGTCCGGGCGCAGGCACGAAACAATCGTCAAACGCTGCTTAGCCGGTGTAACCGCAGCGGCGACCACCTTCTGCCCACCCGGCTGAGACAGTTCGCCGAAACTGTAGAGCACCCGCCCTGCCAGCGAGCGCCCCCAACCGACCGTGAAGATCACCGCATCGCGCGAAAGGGTCTGGGCCCTGTGGGCGTCAGTGATGACAAACGGCTCGTTGCCGTCACCGGTGAAGAAGCTCTTCAGTTCCGGATAGCGGGGCAGCTGCCGGGCAACCGCGAGCGCAATCCGCCGAGCGTGCCACTGCGTGAGTGCAATGACGCCCAGTGTCTGCTCCGGGGAGGTGCGCGCGTGTTCGAAAACCAGCCGCACCACCTCGGCGACCTCGACATCGGGGCTCTCCACCTGGCCGGTAGCCGAATCGGGGCTGCCCTCTCCCCCATCCACGTGGATGAACGACAGACCGGTGGTGCTTCCGGTGTCCGCAATCGGCAAGGACACGAGCTTGTCATCGTAGATGACATCGTTGAGCAGCCCCGCAATCTCCTGCGGAACAACCCGATGGTTTGTGTGCAGCCGCATCCTGGGCACAACCGGGGTGAGCGCCTCAAACACGCTGAAGCCTGCTGATTCCGGCTGTGTGCCTGCCCTGCGGTGGGCCGCTACGGAGAATTCCGTAGGACCCAGCAGCTTGTCATCTCCCAGTGCCAGAGTGTGCTTGGCCATTGCGATCGGCACGAGTGCTTCTGGGACGGACACCCGGGCGGCATCGCCGATGATCACCGTGTCGAACAGGGCGTGTGCCACGAGTGCGGGGTCCGTGCCGAACTCACCGGAGAACTCATCGTCGAAGCTGTCATCGCGGAAGGGGAAGTCCGCATCCGAGGCGCCGGTCGCCTTTGCGCGGTCCGTCACGGTGGACAGGGTCTGGCCGAAGGTGTCGGGGACACTCACCGGGCTCATCATCCACACCGGTGCCAGGGCCAGCAGAACGTGCGGCGCGCGGACGGCCAAACGGTTCAGGTTCAGCCCGTCGCTGAGCAGTTCAGCGCGCAGCAGGGCTGCTTCTTCCGGATATTCCTCAATTGCGCTCTCCCAGGCCTGGGCGCGCGCGTACTGCAGGCGGGAAGCACCAGCGGACACGAACGCCGCGTCAGTGCGCCGGAAATCAGCAGCCAGGCGGTGCAGAGCGTCGCCGTCGTGCTCACCGACCTGCGGATCAGCGGCGGCCATCTGCTGCAGAACCGTCGCCCAGTAGGCAAGGTCGAATTCGCTGCCGACCTCTTCTGGGAGAACACGACGACTGCGCAGATCGTCCATCAGCTCACGCAGACCCGCCGCTTCGAGATCACGGCACAGGGCGGTGCGGTGGGGAAGATCGCCCAGGGCGGCACGATCGTCAGCCATAGCGGCCAAGCGCGATTCGAGTTCCCCAATGTGCATAGCATCGAGGTCTCCCCCGTCCGGGGTTTCCGCCAGGATGAGGGCGAGGGCATCGATGTCCGCGGCCACGCGCTCGTACAGTTCCGACACTTCCGCAAGGTTCGACGGCAGACTGGGGATGCGCGGCCGGCCGGTGATGCGCTCGGCCTGCTTCAGCTGATCCCGCATCACTTTCAAACCGCCGTGCAGATCAACGTCAGCCAAGTCGCTGCGCACCAGGGAGCGGGCGTGGCGCTTGAGTTTGCTGCGTTCGAAAACACCCATATCGACATCGTGATCACGCCGGTATTCAACCGAACCGGTCGCATCGATCAGCTGGTCGAGGTCTTCGCGGTAGGACTCCGGCACGAAAGTGGCCATGCTGCTCTCAACAGAGCGCAGCAGGGCCAGGCTGTCGGCCCATTCGACCATCGTCCACCCGGGCGTCACACCGGCTTCTTCCAACGCTGTGCGCATCATGCGGGTAAGCTTGGGCAGTGCGTCAGCACAGCGTTCTGCCGTAACACGCGCTTTTTCTGCCTGCGCGGCAGTGTCGAAGCGCGCACCGAACCACACGGTGTCTTCGACGCCAAGGGTGAATTCGCCCAGCTGCGCCAACTGAATCAGCTGCGCGCGCAGTTCTGAGCGCTCCTCCTGCGACATCCGCATAACACCAGCGGGCAGGCGCACTTCCGTCCGCGGGCTGTTCTCTCCAGATGTCAGATCCGCCAGGTGCTCAATCGTGGAGTACACCGAAATACCCCACGGGCGCCGCGGTTCGTGAAGCGACCTGGCGTGCTTTGTCAGCTTCTTGCGCTGTTTGCGCAGACGCGAGACCAGTTCGCCGATGTCCGGTTCCGCGGCTTTTTCCACCTGCGAAATCATGGCGATCAGCTGCTTCTTCACCGCCGATTGGCTGCGGCGTGCATCCACGACAAAGCCCGCCAGCCCCGCAGAGGCGAAGCGGTCCCGGTAGTCATCGAGCGTGTCGGAGTCATTCGCCACAAAGAGGCTGGAACGGCCGACAAAGGCCAAACTCGTCGCCGCCGCAACAGCCACCTGGGTCGCCCCGGTGCCGGCGGGAGTGTCAACGGCTGCGGAAGAGTGCTCCATGACCGCGTTGACAACCGCCTGCTGGTCGCCGTCAACGTCAAGCGCGAGGAACTCTTCGCGCGGATCGCGGTCTTCCAGGGGTCGAATGTCGAGGCTGCGCGCAGTGCCGCGCGGGCCGTCTTCGGCTGTTCCGACCTCGGCTGAGTCATCCGGTTCCGGTCTGGAAGCCTCGGCACCCCGCTGCCCGGCAATGCCGACATCTTGGGCTCCTGCCGCGGCGGAAGCGCTCAGTGAGGCAGAGAGCGTGTCCGCGGTCGAGGCGGTGTCGACCGTCCGCGTCCGGCCTTCATCGTCGTCAGCGAAGGCCGAATCATCCGGGTTGACCCCGCCGTTGAGCAGCGGGTGCGTGTCGTACTGAGAAGAATCGTGCGGCTCTGTCCCCGCGGCATCGCCCCACGCTCCGAGGGCTTTGCCGACGTTGTGCTTCTCCGCAGCGGCAACGGATTCCCGGTCTGCCTTTTCGGCATCGAGAACAGCCTGCGCCATGCGGGCCAAGATTGGGTGCTTTCGCGGAAGGTCAACCGTCCCGACGGCAGAAGCGACATTGGCAAAAGTCGACACAAACAGGCAGTACTCAGCGCTCAGCGCCGGATAGTCAGCGACAGCGGCCCGCACCCGTTCCAAAACCGGACGGGCGTCAAAGCGACGCGGCCCGCCGGTGGACTCCAGCCATTCGTCAACATCAACTTCGATGCCCAGTTCAGAACGCAGATACGCGACAAAAGCAGGATTGATGACGATCGTGTCGTCAAGGGTCAGCTCAACATCGTCTTCGCGGCGGCCCACTGTGCGGATCTCCACCCGCCGCAGCACCAGCGGGGCGTGCAGCTGCTCATCCGGACTGGTAAGAGGCGCCGAAAGGCGCACCGCTCCGATGGCGAGGCAGGCGGCGGAAAAGCTGCGCTCATTGCGCAGCTCTCTGGCCTTCTCCGCAATCAAGCGGGCGCGTCGACCGGCGTCCTGACGCTGTTCATCGTCGCGAATGAGGCTGGCCAGCCGAGTGGGTCTGCCCGCCATGAGCTGCGCCATGCCCGAGGGGTGGGCGGTCGTCAGGTCAAGCGAACCGTCGCGGGAGTCTCGATAGCGTAGCATGGTGTCACGCCCGCCGAGCTTTTCGGCACGCGATATCCATTCAGCGAAGACGTCGCTGATTCCCCTCTGCGTATCTGCTTGATCTGCCACGCATCCACCCTAACCGGGCCGGCGCGGGAAACTTCCTAAGCCAAAGAGCGTGGCGGCTCTCAGCCGCGCAGCAGCACCGCGTATGGGATCAGGCCGCGCGGCGCCTGCGCACCGCGTCGTAGATGGTGCGCGCGAAGATCACGACGATAAGCGCACAGCCCACATAGCCGACAGTGCCGTAGACCTTGTCCACCAGGACGCCGAACGGCAAGAAGCCGCAGGCGATCAGAACCGCACAGATGGCGGCGGTGACCGCGAAGTTCCACGAACGCGGCGCAAACGCCATTGCCTGGTTCTTCACCACCCAGTACAGCGGGGTCGCTGTCGAATAGATGCCCAGCATGACGATGACGCCGAAGGCCACCCCAACGGCCGGATGGATCGTCTGCCCGAGGACGAGGGTCGGAACCTCCTTGTCGAGGGCCAGGGTGAAGTTCGTCAGGATGGCCAAGGTGATCATGAGGACGCCGACGCCCAGACCGAGTCCGCCGACAGCACCGGCGATCCCCGCTTCGCGCTTGCTCGTGGCCTCCTTGCCCAGCTGGGAGAAGAACACCATGCCCAACAGCATGTTGAAGCTGACGTACAGAACGGCCGACACCACAAAGTTGCCCGTCACCTGAACGTCTTCAACAGCAGCCTGCGGCAGGTTGCCGAAGATCGGCTGGCTGCCCAGTTGCCCGAAGTCGCGAACGAAGATGATGGTTCCCACAATCACCGTGAACACAATGATGATCGGGCCGATGGTGCCGATGATGTCCACCAGACGCTCAAGACCGGCCAGAACCGTGGCAAAGCCCAGCAGGCCCATGCCGACAACGCCCACCCAGTTGGGCAGGCCGGTCAGCTGGTTGAACACCGCGCCCGAACCGGAGACCATGATGACGGCAACAGAGAATGAGTACAGAACGGCAAACCACTCAAGCGCTGTGCCCAGAAACCGGCCGACGTAAGCGCTGAACACCTCGGAGGACAGTTCCAGCTGCAGTTCGTGGCCCTTGCGCATGATGAGCGCACCGACCACTATGAACAGCAGGGTCGAAATGACTCCGCCCAGCAGACCCACGATCCCAAAGGATGCGAAGAACTGAAGGGTCTCCTGGCCTGTCGCAAAGCCAGAGCCGATCAGGTACGCGATCGAAGCGCCCGCAAAACGCCCGACATTCGTCCAGCGCACCTGCTTAGACTCAGGCTTGACGGGCGCCGCGTTGGCGGTCGCGGCTTCGACGGTTGTCGGTTCGGGGCTATCGCCACCGGCACTGCCGGCAGAATGCGAACCGGCTGCAGGATCAGCCATGAGAATCTCCTTGCTTCACAGGGCAGGCGCAGAAACAGCAGCGCCGCACTCCGACCCCATAGCGTAGTCGACTGCAGCGGTCGGTGCTCTCAGTATCCCCATTAGGCGTTCAGCGACCGCGGTGTCATTCCCACCGGGCACGTCCGCTAAACTGTTCCGCGTTGCCCCCGTAGCTCAGGGGATAGAGCACCGCTCTCCTAAAGCGGGTGTCGCAGGTTCGAATCCTGCCGGGGGCGCCGAACTCTCACCAGGGGAAACTCCCAAACGCAGAAGACCGGGCACTGTCAGCCCGAAAGTCTCACATCCGGCCCACGAGCCGCGCCACCATCACCCAACGGGCTTAGCTGTCCTTTTCGGCGAACGGGTGTTCCGGCGTGGAGCACAGTTCGTCGTGGTAGCCGCGGCAGAAGTATTCTTTGCCCGGTTCGAGCTTCATGCCCTTGAACATGTAGCCGACTGGAACCAGGTAGAAGCCCCTGTCCTGCAGGCCGGAGAAGATTTCGGGCGAAGCATCCACCGTCGTCGGGTGGATGGCGTGCATGAGCACAATCGAGCCCGGTTTGGTGTTCGCCAGCGCTGCTTTCTTGACCCGATCAGCGTTACGGTGCTTCCAGTCGAGAGTGTCGACGTCCCACATGATGATCGCTTTTCCGTGCTCGGCCTTCTCACCGTCGGCTTTCTTGGCCTTACCACCGGCTGGGTCGCCCGATTCACCGCTGCCCTGCGCCACGGTGTCCAAGCGCTTGTTCGAAGCACCGTAGGGCGGGCGCAGCATTGTCGGATATTCACCGCCAGCGTCGTGAATGGCCTTGTCGGTCTTGTCCACCTCGGACTTCTGCTTGTCAGGTGTCAGCTTGCTCAGCACCGGGTGGGTGAACGAGTGGTTTTCGACTTCGTGGCCGGCTTCACGCAGCAGGCGCGAGTTCTCCGGCAGTGCCTCCACAATGCGCCCGATCTCAAAGAACGTTGCACGCACCTTCGCCTTGTCAAGCGCATCGGCCAAGCGCTTTGTCAGCGCGTCATCAGCCGGGCCGTCGTCGTAGGTCATAGCCGCACACGGCAGAAGAGCGCACGTGAAATCCGGCAGGTACGGGCTTTCCTCGGCCTCAATCGTCAGGTCCTCGCCCAGCACCGCGGCGAGGTTGTGCCCGGACTCGCTGAGAACCTCATCATCGGCATCTTCACCGTCGACAGTGATCTTGTCCCCCGCAACGGCAATCTCACCTTCAACGCCTTCGGCTTTGATCGAATCTATGGGCTTGGTGGCGTTGTTCTTGGTGTCGGTCAGAAACTGTCGGCTGGCAGTCTGCCCACCGGAGCGCACGTCGAGCTGAGTGACGAGAAAGTCGCCACCGGCACCGACGATGTGCGACTCGACGCTGCTGGCCTTATCGTCACCGCTGCCGGACTGCTGACCTTCTGCGTCCTCGCCTTCTGTGCTTTCGCTTTCGGGCGAGTGCCCTTCAAAAGCAAGATAGTCGGCCTCACCCCAGCGCTCCTTCGGCGGTGTGACCTCGGGCTGGAACGCCTTCCGCCCCTTGAAAGCACCGGCTTGTTCCAGGGCTTTGAGTGTGGCCTCCTCTAGGGTCTCGTTGAGTGAATCCTGCCCCGGAATGCCGAACAGGTGGACTGCCGCTTCCGGTGTCTGCACCGCGTAGCTGCGCAGCACCTTGGGAAGTTCGTCTTTGACCTGCTCAGCTGGGATCGTCACCTCACTCTTCGGCACGTGAGCTTCTGGTTTGTCATCGTCTTTGGCAGCGCAGCCGGTGAAGACGAGCGAAGCTGCAAGAATGCAGGCAACAGAAGAAAAGCGCACAGCGGATCCTACTGAAAAGGGAGGGTTGGGGTCGGAAGCAACTGTACTCCCGGAAGCTTAAGAGAAGCCGACCGGTGTCCACCGGTCGGCTTCTCTTCAGCTCAGAGTCAGTCGCGCTTGACGCTCACAACCATGGTCGGGCAGTGCGAGTACGGCAGCACAGACTGCGAGGTCGAACCCAGCAGGAGACCGGCAAAACCGCCGCGACCGCGGGTGCCGACTACGAGGACGTCTGCTGTATCAGAGGCGCGGACAAGCGCTTCTGAAGGCTGTCCGTCCAGCAGCATCCAGCCGGCTTCGAGGTTCGGGTGCTTGTCGCGCACAGCCTTGCAGGCAGCCTCGAGTTTCTCAGTTCCGCGCTCAACGAACTTCTTGAGCTCATCTGTGCTCGGCAGCCATTCCGGGCCGACAATCGAGGTGGTGATGACGCCCATAACGGTCAGCGGGGTACCGCGTTCCTCAGCGAGCTCCACTGCTTTCCACAGCGCGGGCGATTCCTTGCCCATGGCATCCACACCCACGACAACACGGCCAGCGAAGTTCGGCCCTTCGATCGTTTCGGAGTCTTCGTCGAACTCAAAGTGTGTAGCGGCGGAATCTGCCAGTGGGAACGACGAGGTCTGCTTGGGTGCACGCTCCTGGTCTTTTGACCAGCCCACGGGAACCACAATCGTCGGGCAGTGCGAGTGTGCAGGCAGAGCCGAGGAGACTGTACCCAGCAGGCGACCTGCGAAGCCGCCGCGGCCGCGTGAACCGACGACTGCGAGCGAAGCCTGCGCGGATTCGTCTACCAAAACACCCGCGGCATCGCCGATCTCAATGACTGCCTCTACTGACACTCCTGCGGCCTTGACCTTTTCAGCCGCGGACTTCAGTGATTCGGTGACAGCTGCCCGCACGGCAGAATCGTCAATCGGCACATAGGACACATCGATTGTCGCTGCGGCGACGGACGGGATGGTGTAGGCGCCGACCAGTCGGATGGAACGGCCCGTGGCCTTTGCTTCGCCGATGGCGAAGTCGAGAGCATTGAGGCTCGCTTCGGAACCGTCGATGCCGACGACGATGGCCTGGGCGTCTGCGACGTCCGGAAGATTGTTCTCAGGTGACACGGCAGGTCCTCTTAGATTGGTTGGCTCAGGCATGCGCCTGCTGATGCTTCGATTCTATCGGCCGGACAGACCGCGTGCGCGGTCGCTCACTATGCGACCGAGGTCAACTCACTGTGATCGGCGAGGTTGAGGAACGGCTGCCAAGCCGGCGCGGGCCTCTCGAGCTCACGCAGCCAGCAGCCCCGGTACTCCGGTGCCCGCGGCGTACTCTGCAGCTGCCAGCCCATTTCCTGCGGGGTCCTGTCCGCTTTGCGGTTATTGCAGTCACGGCAGCAGGCAACGAGGTTTTCCCACGTGTTCTGACCGCCGCGAGAGCGCGGAAGGATGTGGTCGATGGTGCCCGCGGGCTTTCCGCAGTATCCGCAGCTGTTGTGGTCTCTGCGCAGCACGGCTTTGCGCGACGGCTGCGCGATTCGTCCTGCAGGCGGGCGAATGTAACGAGTCAGGAGGATAACGGCTGGCTGTTCAATGTCGAGGTGTTCGCTGCGAACGCGGGCTCCAGAAGCTGCCAGGACCGTGGCGCGGCCTGCCAGAACCAGAACCACCGCCCGCTTAAAGGACACTACCGACATCGGTTCGTATCCGGCGTTGAGAACGAGGGTCTTCATCAGTTCCACCTAGGTTCAGGTCGTACTCGGCCAGCACGACGTGACGAAGACCACGTTACACACGCCACCGTCGGCGTCGACGACATCGACGTAAACGACAGGTGTCGAATAACCGCACAGACAGCAAAAACCCCGAGCGCGAGGCTCGGGGTCTGTGCTGAAGATCAGGTGACTGGAAACTCTGATCAGAGAACGCGAATGAACTGTGCGCCCTGCTTGGTCATCCAGTCGATGGAACGGTAGGTGGTGTCAACTGACGGGTTACCTGCGTCGTACATCATGCCGTTGCCAGCGTAGATGCCCACGTGGCCGGGCGACCAGATGATGTCGCCGGGCTTGGCTGCCGAACGCGGCACAGTGGGACCCGCACCCTTCTGCGCACCCGAGGTGCGCGGGAGGTTCACGCCGACCTTGCCGTAGACGTAGCTGGTGAAGCCAGAGCAGTCCCAGCCGGAAGGTGAGGTTCCACCGGAGACATAGGGCGTACCCACGTACTGCTTGGCGATGCTGATGACCTGCTGCGCCTTCGGGCCATCCGGCACCGACACGCTCTTGGACTCGCCGCTGGACTTCTTAGCGTCCTTCGAGGACGAACCGCTGTTCGAGGCAGGCTGGGCGTTGGCACCGTCATTATCGGAAGCACTGCCGCCCTGCGGAGCATTGGAAGGAGCCTCCGGAGCCTTCGTAGCAGTCACGGGAGCCGCGACAGCAGCACCGTCGACCGAAGCCTTCGAGTCGGCAGTGTCGACCGTAAAGCCGGACTGCGAAACGGTCTCGAGCGAATCCCCCTCCGTGCGCTCGTTCTGCGCTTCCGCATTGGCTTCACCGTCGGAATGCGACGGGATAACAGCGGCAACCAAAAGACCACCGGTGGCAGCCGCAATGGCTGCGCGCTTGCCGAGAGCACCCGAATTGGCGCTCAGAGCTTCTGTAATCTCAGTCAGAGGCGTCTTGACCTTGGTGTCGGCGGCGCGACGTCCTCGCTTCTTTACAGCCACGTGTTCTCCAAACCTTGTTCGCTGGCCCTAGCGGGCATTAGCTGGCACCTGTCAGACAGTAACGGACTTGCAACTAAAAGTCACGTTCAGATCACAGGAAGTGAAAATCTCTCAGGCTTTCAGCCCGGATATTCGGGCCTGTCTGCACTCTCTTCGCAGTTGGACGCGCGTCCTGAGAATTGCGTCACAGAACCCTGATGTAGACGGCATCGCTCATCCACGACGCCGAGGTGTGCACCGTGCCCTTGCGCTTATTGCGGGCGTCGACCATCTTGCCGTTGCCGGTGTAGATGCCCACGTGGCCGGGATGCCACATGAGGTCACCGGGCTTTGCCTGCGAGCGCGGCACGACCTTGCCCGCGCCCTTCTGCGCCCCCGAGCTTCGCGGCAGGTTCACACCCACCTGGCGGTAGACGTAGCTGGTGAAGCCCGAGCAGTCCCAGCCAGACGGCGATGTTCCGCCCCACACATAGGGAGTACCCACGTAGCTCTTGGCGATCGACACGACTTTCTGAGCTTTTGTACCCGACGGGGCAGCCACATTGCCCGAGGACTCGGAACGCTTCGACGAAGCCTTCTCGGCGGAGCCAGTCGAGTCTGTCGAGCCAGAACTGCGCGAAGAAGAAGCTTCCGAAGAGGAAGCGCTGCTCGACTCGCTCGAAGAGCTCGACGCGCTCGGCTCAGGTTCGGGTTCTGGCTCCGGCTCAGGCTCCGGAGCCTTCGCGGCGGTGACAGCTGAGACCTCCGCAGCGCCGGCAAGTGCGCCGTCGGCCTCACCTTCGGCAACGACCTTGTCCTGCGCCTTGAAGTCGTCTTCCACCGGAGTGGTGGAGACCGCCTCGGCCTCCGCTTCGCTACCGGCCTCTGACATCGTGGGAACAGCAACACTCAGAGCCAGTCCCGCACCGGCCGCCGCAACTGCGGCGCGCTTGCCGAGAACATTCGAGTCGGAACGGAGGAGGTCCGTCAGGTCAGACAGCGGGGTCCTGACCTTGGTGTCAGCCGCCCTGCGTCCGCGCTTCTTCTGAGCCACGTGCATCTCCCTGAATGGTCGAGAATCCTACTGAAGTACAGAACCAAACGTTACACAACTGAGACCCGAAAGTCACATTTAAGTAACGCGGGAGAGGCTGTGAGCTTGCTCAGAGCAGCATTTTCGCAGGTCAGAGTCTTTATAAAGGTCGTGTAATTCTTGTTACACAACGATAACGAGGACGTTTTCAGCCATTTCCGCAGGGAGATCCAGCACCTCGTCCGCCCCGGAGACGGCAAAGGTCACGTAGTCCCCGCTTGCCGAGACCGTCACCTCGGCACCGGGAACAATTCCCGTGCGCTCACACTGAGCCAACAGGTTTTCATCAACCTGCAGCGGCTCGGCAAAGCATACGATCCGCACCGTCTTCGCATCTGCGCGCAGTGCCAATTCAGAAGCCGGGACCGCGGAGTCCTCAAGTGCAACATCAGCACCGGGAATCGGATTGCCATACGGGCTGGTGGACGCATCCGGTAGAATATCGACGAGCTTTTCCGTCACTTCGTCGCTCATCACGTGCTCCCACCGGCACGCTTCGTTATGCACCTTGGGCCATTCCAGGCCGATGACGTCCGACAGCAGCCGTTCAGCAAGACGGTGCTTGCGCATAACGCTCGTGGCCAGCTCCCGCCCTTCGGCAGTCAGCTCCAAACGGCGGTCGCGGCCGACAACCAGCAGGCCGTCGCGCTCCAAGCGGGCCACCGTCTGCGACACGGTCGGACCCGAATGGTCCAGACGCTCAGCAATGCGAGCGCGCAGCGGCACAACCTTCTGCTCCTCGAGCTCCGTGATGGCCTTGAGATACATCTCCGTTGTGTCAATCAGATCCTGCATGATTCTCCGTTCACGGCTGTGTCCGAGGGGCTGGCAATACAAATATACGCACAGGCTGATGAATCACATCGGCAACGCCGCCTAGGGCTCCAGACGGGCAGTCGACCACTGGGAAGCATCCGCCAGATCGGCCGGTGCCCCAGAACGGCTGGTGAAAACACACCTGTCGTGCATTCGGTTCTCCATGCCCTGCCAAAACTCCACTTCGAACGGACGAAGCAGGTACCCGCCCCACGAGTCCGGCCGTTCAACCGGGCGGCCGGCAAGCTCCGCCTCGACATCCTGATAGCGCTGCTGAAGAACCGACCTGCTGCGCACCGGCTGGGACTGGTGTGAAGCAACCGCGCCGATCTGCGAACCACGCGGACGCTTAGCGAAATAGGCGTCCGATTCTTCCGGCGAGACCTTTTCGACAACACCGCGCACCCGCACCTGCCTGCTGAGTTCGTGCCACGGGAACACGAGCGAGGCGCGCGGTGACTGAGCAAGCTGCGCACCCTTGGCGGACGTGTAGTGGGTGTAGAAGACAAAGCCGCGCTCATCAAAGCTCTTCAACAGCACCAGACGGGCAGTCGGCCCCGTGTCGTCCGCGGTCGCCACGACCATCGCATTGGGTTCGCGCAGGTTTTCGTGGGCACAGTCGTACCACGCGGCAAACTGCTCAAACGGGGTGTCCTCAAGATGGTCAAGATCGTCAGCACCGTATTCAATGCGCTGCTGTGCGAGTTCGGCCAGGGAATCCGGGATGTCGATCATGGCTCCAGACTACCCGCGCGCCCACTGGCCTCCGGGGGCTGTCCGGTCGGCGGGCTGTGCCTGACTACGATAAAAGCGTGATCACAATTCCAGAAGAGCTGCTGCCCGCCGACGGCCGTTTCGGCGCTGGCCCCGCTCGCATTCGCCCCGAACAGATGACCGCCCTGGCAGACGCTGCCACAACCGTTATGGGCACCTCGCACCGCCAGGCGCCCGTGAAGAACATCGTCGGGCGCATCCGCGCCGGACTGACCGAACTGTACAACCTTCCCGAAGGGTACGAGGTGGTGCTCGGCAACGGCGGTTCCACCGCCTTCTGGGACGCCGCTTCCTTCGGACTCGTGCGCAGAAAAGCAGCTCACGGTTCTTTCGGCGAGTTCGGCAGCAAGTTCGCAAAGGCCACCGACACGACTCCTTTCCTCGACGATTCCGCTGTATTCGAAGCACAGCCGGGCTCGGTTGCCGTTCCCACTGCGGTCGACGGCGCTGACCTCTACGCGTGGCCGCACAATGAAACTTCGACGGGAGCAGCCGCACCGGTGAAGCGGCCAGAGGGCATCGCCGATGACGCTCTCGTCGTCATCGACGCGACTTCAGCCGCCGGCGGTCTGAACGTCGACATTGCCCAAACCGATGTCTACTACTTCGCGCCGCAGAAGAACATGGGCTCTGACGGCGGTCTGTGGATCGCCATTATGAGCCCGCGGGCAATCGAGCGCGCACGGTCACTCAAGAGCTTCGGCCGGTGGATTCCCGCTTCGCTGGACTTGGTGACGGCGATCGACAATTCGGCAAAGAACCAGACGTACAACACCCCGGCAGTGGCCACGCTCATCATGCTGGCCGAGCAGATCGACTGGATCAACGGCAACGGCGGACTGGCCTGGGCTGCAGAGCGCACCAGCACTTCAGCCAGCCTGGTCTACGACTGGGCCGAAAAGAGCGATGTCGCCCGACCGTTCGTGAGTGACCCGGCTGACCGTTCCAACGTCGTGTGCACTGTTGACTTCGACGATTCCGTCGACGCAGCCGAGATCGCCAAGACCCTGCGCGCAAACGGAATTGTCGATGTCGAGCCCTACCGCAAGCTCGGCCGCAACCAGCTGCGGATCGCCACTTTCGTTTCGGTCCCCCCGGAAGACGTCAAGGCGCTGCTCGACTGCATCGACTTCACACTCAGCGCCCTGCGCGGCTGACGTCGCGTCAGGCGCAGAATTGGCGAGGCTCCCGATATTTGGGGGGCCTCGCCATTTTTGCCTGCTCAAGCCGGGGTTTCTGCAATCTAGTCGGAATACTGAGGCAAAAACGCACGGATCGCCTCGTTTTGTCGACTAGATGTACTGACCGGGTACGTTGGTCAAGCGTGAGAAGGGCGGCTGGTTCCCGCAAGCGGTGTGGGGCCGGTGGTGGTTGTAGTAGTGCAGCCAGCCGTCGAGTTCTCCGCGGCGTTCGGTCTCGCTGGTGTAGCAGCGGGCGTAGGCCCAGCCGTCGGCCAGGGTGCGGTGGAAGCGTTCGATCTTCCCGTTGGTCTGCGGCCGATAGGGCCTGGTGCGCTTGTGCCGGATGCCGAGCTCGTGGCAGGTGTCTCGCCACAGGTGTGAGCGGTACGCGCCGCCGTTGTCGGACAGGACCCGCTCAACGGTCACCCCGCGTGCGTTGAACCACTCGACGGCCCGAACGAGGACCGCGGTGGCGGTGAGGGCGGTTTCGTCGTCGTGGATCTCGGCGTAGGCGACGCGGGAATGGTCGTCGATGACGGTGTGGACGTAGGCCTTGCCCATCAACGGGTCGCTGTACTTGTTCTTGGGCTTGCCCGGGGTGGCGGCGCGGTTCTTCTCGCCCTGCTGGCGGCCGACGTAGCGCCAGCCGCCGCCGTCGGGGATGTTGCCGAGCTTCTTCACGTCGACGTGCAGCATCGCCCCGGGGTGGCCGTGCTCGTAGCGGCGGACCGGCTCCCCGGTTGTCCGGTCGACATGCGAAAGCCGGTTCAGGTGCGCGTCGACGAGGATCCGGTGAACCGTCGACGGAGCGATCCCCAGCCGGCAAGCGAGCTGCACGGGTCCTTCTCGAAGACGGAGACGGAGCTGGATGCAGCGCTTCGTCGTCTTCGCGTTGGTCTTGTTCGGCGAGTGATGCGGCCGTGACGAGCGGTCCTGCATCGACTGGCCGGCGCGATAGCGGTCGGCCCAGCGCTTCACAGTGGGCCAGGAAACCTGGAACCGGGCGGCGACCTCGCTGATCGGCCAGCCCTGGTCGACCACGAGCTGGCCGACGATCAAGCGGTGGCGCGGGGTCAGTGCTGCGTTGGCGTGGAGCAAGAGCGTCCCCTTGGAATAGACGGAGGGGGCCGATAGCTCGACCCCCTCACGGTTGTTAGCGTGGGTTCCTCTGTGGACCGCTGGCCCTAGGCCAGACCCTTTGCCAGCTCGATGGCGGTGAAGTGATGTACGGCGCTGGGCTGCTCGAGCTCGTCGAGCACCGCTAGGGCCAGGTCCGCAGGGGTGATCCGCGACGTGCCATCGTGGTTGATGAGGAGCGTGTCACCGCTACGGCGATAGGCGCCGGTTCCCTGTCCGGGCTCGAAGACTGCCGACGGACTCAGATAGATCCAGTTCTGGTTCGGATGTTCGGTACACGCGTTGAACTGGTCGAGGCTGGCCAACGCGACGTCACGCCACTGGGTCGGCACGAAGGCGGGGTCGTCCAGGACGAGCAACTCTCGATCGTGAGGTGAGCGCAAGGGCGCTGCTCCTCCCACGACCAAGACCCGGACCCCCGCGACGGCGGCGTGGTCGAGGACACGGCTGGTCAGCGGAGCCACACGGCTTTCGTCGCCGGGGGCCATGCGCACGGTGAGCACGACGGCGTCTGCGTCGTTCAGGACGGGCTGCAAGGGTGCCTCGAGGTCTGTCAGATCGAGACGAGTGACGGTGGTATGCGGGTCGTTGGTCTCCTGTGGGTTCCGCGATACGGCAGTGACGTGGTGGCCGCGGCGTGTGGCCTCCTGCGCGATCGCTGCGCCGGCCATGCCGGTGGCTCCGAGAACCGTGATGTTCATGAATTGTCCTTTCGACGATGGGTGGGTGCGGGGAGCTGGCCACAGACCATGGCGGCCAGGGCGATCGCGAAGCCGAGGTACTGCTCGGCTCCGAGGTGTTCGTGCGCGATCAGGACGCCGAGCAGGGCGGCGACCAACGGCGAGAGAAGTCCCAGGAGGGCTGTGGACGTGACGGGCAGGCGTCGGATGCCGGTGAACCAGAGGCTGTAAGAGATTAGTGCCCCGACCAGGCCGAGCCAGGCGTACCCAAGCCAGCCACGACCGGAAATCACTGCCGGTGGCCCCTCCACCAGCAGCGCCGGGATCGCCAGCAGAAGGCCGGCGGCCGTCAGCTGCCAACCGGCCAATGCGATGGGCGAGACACCTTGGGGGAGCTTCCACTTCTTGGTCAGGACCACGCCCGTGGCCATGGCCCCTGTGCCACCGAGTCCTGCAGCCACACCCACCGGGTCCAGGGCGGCGCTCGGCCCAAGGACCACGAGAGCCACTCCCACGACACCCACGACACCCCATCCCAGGCGCCAGCCGGAGAGTTGCTCGTGGAGGACAGCCACGGCCAGCAGGGCAACGATGATGGGCTGCACCGCACCCAGCGTGGCCGCGACCCCGCCCGGAAGACGCTGCGCCGACAAGAACAGCAGGGGGAAGAACGCGGCCATGTTCAGACCGCCCAACACGAAGCTCTTCCACCACCACGAGCCGCGCGGCAGCTGCCTCGACAGGCCCACCGCGATGATCCCTGCCGGCAGCGTCCTCATGAACGCGGCGAACAAGGGGTGTCCGGCTGGGAGGAGGTGGGTGGTCACGATGTACGTTGTCCCCCACGTAGCGGGGGCCAGCGCCGTCAGACAGGTCCACAGCAACGAACTGCGGGCCCCATGGGAAGAAGTGTTCATAGATCCATTGTCAGTCGCCCACCAGCGGTGAGTCCAACACATTGTTCTCACTCAAACAATGACCTACAATCATGGTTTAGTGGAACTCCAACAGCTCAGGTACGTCGTGGCGATCGCCGAGGAGCGCAACTTCACGCGAGCAGCAGAACGCTGCTTCGTCGTGCAATCAGCACTGAGCCACCAGATCAAGGCCCTCGAACAGGAACTCGGCACGGCACTGTTCGTGCGCTCATCCCGTCGGGTGGAGCTGACCGCCGCCGGCGAAGCCTTCCTCACGGAAGCACGCGCCAGCCTCGCAGCCGCCGACCGTGCCGTGGCGGTCGCTGCCGAGGCCGTGGGCCAGGTCCGCGGAAGCCTATCGGTAGGTGTCATCCCGACGGTCACAGCCGTCAGCGTGCCCGACATCATCGCGGCCTTCCACGCCAGCCATCCCCACGTGGACCTCACCGTGCGGGGCGGGGGAAGCAATGAGTTCATGCGCGACCTCGGCAACGGGAGACTCGACGTGGCCTTTCTCGGCATGGACGCCGACGTCGCCCCAGCGTCCGGACTCGCCGCGCACGAGATCGCCCGAGGGCGTCTCGTCGCCGTCATGGCGTCACAACACCGGCTAGCGCACACGGGCACCCTGGCCCTGGCTGACTTGGTCGACGAGACGTTCATCGACTTCCCGGCCGGGTCACCAGGCAGACTCCAAGGCGATCGGGCATTCGCTGCCGCAGGCCTTCAGCGCCGCGTGGGCTTCGAGGCGATGTCGACCGAGTTCATGCTCGCCCTCGTCGAACGTGGGTTGGGCGTCTGCCTGCTGCCCGTCGAATGTGTGCCGGCTAACCCAGCGCTGCGAGCAGTTCCCGTGGCCGATGGACCCTGCCGGGCCGAGTACGTCGCGTGGGGCTCTTTCAATCCGAGCCCCGCGTCTCGGGCGTTCATCGAACAGGTCAAGGAATCAATCGCCCTGCACATGGTCGGCTGATGCCGGTCCCATCGATCAACGTCTCCGGTCCGTACAACTAGACGGCAGAGTAACTTTTGGCGGCCGGGAGGGCTAAGGGGACGAGGTGCCGGCGGGGTAAGGACGGGCCACTCACCCCAGCGAGGTGCCGGCAAGGTTGCGAACGCTCCACCGGCTGGGCCACACGCCACACCCGACCGCGGCTCACACAGTGGTGAAGTGCAGGAAAACACCCATTGTCAGCGCGATGAAAGCCGCACCGGCGCACAGGAGTTCAATGCCCAGGCCAATGCCGACGGCAACGAGGGTGCCCTTCGTGGTTGCGAGAGCTTCACGCGCCGTTGAGTGCCGCACCCATTCGGCAATGAACAGGCCGACGACAAAGCCGATGAGCAGCCCCGGCCCCGGCAGCGCGAACATGCCGACAACAGCGCTGAGCGCGGCTATCGCGATCACACGGTTGGGCACCTCGAGCTTTTTCAGCCGATTGCCCGTCAACACCCACGAGGCCGCTATGCCGATGATCGTCAGAAGGATCCCGCCTGCAGCACCCGACCAGCCCATAGTGGAGTTCACCGCAACACCCCAGCCGATCAGCACAAACAGATTCAGAATCGAACCCGGAATCACCGGCACGATAATGCCCGCGCACCCGATCACCAGGCCGACATAGGCGATGACAGTGGCCCAGACCTGAGCGTCAGTGCTCAGCATTATGGCCTTCGTGTTCGGCATCGGCAGCCGAGGTGTCGCCGCCCTTATCAGCAACCTCGCCGCCGACCATTTCGAAGTCTTCGGCGCGGTCGTCGATAACGGGTTCGGCAGTGTCATCGTGTTTGCGGACATCGGTTTCTGAGTGCGCTCCGCAGCCGTTGTTCAGGGAAACCACGCGCCCGTCAAACGGTGATGCGGCGTTGGCGCACAGGCCGAACTGGGTGCGCACAGAGCCAGCGATGGGCATGAGGAAACCGCAGGTGCGGCATTTGGCAGACGCTTCGGAAGCGTATTCGGAGTCCGGGCCGGAATCGGATTCCGCCCAGCGGGCAGCCGCCGCTGCGATCCCATCGCGCGACAGCACGCGCTTGCGTCCCAGGCCGAACTCAAAATTGGGGATCTGGTCGATGTCGTCCTCGACTTCGACCTTGACCTGCTCCAAACCCAGTTCGAGGTTCGGATCGTCTTCGTCTTTCGGCAGAACGTCGCGAGCGCCGATGTCGGAGGGGCGCAGCCTGTCTCTCCACGGCACCCAGTCGGGTGCGACCAGTGCGTCTTCGCCGGGCAGCAGAGCGGTTTCGGACACCGTGACGCGCTCCGAGCCCGGTGCCAGTGCGAGGATCGCCGTCCAATACCAGCCCGGGTAGCCCGGGGTGCGGCACTGAAAGATGTGGGAAGCCGCGTAGGCGCCTTCGGCCACCACGCCCAGGTGCTCGCCGATGGACGATTCGTCGGTCATGTCGGCAATCGCTGTGCGCGCGGTGTCGACCGCCTGGGCCAAGATCGGGTTGATCTCCCCCAGCGCGGCTCTCCATTCGGCGTAGCAGCTGGTCATCAGCCCTCCAGGTCGTCGGCAACGTGGCGCAGGACCTCGGCGACTTTTGCGGAGAATTCCGCGTCCGGGTAGCGGCCCTGTCGCAGTCCAGCCAGTGTGTCATCGAGCATTGTGATGACGTCTTCAATCATATCTGCCGTCTTGTCCGGGTTGGGACGCACGCGCGGAGGGGCGTCCAGCAGGCGGGCCCGCAGCACCTGACGGCCTCGGCGGGAGTCCACGATGTCGAAGTCCAGACGAGACCCTTTGTGCACCGTCACGCCGTCGGGCAGCGACGACGAGTGCATAAAGAACTCTTCACCGTCGTCACCGGTGACGAAGCCGAATCCCTTGTCCGGGTCAAACCACTTCACGCGTCCTGTGGGCATTGTCAGTCCTTTTCTCAGCGCACTTTCGTGCGGGTCTGTTGGGGTGTATGCGGGCCGGAGCTTACGAGGCGCCGGTTCGGTCCGCTTGTATGTTGGGGTGCGCCTGGGATCAGCGAGCGCTGTATCCGCGGGGCGTTCCTGCCTGGTCTAGGTGTGTGCTCTAGGTGCGGCGGCGGAAGAACGCGCTTGTCAGCCACGCCAGGAACAGGATGAACGATGCGCTCGGGGCAATCATTCCCACCCAGGTCAGCACTTTCGAGGGATGCCCCACGGTGAGGCCTTGGACAATCACCACGACCAGTGCGATGGCGCCCAGGAGCATGAGCACAAGCGCGGCGATCAGCGTCCACGATGTGCGCTGCTCGTTCGTGCTGGGTGTCACTGTGGGCCTTTCGGTGTTGTGTCTCTGCCGACGGGTGAACCACCCATTCTAGCCGCCTGTTTTTCGGGTGCCGTCTAGACTCGGAGGGATGAAGGGCTTTCAGACTTTCACCGGTTGGCTGGGCAGTGCTCCTGCCGACTGGTTTGCGGATTTTGTCCGCACTCGGCGCGATCTGGTTCGATCCGATACGGCAGCGCTCAGCCGCCTGGCCGGTTCGGCCGCCACTCGCAAAGGGATGGCCGTTGCCCTGGAAGCGCTCAACGCCGATGAGCTGCAGGCGGCTCTGCGCGCAGCGAAGGCGGCGCGTGTTGATCCCGTTGTTCCCCGTGGGGAACTCAACGCCGGTTCGGATGTTCTCAGCCGTCTGGTTCTTCTGGGCCTGCTGTGGCCAGCACGTGCTGGAAGCACAGGGGAGGCTGAACAGAGCGACCCGGGCGATGCCGAGTCCTTCGGCTTCCAGTCCGAGGCAATTGCCCTGCTTCCCACTTCCGCGGCAGAATCCGCCCACCCGCCGGAGTGGACGGAGTACACCCAGCCGAATGAACCCGTCCTCACCCCTATTCCCGAGTCTGTTGCCCGCAACGCCCAGGCGGCTGCTGCCGGGGCTGCAGGCGGCACAATCGCGGCTGCTGTGCGCGCAATCGAAGCGGACCCGCCCAGCCAGCTGATGTCCGGCGGTGTCGGCAAACGCGATGTGCAGCGGCTGTCATCGGCCCTTGACCTCGAATACGCGCAGACGATCTTCGTGCTCGAACTGTGTGGTTCTCTCAACCTCGTCGGCGTCGACAGCTCCAACATCGACCCCGTGTGGCTGCCCACCGCCGAATACGACGTCCTCAAGCGCACCGACCGCGGCAGCCTGCACGCAGCACTCGTGCGCGCCTGGCTGCGCATGGGCGAAGACATCACCCACATCGCCGCCGGTCACACCCCTCGCGGTGACCGCGTGCACCCGCTTAACTCCGTTGTCAAACCCACCACCGCCAACCCCTACGGCGGCCACCCCTCGGCCCTGCCGCCAGTCCGCTCAACCCGCTTCCGCCTGCTGCGGGCCCTGCACTCGCTGGAATCACTGCTGCCCCAGCACGACTGGGGCACCGCTGCCGGGACCTCGGCAGACTCCGGCACCTCGACCGCTCTGAGCATCCGGCTTGCCGACCTCACGGCGGCACTCCGGTGGCGCTATCCCCTGGCACCCGCGTTCAACCGCGACACCCTCGCCCAAATGCTGACCGAAGCGGAGTTCCTCGGACTTGTCGCCACACCCCTGAGCGCCCCCGATTCCTACGGGCTGACCCCTTTGGGCCGCGCACTGGCCGAACACCTGGATGCGTCCCTGCCCGCGGCAGCCCAGCCGCTGGACTACGCGGGATCAGCAGCCACTGTGCCAGCCGACTTCCCCGAAACAGTTGGGCAGCTCCTGCCGGACTACGCCGTAAGCGTCGTCATCCAGTCCGACCTCACCGCCGTGGCCACCGGCCCCGTCCACCCGGACCTGGCACAGAAACTCGATTCGATTGCAGACATAGAAACCCGCGGCCAGGGAACCGTATACCGATTCACCGAAAAGAGCATCGAGCGGGCCCTGCACGCGGGGCTGAACCGCACAGACATCGTCGACACTCTGCGCGCATGCTCCTCGACCGGAGTGCCGCAGCCGCTGGAATTCCTCATCGACGGGGTCGCCTCCCGGCTCAACCGCGTGCAGGTGGCAGGCGCTCGCGGCGCCGTCATCGTCGACGACCCCGACGAACTCGACGCCATGCTGGCCGACCCGCTGCTCACCCCGGCCCAGCTGACCCGTGTGGCGCCCACCGTCGCGCTGTCCGGCATCAGCTCCGACCGCCTGCGCGTCCTGCTGGAAGGCGCGGGCACATCGACCCTGACCGAAGCCCCCTCAGCACAGCCGCGGCGCGCCCCCAGACAAACCGCGCCAGCCGTCACCCGGCGCACCGCCCGCATTGCAGATGCCGACCTCGACCGCTACATTGCCGGAGTTCGCAGCACAGCAGAAGCGACCGAGGGCGACCCGGCATCCACCTCGGGCATTCTGCGCAGCGCCATCGACCGGCAGCAGAGCGTCACCGTCACACTCGCCCGCGCCGACGGCAGCAGCACCACCATCACTCTGACCCCAACGGCAATCACCGGCGGGCGAGTGCGCGGAATCCGCAACGGCAGCGAAATCGCAGCCTCACTGTCGCGGATCATCAGCGTCTCCCCCGCCGAGGAAGGCACACAGTGACAGGCCCCCTCGTCGTCCAGTCCGACAGCACAATCCTGCTGGAATCAGGCCATCCCGACGCCGCCGAAGCCGCAGCGGCAATCGCCCCGTTCGCCCAGCTGGCGCGCACGCCCGAATACATTCACACGTACACCATCACGCCGCTGGGACTGTGGAATGCCCGCGCTTCCGGCCATGATGCCGAATCCGTCATCGACACCCTGCTCGAATACGCCAAATACCCCGTCCCTCACGAACTGCTGCTGGAGATCGTCGATCTCATGGACCGCTTCGGGGTGCTGGTGCTGACCAGTTCGCCGGTGCACGGTCTGGTGCTCGAATCCTCAGACACCGCACTGTTGGACAACCTGGCCGAACAGCCCGAGCTCCAGGGCATCTTCGGCACCCGGATCGACCCCGGCACCATCGAGGTGTACCCCTCCGAACGCGGCGAACTGAAGTTCCGCCTGCTCAAACTGGGCCACCCGGTGGCCGACCACGCCGGCTACGTCGACGGTGAGGCACACACCATCGAACTGAACTACCACGAGGCGCCGTCAGGGGCCGCTGGTTCCCCCGACTCCCGTGAGGGGTCGGGAGGCTCCGGTGAGGCTCATGAGAGCGCAGGTGCCGCCGGTGGCCCTTCTGGTGGCGAAGAGTGGCGCCTGCGGCCCTATCAAGAAGACGCTGTGCAGACGTTTATGCGCGGTGAATCCGGTGTTGTCGTCCTGCCCTGCGGTGCGGGCAAAACAATCGTGGGCGCAGCGACGATGGCGCAGGTGCGCACCACCACTCTCATCCTGGTGACCAATTCGGTGTCCGCCAAGCAGTGGAAGGCCGAACTGCTGCGGCGCACCAACCTGACAGAAGACGAAATCGGCGAATACTCCGGGGCGGTCAAAGAGATCCGGCCTGTCACCATCGCCACCTACCAGGTGCTCACCACCCGCCGCAAAGGCTCCTACCTGCACCTGGAGCTGCTCGACGCCCGTGACTGGGGCCTGGTCATCTACGACGAAGTCCACCTGCTGCCGGCACCCGTCTTCCGCCTGACCGCGGGCCTGCAGGCGCGCCGCCGCCTGGGACTGACTGCGACGCTCGTGCGCGAGGACGGCCGTGAAGACGAGGTATTCAGCCTCATCGGCCCCAAGCAGTTCGAAGTTCCGTGGAAGGAAATCGAAGCCGCCGGCTACATCGCCACCGCCCACTGCGAAGAAGTGCGGGTCCGCCTGGACCGTTCAACCCGAGTGGCCTATGCCAGTGCCGAAGGCGAAGACCGCTACCGGCTGGCCGCCACCAGCGATGTCAAACTTCCCGTGGTTCGCCGCTTGGTGGAGAATCACCGTGATCAGCAGGTGCTCGTCATCGGCCAGTACCTCGATCAGCTGGAAGAACTCGGCGAAGAGCTGAACGCGCCCGTGCTGACGGGCAAAACCGGCGAAGCAGAACGCGAAAGACTCTACGAAGCGTTCCGCACGGGCGAAATCTCGGTGCTCGTGGTGTCAAAGGTCGCCAACTTCTCCGTCGACCTGCCAGAGGCCTCCGTCGCCATCCAGGTGTCAGGGTCCTTCGGCTCACGCCAGGAAGAAGCACAGCGGCTCGGGCGGATCCTGCGGCCCAAGGAAAGCCGCCAAGCGGCATCGTTCTACACCGTCGTGGCAGCCGAAACGGTCGACGAGCAGTTCGCCGGCCACCGCCGGAGGTTCCTCACAGAACAGGGCTACAGCTACACCATCAGCAATGCCTGAAGCCACCGCGCTGTCCACCTGACCAGAGCAGAGCCGTCAGCTCTCCGGGGCCTCTTCTTCGACGACCAAGTGAATTTCCGCGGTTTCCGGGTGAACGTTCGTCCGGGCAATCACTCGGCGGCGCTCCTGTCGCTTCTCGCCGAGCTTGACGAAGACCACGCCGATGAGCACAAAAACACCGCCGATGGCCTGAACGGCAACGGGAAGGTCGCCCAGCAGAATCCAGGCCATGACCACCGACATCGGAACCTCAATCAGGTTCATGAAGCTTGAAATGGTCGAACCGATGTAGCGCACGCCCACAACCGCCGTGGTGTAGGCCCCACCTGTGCACAGCAGCAGAGCCAGCGCAACCGCCCACCAGGGAAGGACGGTGCCGTTGGCGTCGAGATCCTGCGTGGTCATACCTGCCGGGATGAGGCCCACCGCTGTGATGAGAGCGACTACAACAGCGCCGATGCCCATTGTGATGCAGATGAGAGTCACCGACGGAAAGCTGAGATCGGCCTTGGCGGACATGACGAAGAACGCGGCCAGGCACACCGCAGCGGACAGAGCGAAGAACACACCCAGCAGATCAACGGAAGAACCGCGCGGATCCAGGATGATGAGCAGGCCCACCGCCGCGGCGACAATGCCGATGAACGTCAGAGTGGACGGGCGGAAGCGGGTGCTCGCCCACACCCACAGCACAATCATGAGCGGGGCGGTCATCTCCAGAAGCAGCGCAATAGGCGGGCTCATGCGCTCAATCGCCAAAAAGAACAGCAGCTGCACACCGGCCATGCAGACGACACCGTAGGTCAGCACGTACCAGCGGGCCTGCCACACTTCGCGCCAGCGGCCGCGCATCTGAATGAACATCGGAATCGCCAGCAGGAGGCAGCTTCCGGCCAGGCGCACAAACGTCACCGGCCCCGGAGTCCAGTCACCCGCATACATGAGCTTGCCCAAGGGTGCGCAGATGGCGAACAGAAAGCACGACACCAGCGTGATGAGCAGGCCGAGAATGAAGTTCCGATTCACCGAATCATCCTGGGGGCTGGCCCGAGTTGAAGTCAAGACGGGTGGAGGCCGCACTTCCCCGACATCACGCCTGAGAAGCCCCGCTGAGGTGCTGCCGAAATCGGCTCGGACTCGACGGGGTGAAAGTCACCGTCGGGCGGTAACGTTGTATCCATGTTTGCCATTCTCACGATCACAGCTGTCGCGCTGCTGTTCCTCGGCAGCATCGCACTGGCAATTCTTCACACTCTCTGGTGGCTCGTAGCCGTCGTCATCTTCGGGGCTCTGCTGGCGCTGGCGATCTACGACGTCGTCCAACCCCGACTAGCCGTGCTGCGCATCTACCCCCTGCTGGGCCACATGCGGTACCTCATGGAAGAGATCCGCCCCATGATCCAGCAGTACTTTGTGGAAAGGAACTGGGACGGTCGGCCCTACGACGCCGACGCCCGCGCCCTCATCTACGAACGCGCACGCGGCATCCACGCTGAAAAGTCCTTCGGAACGGAACTGGAAGTCCGCGACTCCGGCTACGAATACCTGCTGCACTCCGTTGTCCCCGGCAAGCGCCCCCAAGGCGAACACCGGGTGGTCATCGGCGGACCACAGTGTTCCCAGCCCTTCGACGTTTCGCTGCTGAACATCGCCTCCATGTCCTACGGTGCTCTGTCCGTCAACGCGGTGCGCGCCATGAACCGCGGGGCCCACAAGGGCGGATTCTTCCAGGAAAGCGGTGAGGGCGGCGTGACTCGCTACCACCTGGAATCCGGTGCGGACATCGTGTGGGAGTTCGGATCCGGCTACTTCGGCTGCCGCACTCCCGAAGGCAACTTCAACCCCGAAATGTTCGCCCAGAGGGTCGTCCACCCCCACATCAAGGGCGTGCTCATCAAACTGTCACAGGGCGCTAAACCCGGCCTCGGCGGTGTTCTGCCGGCTGAGAAGATCACGCCTGAAATCGTTGAGGCCCGCGGTGTAGTGCCCGGCAAAGACTGCATCTCCCCGCCATCGCACACGGCGTTCACAACTCCGACCGAACTCATGCAGTTCGTCGGTCAGCTGCGCGAACTGTCCGGCGGCAAGCCGATCGGCTTCAAACTGTGCGTGGGCCTGCGCACGGACGTTCTGGCAATCGTCAAGGCCATGCTGGAAACCGGCATCCTGCCGGACTTCATCGTGATTGACGGCTCCGAGGGCGGAACAGGCGCCGCCCCGCTGGAATACGAAGACCACGTGGGCACGCCGCTGACCGAGGGCCTCATCCTCATGCACAACGCGCTCGTGGGCGCGGGGCTTCGCAAACACATCAAGATCGGCGCAGCTGGCAAGATCGTCGCCGGCACCGACATCATCCGCCGCATTGCCCAGGGCGCTGACTACTGCCTGGCTGCGCGCGCCATGATGATGGCCACCGGCTGCATTCAGGCCCAGCGCTGCCACACCAACAAGTGCCCCACCGGCGTGGCCACTCAGAACCCGCGCCTGTACCGCGGGCTCGATGTCGATGACAAGGCCGAGCAGGTGTACCACTATCACAAGTCGACCGTTGCAGAAACAGCGCAGATGATAGCCACGATCGGCTTGGACAGTCCCGATCAGCTTCGCCCCTCGCACGTGTTCCGCCGCGTTTCGCAGTCGCGCACCGAGTCCTACGCCGAGGCCTATGACTGGCTGGAAGAAGGCGAACTTCTGGGCACACCGCGCCGCAGCTGGGCCGAAGACTGGAACCACGCCGACCCGCACCGGTTCGGCCCGCCCATTTCCGCTGGCTTCCGCGGGTCCGCCTAAGGCTGCCAGGGCTCGGAGTTTGAGAATCCTCTTAGACTCCGAGCCCTTTCTGTGTGCCGCGCTCTCAGCCTGGTCCACAGATGGGCCCCTGCATGCACAGCACTGAACGAATACGCACTCAATGTGACCCATGCAACAATGACATTCAGGCAGCTTCCAGCAAACATTCAGACTTGAAGAGCAGACTGATGGCATGACGACTCCCATCACCCCAGACCAGGACACGCAGGAAGTCGAAGCAACCCTGCTCGTTGTCGACGATGAACCCAATATTCGCGAACTGCTGTCCACCAGCCTCCGGTTTGCCGGCTTCGAAGTCATTTCGGCAGCCAACGGGGCCGAAGCCCTGCGCCTGGCCGAACAGCAGGTGCCGGACCTCCTGGTGCTCGACGTCATGCTCCCCGACATGGACGGGTTCACCGTCACCCGCCGTCTGCGCCAGTCCGGCCTCCACATTCCGGTGGTGTTCCTCACCGCCCGCGATGACACCTCGGACAAGATCACGGGCCTGACCGTCGGCGGTGACGACTATGTGACCAAGCCGTTCAGCCTCGAAGAGGTCGTCGCTCGCATCCGGGCAGTCCTGCGCCGTACCCACGCCGCAGAAGAAGAAGAGACCGCCGTCATCGAAGTCGGCGAACTCGAACTCGACGACGACACCCACGAAGTGCGCCGCGCGGGCATCCTCATCGACCTGTCCCCTACCGAATTCAAACTGCTGCGATACCTCATGCTCAACGCCAACCGCGTGCTGTCGAAATCGCAGATCCTCGACCACGTGTGGGAGTACGACTTCGGCGGCGACACCGGGATCGTGGAATCCTATATTTCGTATCTGCGCCGCAAGATCGACGTAGCCCCCAAGACAGACGAAGCCGGCAACCCCATCGACCTCGAATGGACTCCCATGATCCAGACCAAACGGGGCGTGGGATACATGCTGCGCACGACAGACTCCAAGTAAACATGCATCGACAAGGGGCGGGACCGACAGGCTCGCCCCTTTGCATTGGAAAGCACACTGACTTTGACCACCCCCGCTCAGCGCCGCTCATCACACGTCCTGTGGCAAGACTGGTCGCTCACCGGCAAGCTGCTGGCGATCATGATGACCCTCATGCTGCTCGTACTCACCGGCACGAGCGCATGGGTCCTTGAGAACCTTCGCGCATCGCTCATCGAGCGCACAGACCAGCGCCTGGTCACCACATCGCAGGCACTGGCCATCAAAGCTGCCGACGAAGTCATGACGCGCACCCCGCTGCAGAACACCTCGCAAGACCAGATCATCAGCTCAATGCTGCCGGGAACCTACTACGTGCAGTTCTACACGGCAGACGGCCGCAAAGCATATGACCCGGTCGCCCCCTCGGAGACCAACGTTCCCTACCTGCCGGAAGTCAACACGCAGACGGTTGCAGAGAACCGCAGCCAGCCATTCACCGTTCCCGGCAGCACGTCGCAGTGGCGGGTGCGCACCCTGCCGCTGAAGAACTCCGACATGCTCGTGGCGATCGCCCTTCCGTTTGACAAGGACATCGACGACATCAGCGAGTACGCCCGCAATACGATGATCGGCATCGGTGTACTGGCGCTGGCGATCGTCGGCGGCGTCGGCTATTTCGCCATCACAAACACCTTCCGGCCTCTGCGCGACATCGAAAAAACGGCCTCCCGCATTGCCGCCGGCGACCTCTCGCAGCGCGTGACTGAATACCCCAGCTCCACAGAGCTCGGGCGCCTGTCCAGTGCCCTGAACACCATGCTCGGGCACATTGAGGACTCCTTTGACGGGCGCAAAGCCTCCGAAAAGCGCATCCGACAATTCGTTTCGGACGCGTCCCACGAACTGCGCACACCGCTTGTCACCATCCGCGGCTACGCGGAGCTCTACCGGCAGGGTGCTGTGCAGAAGCCCGAAGACGTCGGCCAGATCATGGGCCGGATCGAAGCTGAGTCCATCCGCATGGGCGATCTCGTCGAAGACCTCGTGGTGCTTGCCCGGCTCGACAGCGAGCGCCGCGCTGAAATCGGTCCCGTAGACATGGCCGCCGCCGTCCGCGACACCGCAGCCGACACTGCCGCCCAGGCACCCCAGCGCGAAATCTCGTTCATAGGCCTCGACGGCGAAGACGCACCCGAACTTCCGCTCATCGAAGGCGCTGATTCCAAACTCCGACAAGTCGTCAGCAACCTGGCGGGCAATGCCCTGCGGCACACGGCGGACGATGTCGCAATCGACTTCGCCGTCGGAGTCGTAGATGTTCCCGAAAGCAGCGACGCTGCCGACAATACTGACGAAACAGCCAAGCAGTCCCGCGGTGCACTTGATTTCGTCACCGGGCCGGTCCGCATATTCAAACGCGACAGCAGCCGCACCGACGCCAAAACCCAGGGCAAGGGCCAAAGCAAGGCTCAGGACAAGGCCACAGCGAAAAACGGTGCGACAAACACGGCAAAAGCTCCGGAAAAGGCCCAGGCCAGCTCGGCAGGCCAGAAGACGAGCACTGCTGCAGACAACAGCGCAAGTGCGACTGCCGAGGCGCAGACGGCTGCCGGCGAACAGCCGCTGGCACCGCCGGGCACCGGGGGCATCATCGTTCCCGACATTCTCGAAGGATTCCCCGCGGGACGCGTGCGCATTGAAGTGCGCGACCACGGCGAGGGAATTGATCCTGAGATAGCTCCCCGAGTGTTCGAAAGGTTCTACCGTCTGGACTCATCCCGCGACCGCTCCACCGGCGGGTCCGGCTTGGGGCTGTCAATCGTCAAGGCGATAATCGACTCCCATAAGGGCGAAATCTCCGTCCACGAAACTCCCGGCGGCGGAGCAACGTTCCGCGTCGACCTGCCCATTCCGCCGGAGGGCGTGCTGCCTGAAACCACCAGAAAGGACCGCTCATGACCGATCCGCGCCACCCCGATAAGCCCAACGACGGCACGCACGGCACAGGCGAGCGCCCGCAGAACAGCAGCTCTCAACAGCCACCGCGAGTCGGCCAGCAGGGCCGGGCGAACCCAGGCAAGCCAGCGGGGCAGGCCCAACAGGAAAAGCCAGAACAGCCGTCCAAGCCGAATCAGCCGGCAGGGCCAGGGCGTCCGGCAGGGCAAGAACACCCGACAGGGGCAGCGGGGCCAGATCAACCAGCAGGGCAACAACGTCCGGCGGGGGCTGCAGCCCCCGCCGGACGACAGCCCGGAGGGCAGGCCGGAGGCTTTGGAAATCAACCGCCTGGGCCCGCCGGGCACCCGCAGCAGGGCCAGCAGCCGGGCAACCCGGCTCTGCCGCACGCCCCCGGGCCGAACCCTCGCGCCCACCACCCAAGCAGCCAGGCTCCTCACGCCCGGCAGCAAGTGGGCAGTCAAGTCCCTCCGCAGGCCACTCAGCATCCTCCGCATGCGGGACAGCAGCAGGGCAATCGACCTTTGCAGCCCACCCCTCAACCGGGCGGCCGTCCGCCTTTCGGCCCACAGGGGCCGCCTCCCGTCCCGCCGCGTCCGGCTCAGCCTCCTCGACGCGGGCCCGGCTGGGGAGCGCTCATCGCCACCGGCGTCATCGCGGCACTCATCGGCGGCGGCACGGCAGTGGGTGTCACCGCGGCAACAGGCGGAATCGGCGGCAGCCGCGATGGACATTCGGAAATCGAGACGTCAACCAGTGACCAGGAAGTCAAAACCGTCGACAGCCCCGACTGGACGGCGGTCGCTGCTGACGCGTCGAAGTCAGTCGTCTCGATCCAAGCCCGCGGTGCCGAAGGCGAAGCCCTCGGTTCGGGCTTCGTGTACAAGGACGACCACATTGTGACCAACAACCACGTGGTTGCCCCCGGCGATTCCGCACAGTCGCAGATCAGCGTGGTGTTCAGCAACGGGTCCTCCGTTGCCGCGAAAATCGTCGGACGCGACCCCATCACCGACATCGCGGTGCTGAAGCTGTCCACCAAGCCCGAGGGGCTGTCCCCTCTGCCGATCGGCGACAGCAGCGGCCTCACAGTCGGTGAGCCCGTAATGGCGCTGGGCAATCCACTCGGTCTTGCTGACACCGTCACCACAGGGATCGTGTCCGCGCTCAACCGTCCGGTCGCCACCCAGCAAAAGGGTTCCGGCGGCGAAGCGGACATTTCGACGATCACCAACGCCATTCAGGTCGATGCAGCCATCAACCCCGGAAACTCCGGCGGGCCGCTCATCAATGCGGCAGGCAAGTTCGTCGGCGTGAACTCGTCAATTGCCACCATGCCCACTTCCGAAGGAGAGCAGGCCGGGTCGATCGGCATCGGCTTCGCAATCCCCGCCACACAGGCGGTGTACATCGCCGATCAGCTCATCAGCTCAGGGAAGGCCAAACACGCCTACCTCGGCGTGAACATCACGTCGGGATCTGTGGAAAACGACGGGATCACGATGGGCGCAGCCGTCGTGTCAAAGGTTGAAGACGGCTCCCCCGCAGCCGCTGCAGGTGTGCGCAAGGACGACGCCATCGTCAAAGCCGGCGGCACCACCGTCAACTCCGCCATATCACTGCAGGCTCTTGTCCGAGCGCAGAAAGACGGGCAGGAACTGCCCTTGACGATCATCCGCGACGGCAAGACAAAAGAAGTCACCGTTTCACTCAAGGCCCGCTGAGCCGACCGCTTGCGGCACGGGCCACTTGCGCGCGAAAGGCTGTGGAGACACGGGACTGTTTCCACAGCCTTTCTTCTTGCCTTTTCCTGCCTTGGGTGCCCGGCGCATTCTCGTGATGACACCACCCGGTGCTCATCGACAAAGAAGGAGCCTCATGTCCACTATCAACATTGACGCCGAACGCATCACCCAAGCCGCTTCCAGCGCTTCGCACAGCGCAGCCAATCTGCACAGCGAAGTCGATCGGCTGATGCACCAGCTGCGCGCGCTCCAGGAATGTTGGACCGGCACAGCATCCGCCGGCTTCCAAACCGTGGTGGCCGACTGGCAGCAGGTGCAGACCAAAGTCCACGAATCGCTCACGGAAATTCAGAAAGCGCTGGCTCTTGCAGGCCAGCAGTATGCGGAGGTCGAGAGCGCCAACACCAAACTCTTCCGCGCCTGACCTTCCGGAGGCCTATCGACCGGACACAGGTTTCGCTGAATGCACAAAATCACGGTCCCGGCTGAGCAGAACTCGGGTTTTCTCAGCCGGGACCGTTAGGCTTGGGCAGAAGACATGCCAGGCAGTCACTGCAAGGAGTAATCTGCGCCCATGAGCATTATCCAGCGGATCAAGATGATCTTCGGCGCCAAGGCCAACAAGGCCCTCGACCGCGCTGAGAACCCCAATGAAACCCTCGACTACTCGTACCAGAAGCAGCTCGACCTGCTGCAGAAGGTCCGCCGCGGTGTTGCCGATGTCGCCACCAGCCGCAAACGCCTGGAACTGCAGATCAGCCAGCTTGAATCACAGTCAGCCAAACTGCAGGGCCAGGCCCAGAAGGCACTTGAAATGGGCCGTGAAGACCTCGCCCGCGAAGCCCTGACGCGCAAGTCCGGGCTGGCGCAGCAGATCGAAGACCTCCAGGCGCAGCACCAGAATCTGCAGGCGGAAGAGCAGAAGCTCACGCAGGCCTCCCAGCGTCTGCAGACTAAGGTCGAATCGTTCCGCACCCGCAAGGAAACCCTCAAAGCCAACTACAACGCCGCCGAAGCCCAGACCAAGGTCAGCGAAGCCTTCAGCGGGATTTCCGACGAATTCGGTGATGTCGGCCTGGCCATCCAGCGCGCAGAAGACAAGACCAACGAACTTCAGGCGCGTGCCGGGGCGATGAACGAACTGCTCGAAACCGGCGCGCTGGAAGACTTCAGCGGCACCGGCGGTGACGACATCGACCGTCAGCTGGCGGCCATGAGCTCCGACAACGACGTCGAAATGGAACTGCAGCGCATGCGCGAATCCCTTCCGGCGTCCAAGCCGCAGGGACAGCTCGAAGACGTTCAGGACGCAGAAGAAGCCGACCAGCCGACCGGCGCTTCGGCAGAAGAGAACAACACCCAGCAGGGCTGACACACAGCGCGGCGGGCCGGGACATCGGCCCGCCGCGCACACCAAGAGGAGCACAGTGGCCAGAAACAGGTTCGTCAAAGACCGCGGGCTGTCCATCCGCATGGGGTGGGCTATCTTTCTCAACGGCCTGATCTACGTCATCCTGATTCTGGCCATTTGGTGGATCCTGGGGCAGTCCCTGGGCGGTGTGGTGATCGCGCTGCTCATCAGCTTCGGCGCTTTCTTCTTCCAGTGGTACTCATCTGACAAACTCGCCATGCGCGCCATGGGCGCCTACGAAGTCTCTGCCGAACAAGCACCGGAACTGCACGCCATCGTCGACCGGCTGACTCAGCTGGCCGACTCTCCCAAACCGCGCGTCGCCTTCGCAGACACTCCCGTGCCCAACGCCTTTGCCACCGGCCGCTCGCCCCAGCACTCCGTCGTGTGCGTAACCCGCGGCCTGCTGGAAACTCTCGAACCGGCAGAAGTCGAAGTGGTGCTCGCCCACGAACTTGCCCACGTTGCCCACCGTGATGTCACCGTCATGACCGTCGCCGGAGTCACCGGCGTCGTCGCAGGCCTCATGGTTCGCTCCGGCATGTACGTCCGCTATGGCGGGCGCAACAACAACGGCGCGGCCGTCATGATCGCCATGATGCTGGTGGGAGCCGTCGTCTACGGCATCAGCTTTGTGCTCATCCGCACCCTCAGCCGGTACCGCGAACTGGCCGCTGACCGTGCCGCCGCCTATCTCACGGGGCAGCCGTCAACACTGGCCAGCGCTCTTATGAAGATCTCCGGTCAGATGACCAAGGTGCCTGACCAAGACCTGCGAGAAGCAGGGGCGGCCAATCACCTCGCACTCATTCCCGCCGTCAACGGAAAGTCCGTCAGCCAGCTGTTCTCCACCCACCCCAGCCTGGAGAAGCGCCTGGCCCAGCTGCAGGACATCGCCCGCAGCCTTTCACAGCGCTGAGGCCTCATGGGATTCTTCGACGCTCTGCTGGGACGCTCCAAGCCGGTCAAGCCAAACCTCGATGCTCTTTTCGGCCTGCCGCCGGCAGCACTGACCCTGGAGGCCGCAACCGACTACGCACCCACGGGTGTTGCGTCCGTGGCCTACCGCGCAGTTGAAGGCGGTGCATCTGCCGATGCTGTGCGCGAAGCATCGGCGCTCATAGCCAAAGATGCCGAACTAGAGGTCCGCACCGACCAGGACGACTATGGCTATTCGTGGCACGTATTGAGAAGCCCGGCACGGGACATCCCCGGTTTGGTGACGAACCTTCACGCCGTGAACAGCTCAATTGAAAACGCGGGATTCGGCCCCATGCTGCTGTGTTCGTCCCTGTACTTCAGCACGCCCGCCGGTGCGCGTGCCGCTCTGGTCTACCTGTACAAGCGCGGCACGTTCTACCCGTTTGTGCAGACGGGACCGCACCGCAGGGACAATGCAGAAGAGTTCAACATCAAAGCGGCAATCGGCGCGGAGCTCCGCTTTGAGGAGGACATCTCCAAGTGGTCTCCCCTGTGGGACGCGCCGGGTATGAACGACTGAGGTCGGCTGAGAGCTCAGCTGACACGCAGCGCTGGGCAAATGCGCCCGCTTGCCTGCGCGGCGGCCTCAGCCCCGTGTGATTGTGAATTCGACGTCGAGTGCGGGCACGGCTATGACATCGCCGACGTTGACGTTTGAGCTGCGTCGCGAATTGAGGTCGCCGTTGACGAACACCTGGCCGTCCTGAATGAGCTCTTTGGCCATGACTCCGTCTTCAACGAAGCCGGAGAGTTTGAGCACTTGACCCAGGCGAATGCTGTCGTCGCGAATCCAGACTTCTTCCACTGTTCTCCTTCTGCTGTCTGATATCAGTCAATCAGAAGCCGAAGTCGAAATCGCCCATGTCTGCGCCCATGTCTCCGCCCATGTCGCCGCCATCGCCGATACCGCCGTCAGCGGCCAGACCGTCCTGGTAGCCGTCGGCGTAGGAGCCGTCCCAAGCTCCCATGCCGCCCATCATCGGCCCCATGAGCATCGCACCCATGAGCACACCCGGAAGCATGCCGGAACCCGCGTAGTTCGAATAGTAGCCGCGGTTGTATTCGGCATAGGCCGGACCGGCTTCCCAGTAGGCTCTGCGCGACATTCCGTCTGCGAGCGTCACCTTGCGCACTGAGGGCTCGGCCCCGACTGCAACGCGCTCGGCGTCTGCGGCGCACACGGGAATCGGGCGCGGCTGTCCACCGGCAGGCGCCCAGTCGATGTCTTCAACACTGGGACCGTGCTGCGGATTGAAGAAGCACGGAGGGCGGCGAGTGGGCAGCGGTTTGCCTTCCACGCGGGCACGGACGCAGCTGGCGGCGTAGCGGCCGTCTTCCAGGGCTTCTGTCACGTGGCGGATGTCTTCGGGCCGGTTGACCTTGCTCAGAAGATCCTTTGCGAGGTCGTAGCAGCTGATTGCCTTTTGGTAGTCCTGCCGACCCCCGTCGCCGAGATCCACGCCGGCGGTTTCAAGATCAAGAGCCTGAACTTCTTCACCGAACTGCGTGACGTCTTCTTCTGACGCTTTGGCAACGATTGCCAGTTCGCTTTGCCGAGCTGCTTCTTCGTTCTTCTTGTTGCTGCGTGCGATGGCAAACGCCGCAGCACCTCCCACAACCAGAATGACGAGGAAAGCGAAGCCCATGAAAGTCCCTTCTCCGCGTGCGGTGTACGGGGCTCATTATGGTCACCGAATCTGCGAAGAAACTGAGCCTCACATCTGTGCCGCTCGTGTAGACAACAGAAAAACCGCGGGCGCAGACAGTGCACCCAACCAGAACGAGAACACTCACCATTGAACTCGGGTCCGCACTGGCCGAATCAATCCACCAAGCACACCCATGCCCGCGGCTGCTAAAAACGCTGCCTGCAAATCTGCAAGGTCAGCCAACCCGCCGAGGACAAAGGCTGACAGAGACTGGCCTGCAGCAATTGCCAGAAAGGCCAAGCCGACCCCCGTTGACGCTCGACCGCGATACAACCGGGTTCCCCAAACGAGCAGCACACCGGTTAAAGCGATGTAGACCGCACCGAACACGCCTGATGCCACCACTGCAACCACAGCGCTGTGGGGCCATAGCGCCCATACCACCGTTGCCCCGGAAAGTGCGATCATCAACACCCGCCACGCGGTCTGCAGAGATAGACGTGCCACCAGATCCCCAGCGGCTGCACCTGCCAACCCGCACACTCCCAGGACAATCCACGCTGCCGTGGTCAGACTCGGACCATGACCGCCAGCGTCCTGCAGCAGGGCCGGTCCGAACGTCCAACCGGCCGTGCTGGCTGCCCCCATGATCATTGACCCGCCAAGCAAAGCCCACGCGCCAGCGGGGAATAGACCGCGCCACTCGCCTTGACCCTCTGCACCTGCCGAGCGAGCTGCACCGATCGGGCCAGCGGGAACCGCCTTCCACGTCCAGAACGACACCACGGCGGCCGCCAAAGCAAAGGCCCACCAGCCTGCGCGCCAGTGCTCATGCGTGAGCAGAGCGACAGGACCTGAGACTGCCACGCCGAAACCGGTTCCGGCGTTTACCACGGTCTGGACTCGATCCTGCCGTCGCGCTGCAACATGGTCTGCGACCGCCCTGGCCAAAGGGGGTGAGGCCACGCCCGTACTGGACCCTGCGACAGTCACGCCTATTCCAAGCACCAGCGCTGAAGGTGCGGCAGCAATTGCAGCACAGCCAGCCGTCGCAAGCAGCCCAGCAGACACGGCGACCGTACGTGCGCCGAACCGTGCAGTCAGGGCAGTTGAGGCTGCTATACCGGCGCAGTAGGCGGCATAGCTGGCGGCTGCGATCACCCCAGAAGCCGTTGACCCGAGTTCAAGATCGTCCTGAAACGCAGGCAAATACAGTCCGTAGGCGAATCGGGCAAGCCCGTAGCAGACAGCTATGAGGCACGCTCCCGCAGCACCCAATGCAGCTGTTGAGCAAATGGAAAGAGGCTGCTTATCGCCCTCAGATTCTGCGACCTGCACCAAAGCGCAACTCCCTTCGTGCGAAGGTAGACAATTCGAGCCACCTTTACCGATCAGTGAAACTGATTCTAGGTACACTGGTCAGTGAAAACAACCGAGGAGTGCATATGGACCGCAGTGCCCTGACCAACCTCACCCCCGGGGCGCACCGTATTCTCGATGCCGCTGAGCGGCTGTTCTACACCCATGGCATCCACGCTGTGGGGGTTGAAGCCATCGCCGCGGAAGCGGGCATGACAAAGCGCACTCTCTACAATCGATTCGGGTCCAAAGAGCGCCTGGTGGAGGCCTATCTTCAGCAGCGCAATCAACGCTGGCAGACACGCCTGGACAACCGGTTGGCCGAAGCGCCGCGCCCACGGATCAACGCTGTATTCGAGGCTTACACCGACGATGCTGACGGCGCTGTTCACGGATGCGCATTCCTCAATGCGGCAGCTGAGTTGCGAGGGAACCACCCCGGGATCGAAGTCATCCGAAGCCACAAACAGGCTGTACTGAGTGCAGTCCGACGCTTGGTCACAGAAGAGGTTGGCAGTGAGGCTGGAGAAGCTCTGGCAGATTATGTGTTTTTGCTGCTCGAGGGCGGGATAGCCCAACACGGGGTGAATCCGGAAAGCGGCAGCCTCGAAACGGCGAAGCACGCCGCAATGGACCTTCTGAGTGCGAAAACACCATGAATTCGTGACGCCCACCTTCGCCGTCCGCAGCGCGATTCAGGCTAGAGGCCGTGCCACAGGCCGGGTCACTGCCAATGCATAGAACGCGGTCGATGCCAACAAAAAGCCAGCCACCCCAGACACAGAAAAACCGCGGGCGCAGACAGTTCGTCTGCGCCCGCGGCCTGTGCCCTAGGAGGGCGTGTTCACGGTTGGCCGGATCAGAAGCCCATGCCGCCCATGTCGCCCATTCCGCCGGTGGGATCACCCGCGGGAGCGGGTTCCGGCTTGTCGGCCACGACGGCTTCCGTCGTGAGGAACAGGCCGGCGATCGAGGCGGCGTTCTGCAGAGCAGAGCGGGTCACCTTGACCGGGTCGTTGACACCGGCTGCCAGGAGGTCTTCGTATTCGCCGGTTGCGGCGTTGAGACCGTGGCCGGTTTCGAGTCCGCGCACCTTTTCGGCCACAACTCCGGGTTCGAGGCCGGCGTTGATGGCGATCTGCTTGAGCGGAGCTTCGATGGCCACCTTGACGATGGCAGCACCGGTGGCTTCGTCACCTTCGAGGTTGAGGTTTTCGAAGGCCTTGTCGCTTGCCTGGATGAGGGCCACACCACCGCCGGCGACGATGCCTTCGTCCACAGCCGCCTTGGCATTGCGGACGGCATCTTCGATGCGGTGTTTGGTTTCCTTGAGTTCGACTTCGGTTGCGGCTCCGGCCTTGATGACTGCAACACCGCCGGCCAGCTTGGCCAGGCGCTCCTGCAGCTTCTCGCGGTCGTAGTCCGAGTCCGAGTTTTCGATCTCGGTGCGGATCTGCTGCACGCGGCCGGCGATTTCGTCGGCGTCGCCTGCACCTTCGACGATGGTGGTTTCGTCCTTGGTGACAACGACCTTGCGGGCGGTGCCCAGCAGGTCCAGCGATGCGTTCTCCAGCTTCAGCCCGACCTCTTCGGCGATGACCTGGCCGCCGGTGAGGATCGCGATGTCTGCAAGCTGGGCCTTGCGGCGGTCGCCGAAGCCGGGGGCCTTGACGGCAACCGACTTGAAGGTTCCGCGGATCTTGTTGACCACGAGGACGGCGAGGGCTTCGCCTTCGACGTCTTCGGCAATGATCAGCAACGGCTTGCCGGACTGCTGGATCTTCTCAAGAACCGGCAGGAGGTCCTTCACGTTCGAGATCTTCGAGTTGACGATGAGGATGTAGGGGTCCTCGAGCACTGTTTCCTGGCGCTCTGCGTCAGACACGAAGTAACCGGAGATGTAGCCCTTGTCGAAGCGCATGCCTTCGGTCAGTTCGAGTTCGAGTCCGAAGGTGTTGGACTCTTCGACGGTGACGACGCCTTCCTTGCCGACCTTGTCGATGGCCTGGGCAATGAGTTCGCCGATTGCCGGGTCGCCAGCGGAAATGCCGGCGGTGGCAGCGATCTGTTCCTTGGTTTCGATTTCCTTAGCGGAGTCGAGCAGAACTTCGGTCAGGGACTCAACGGCCTTTTCGATGCCGCGCTTGAGGCTGAGCGGGTCTGCACCGGCTGCGACGTTGCGCAGACCTTCGGACACGAGAGCCTGTGCCAGAACGGTAGCGGTGGTCGTACCGTCACCTGCGACGTCGTCGGTCTTCTTGGCGACTTCCTTGACGAGTTCGGCGCCGATCTTTTCGTAGGCGTCTTCGAGCTCGATTTCCTTGGCGATGGACACGCCGTCGTTCGTGATGGTGGGTGCGCCCCACTTCTTTTCGAGAACAACATTGCGTCCGCGGGGACCGAGCGTCACCTTGACTGCATCAGCCAGGGTGTTCAGGCCGGTCTCCAGGCCGCGACGAGCTTCTTCGTCGAATGCAATGAGCTTTGCCATAGTGGCTGGCTTCCTCCCTGTAAGGGGTGGCAGTTGACTAGCACTGCCAGGTGCCCGCGACGGCAGGAAGCAGAGCCTGAATCCCTTCTTCAGGCCCGGCGTCCTCTGCCTGGGCAGTGCGTTTCACCACCACTAGATTTAGCACTCTCGACCTGAGAGTGCAAATACCAATCCCCTGCCGCTGGCACCTCGCAGGGCCCACTGGGCTCCCGTCTAAGGAACACGACGAGGGGGAGGGACAGAAGACCTGTTCCTCCCCCTCGTGAGCAGTTCAGTTCGGCTGCGGCGGCTGTCAGTCGAGCGGTTCGACGTTCTCAGCCTGCGCGCCCTTATCCCCCTGCACAATGTCGAACTGCACGCGACCGCCTTCGGCCAACGACCGGTAGCCCTGCATCTGAATTGCCGAATGGTGGACGAAGATTTCGTCGGAAGAGTCGTCTACGGCGATGAAGCCGTAGCCCTTTTCCGCGTTGAACCATTTGACGGTTCCCTGTGTCATGTCATCTCCCAAGTGTGGAACGAAACTTCAGTCTACCGCCCGCAGGGAGCTTCACCGGCCCGGTTTCCAGGCCAGCTCTCGGTCAGCCCTCGGCGGGATCGCTGTCGGCGACATCCGGGCCCATGAGGATTGTCACGCCCACCTGGTAGCGACGGGACTGTTCGACGCTCACACCGCCAAGCCCCTCGGCCACGCGCTCAGCAGCATCGCTGTACTCCGAGGACGAATAGTAGACGGTCGTAGATGACACCCGGGTGCCCGCGTTGCTCACGCGCCCCATCTTCCAGCCCTGTGCTTCATACTGGTCGGCGAACTTCCTGGCCGCACCGTTGACGCCGGATGCGTTGAGGATCGACAGATTGGGATCGCCGCTTTCAGCTTCGACGGTCGTCACTCCCCCGCCGGTTGATTCGCCGTCACTCGGGGTGCTTTCACTCTGCGTGCTCTCACCGGGCTCGCCTGACTGTGACGATTTGTCCTTGGCATCGTCGCCTGCTCCAGGTTCCTTCTGCTGCTGTTCTTCGACTTTGGCTTCCGGGTCTGAGCCTGCGGAGCGGATGATGTTGACCGCACCGACGATCAGGAGAACAGCCACCAGCGCAAGAACGATGACAACAGCGGTCGCCGCTTTATGGCTGCCTGCCGATGAGACGGCCCGGTGGGCTCCGCCTCGGCGGTTTGCAGCGTCTGCTGCACGGCGTTCTGCACGGGTTTCGTACTGGTGTTTGTCTGCCATCAGCGCGGGATCCTCGCCTGTGCTCCGGTTTCCTGTCGTGAGTCGCGGATTCTGCGAAGCCGTTTGATGAGAACGGGATCTTCAGCATGGGCCGCGGGGCTGTCGAGGAGTCTGCCGAGCACCTGGAAGTACTGGGCGGCGGACATGTCGAACTGTTCGCGGATCGCGTGGTCCTTGGCACCCCCGTAGGTGTGCCACTGTCCTTCGAAGCGCAGAATCTGCGCTTCGAGTTCCGAAAGCTCCTGTGACATTCGTCCTCCTCTGCACCCGCAATAATACCGGCGGCAGACCTTCCCGCCAGGCCTCGTCCGAGACTATGGGACCGGGCAGTTCACTTTCCCCGCCGTTTAGGGGCAACCACAAGGGCAAGAAAAAAACTGGAGGCGAACGACAATGTCCCGTTCCCGCAATGTAGTGTCACGGCAATGCTGGCAGCGAGGCCAGCAGCCGACTGAATGGAGGCTCAAATGCTGGCCAAGACCATGATGCCGAAGACACAGGGTGCACGCACCGTCTTCATTATTCTGCTCTGCGCGGCAGGCGCATTTCTGCTCATCAGCATCGGCGCAACCGTGTGGTCGCAGGCCGGGGACGAGGGCTGGGTTGCGAAGGCCGTCATCGCGTTTGTTTCGTGGGCGATGACAATTCCGCTGATCCTGGCCTCCGCGGTGTGGGCCCTCGTCAACTTCTTTTCTTCACCGGCCGGAGGCTCACAAGGTCGGAACACTGCCACACCGCGGGCACACTGACGAACCCCGATCAGGCATGCACAGCAACCAGAGCGGTCCGAAAGACAAAAGCACATAAGCGGCAGCCGAACTGAACAGCAGCCGAATGGCGGCACAGAATAGTGCCCCGGCACTTCGTGTGAGGCGCCGGGGCACTTACTGTCTCAGCGAGTCAGATCAGTTGATCTTGACGTTGATCTGCTTGATCTGGGTGAAGCCCTCGAGCATGCCCTCAAGCGATGCTTCGCGGCCGAAGCCGGAAGTCTTCATACCGCCGTAGGACTGGCCTGCAACCTGGCCGCCACCCTGGTTGACCTGCACCCAGCCGGATTCGATCTTGTCAGCCACCCGCAGCGCGCGGTCGACGTCCTTGGTGAAGACATAGGCGGCCAGACCGTAGTCGGAGTCGTTGGCCATTTCGACGACCTCTTCTTCCGTCTTGAACTTGATGACGGTGAGAACGGGGCCGAAGATCTCTTCGCGCGAGGTCTGCCATTCGTTCTTGGCGTTGGCGAAGATGATCGGCGCGTGGTAGAAACCGGATTCGCCGACCTCGAGCCTGTCAGCGCCGTCATAGGCGATTTCGACGCCCTCGTTGGACTTGCCCATCTCAATGTAGTTCGCGATCTGGTCGTACTGTTTTTTGTTGATGACGCAGCCGATGTCGCTGTCTTCATCGCGCGGATCGCCGACCTTCATCTGGGCCACGCCGTCAACGAGCTTGGCCAGGAAGTCGTCGTAGATGTCTTCGTGCAGGAACAGGCGCGAACCCATGGTGCACGACTGCCCCTGGCGGGCAAAGCGAGTCGACAGCAGCACCTGCTGGAGCGTGTAGTCGTCATTGGCATCCGGGAACACGATGTTGGGGCTCTTGCCGCCCAGCTCCATCGAGGAATGAGCCAGACGAGAACCCGCAACCTCGGCCACGTGGCGGCCCACACCGGTCGAACCGGTGAACGAAACCTTGTCGACATCGTTGTGCTGAGTAAGAGCCTCACCGATGACCGAGCCCTTGCCGGTCACCACGTTGAGAACACCGGCGGGCAGGAACTCCTGGATGATTTCGGCCATTTTGAGAATGGTCAGCGGAGCGTCCTCGGCAGTCTTGAGCACAATCGTGTTGCCTGCTGCCAACGCTGCCGGGGTCTTGAACGCAGCAATCATCAGCGGCGAGTTCCACGGCAGAATGCCGGCCACAACGCCCAGCGGAACACGGCGGGTGAACTGCAGCTGCGCATCGCCTGCCGGGAGCGTGTTGCCCTTCACTTCACCGGCCACACCGGCCATGTAGCGGAACAGGTCGACCAGGGTCTGCGCTTCGGGGCGAGCCTGCGTGCGCAGGGCATTGCCGGTGTCGATTGCCGTCAGCTGGGCAAGCTCTTCCGCCTGAGCTTCCAGCGCATCCGCGCACTGTCCAAGCGCCTTCTGGCGCTCCTTGAAGTGCAGAGCAGACCACGCGGGGAAAGCAGCCCGGGCGGCCTTGACCGCACGGTCGGCGTCTTCTTCTTTGCCGTCGGGAACGCGGGCGATCACGCGGTCGCGGTCAATCGGGGTGATGACGTCAGCCCGCGAACCGTCAGCGGCATCAACCCATTCGCCGCCGATGAGCATCTTCCAGTCTTTGACCCCGGGGAAGTCCCGTACCTGTGCCATAGTCGTCGTTGTCCTTTCGGCATCCGTGCATTAGCGCTGTGTCCCGCCGAAAATGTGGGAGGGAACACTCTCGGACTCAGCATAGCCGTGCGCACGCGGTCCACGCAGGCCGCGGTCTGCCCGATTGCGCACAGCCCGTGTGCGTCCGCGCTAGGGTCGTGTGCATGACGATCAACCTGTTGGAAAACGTCAGCCCCGACTGGCTGGAAGCGCTGGGTCCCGCCGTTGCCAAAGTGCGCGAACTCCAGCAGACGGTCCAGCGCGATGCCCAGCACCACCTCGTGCTCCCCCGGCCCGAACAGGTCATGCGCGCATTCTTCGAACCGCTTGCGAACGTGCGAGTGCTCATCGTGGGCCAAGACCCCTACCCCACACCCGGGCACCCCATCGGGCTGTCTTTTGCTGCCGAGCGCCACGTCAGGCCGCTGCCGCGCTCGCTGGCCAATATCTACCGCGAACTCGCAGACGACCTCGGCATACCCCCGGCCGAGCACGGCGACCTTTCGGCCTGGCAGCGCCAGGGAGTCATGCTGCTCAACCGAGTGCTCACAGTCCGCGCTGGTAACGCCGGGTCGCACCGCGGCATGGGCTGGGAGGCCGTCACCGAACAGGCTGTGCGCGCACTCGCCGGCCGGGGCGGGCCGCTGGTGGCGATCCTGTGGGGCCGTCCCGCGCAGACGCTGACTCCCCTGCTGGGCAGCGTGCCGATCATCGCCTCACCCCACCCGTCACCGCTGTCCGCCCACCGCGGCTTCTTCGGTTCGAAGCCGTTCAGCCGCTGCAATTCGCTGCTGGAACAACAGGGTGCAGCACCCATCAACTGGCAACTGGACTGAAGCAGCTGGACTGATCAGGCGGAACTCGGCTGAATTCCAGCATCCTCTCGCAGGGCTTCGAGTTTCTCTTCGGCTTTTGCGCGAGCCCGCGCGGCACGGCGGGACTTCGCGTAGCGCGACATGGGCCGCGACAGGAAATCACCGAGCACAGCACCGGCGGCAATGGCCGAGTTCGCAGTGATCGCCGCAAACAGAGCGCCCAGTCCAACGGCCAGGGGAACTTCTTCGCCCGGCACCGGGATCATCCGGTAGACGGACGCGAAGATCGACAGGCCCTGCAGCAGCGGGAAGATGGCAGGGACAATGAGCACAATCGCCGGTGATCCCAGCCGCGAGGCCACCGGTCGGCAGAACAGACCGACAACCGTCGAAGCGATGAGCAGAGCGAGGATGTTCTCAATGCCCAACAGCGTGGCGCCCACGTAGACGAGGAATCCCACCAGGCCGATGAGCGCAGCCGGTATCACCAGCCTGCGGGCACAGTAGAACCCAATGGCGCCGCAGGCCCCGACGAGGAAAGCGGCGATGACGGCGATGATGGTGGTCAGAACGCTCACACCGCTGCTCTGCACTGTGATTTCAATGGGTTTGAGTTCGAGTGTGTTGCCGATGACAACGGCGCAGGCAATACCGGAGACGATCCCGGCGAAGCCCATGCCCGTTTCAACCATGCGGCCGGCCGCGGTCAGCGGGAAGTTCGACAGCGCGTCCTGCACAGCTGAGACCAGCCCGAGGGTCGGCAGCAGCAGAACGATGCCTGCGGCGACGGAGTACTGCGGCGAGGAAATGAGCTCGAAGTGATGGGCGAGCATCGCTGCCAGCGTGGCGACCGCCGATTGGGCCATGACGAGGAAGAACGTCGGCAGGCCCGTCTTGCCGATCACCCGGCCCACCCAGTCGATGAAGATAGCCAGGCCGAAGCCCAGAACAGCTGACGGCAGGCGACCGCCGATGAGCGTGACAAAGCACCCTACAAGAACACCCCACGCGAGTGTCACAAGCCACTGTGGGAAGGGCCTGCGCTGGGCGCGAATGGCGTCCAGTCTGCTGCGCGCCTGTGCGTAGTCGACTTTGCCTGCAACCATGTCCGATACCAGTCGGTGCAGGGAAGAGACTTTGGCGAAGTGCGGGGAGAGTTCGCGCACAACCCGCACCACCGTCATCTGCTTGCCGTCCGGGTCCGCGTAGTGGATGGTCAGCGCCGTGGCGGTGAGGTCGACTTCTGCGTTCGGCAGACCCATCGAGGTGCACGCGGCAATGACGCTGACCTCGACATCCGAACTTCCCCCACCGGCGCGCAGCACCATGGCCCCGATGTCGACGGCCAGGTCCAAGATCATCCGGGCCTCGGCATCGTTCTTCGCCTTCGCCTGCACCGGCGCCTGGTACGGGGTGCCCTCGAGAACTTTGACGATCGGCACCGGCTGGGTGGTCGGGGCCGGGTCAGAAGCGAAGCGCGCCACCGTGCGCTGTGCAATGCGCTGCGCGGCCCGACGCTTTGAACGTGAGCTGCGGTGTGTCTGCTGCCCGGCACTCTTCTTGGTGCCCTTGGACTTCGCGGTGGCAGCACTGCCGGTGGGCCGTGGGGCAGCCCCATGAGGGCGCCGAGGTGCCTGCCCGGCTGCCGTCGGCTGTTCCGGCACTGCGGGCTGTGCGGAAGGCACGCTGGCGGCACGGTCTGCAGCACGGTCGGCGGCCTGCTGTCGGGCCACGCCTTCGCGCACCTGGTCGACGCTGAGCGAAGCGGTCTGAGCGGCACCGGCACCGGTGCTTTTCGCATCGGGTTCGCCGCTGTCAGCGGCAGGTTCCTCGTCGAAGTGCTCGACTTCCTGCGCTGGCTTGTCGAAAGCGCCGGCCTTCTTCAGGTCAGACAGGAGGTCTCGGGCCCGGGCCGACCGCGCGGGAGGTTCAGAGGCGTGTTCGTTCGACTTCCACGCGGTCGCAGTTTCATGCTGCGGGTCTCGCCCTGTAGTCGATGCCTCCGAGTGCGGTGTGGCGGTTCCGCCGTTTCCGTTGCCGTCGCCGCTTTCTGCGCCGCGGTCGGAAGCGGAGCCGCTGAGGTCCTGAGAATCCAGTGTCGACACGCCTTCCTAGTACTGTTGAGCTATGAGCAGATACATCATTGTGGGAGCCGGAGCCATTGGCGGAATGCTCAGCGCGGGATTCTGCCGCGCTGGGGTTGACCACGTGCTGGTTGCGCGGGGGAGCCAAGCCGATGCTATCGAAACGGCGGGGCTGACAGTCCGCACTCCGCACGAAACTCTGACTGCACATCCAACAGTAGTGCGCTCATCAGCACAGGTGAATCTCCGTGCCGGCGATGTGATCATCCTGGCAGTGAAAACTCAGCAGCTGCCCACCGCATTGGCCGAATGGGCTGACCTTGCCGTCACTGACGAGCACGGCAGCCAGCTGGGCACCGCCGGCGAGCGCCTGCCGCTGATGCTGTTCCTCAACGGCACGGATGCGCAGGAACAGGCACCGCGCTGGTTTGCGACAGTATCGACGACCGTCATCTACACACCGGCGGTCTACACCGAGCCGGGACAGCTGGCGGTGTTCATGGAAGACCGGTGGGCCGGACTCATCACCGGTCCCGTGTGCGGACCGGACGCGCCCCGACCGCAGGCTGGCGAGACTGACGGCACAGCCCTGCCGCAGTACCTTCAGCAGGCGGACGGCGACTTCACGGCCGGGAACTTCGCGTCGGTCATCGTGCCTGAGCCTTCGCCCTACACCTACGGGAAGCTGTTGGCGAACCTCGACAACGGCATCGACGCCCTCGTGGGATCCCTCGACCACAGCGACCTGCTGGAGCAGCTGCAGGACGAAGCCCGCGCCGTCTACCAGGCTGCGGGCATTGTGCACTGCCCGAACCCTCCCGAGGAGCTCGGCTTTGCCGACCGCATTCCCCAAGCCCCCATCGACGGGGTGCAGAACCTGTCGTCCACCTGGCAGTCCATGGCTCGCGGGACCGGCAATATAGAAGCTGACTACCTCGGCGGTGAGATCGTCCGCCTGGCCCACCTGAACGGCATCCGAGCACCCAAGAACAGCCTCGTCATGCAGTGGTGCCGCCGTGTCATGGCCGGAGATCCGACCATTCCCGCCGACCCCAAGGCGCGGGCTGAAAGCCTGCGCGAAGCCTTCACCCACCTCGACCGGGAGAGCCTATGACTGAACGCGACGACCATCGGATCCGCACCTACCTGGCCCTCGGAGATTCGTTTTCCGAAGGGCTCATGGACGAGTCCGCACTGGAAGACGGCCGTTTCATCGGCTGGGCTGACCGGTTTGCGCACGCCCTGACCCAGTCCCCCGTCGGCAGCCCGGACCTGCTGTATGCCAATCACGCCATCCGGGGTCGGCAGCTCGGCGCCATCATCGACGAACAGGTGCCGGTCGCTCTCGATCTCAAGCCCGACCTCGTGTCCTTTGTGGCCGGAGGCAATGATGTGCTGCGCCCAGCCGCCGATGTTGACGGCCTGGCCGAACAGCTGGAGCGGGCGATCTCGGCAATGCGGGCCGAGGGCATCGAGGTGCTGCTGGGCAACGGCTTCGACACAGCCGCCTTCAGCCCCGTGCTGCGCGCACTGCGCCCCCGCGTGGCCGTGTACAACGCGCACATGTGGACCCTGGCCGGACGCCACGGCTGCTACATGCTCGATCTGTGGGGCATGCGCCCCATCTACGCGCAGGAGTACTGGGCACCCGACCGCATTCACCTGAGCACGCAGGGGCACACCATGGTCGCCCAGTCTGCGCTGGGGGTCCTCGAAGAGGACCGGGTGGGCATCCGAGGATTCCGTCTGTCAAAAACCTCCAAGCCGCTTCGCGACCGGATGGAAGACGAAGCCGAATGGCTCAAAGAGCACCTGGCCCCGTGGGTGGGACGGCGACTGCGCGGAACATCGTCGGGGGCCTATCTTGACCCGAAATACCCCGAATGGGTTCGTGCTGCCGAGCTTCCTCTCGAAGCGCGCAGTCAAAGCGGTCACCACGTGTCACCGGCGGCCCACCGCGCTGCCGCTGACGATGCGGCGTCTGCCGACACCGCGGAGACGCCCGGCACCTCGGGAGATCAGGGAGCACCCGATTCTCCTGGCACTTCGGAAGCACCGGGCAGTTCGGGGCCCTGATCGACTGAAACAGCGAAACGGCTGCTGAGCATGTGCTCAGCAGCCGTTTCGCTGGAGTTACGGCCAGCCGCAGCCGAGGCGGTGCGCGGCTTTACGCGCCGCTCGGGCTCAGTGCGGTGCGGTCAGCGGTCGTGCTCGACGCCGAGGCCGTCCTCTTTGACCTGGTTTGTCGCCAGCATCGTGTTGCGGATTTCCTCCGCGAGACCGCCCACTGCCCCGGGGTTGTTCGGCATGAACATGACGTTGGACTTTCCGTTGCGCGCAACGTCCTGCATGGTGTCGAAGTACTGGGTCATGAGCAGCAGCTGTTCGGCGGTCTGCTCAATGCCCACACGGCGCAGGGCTTCGTACTGTTCGGCAATGCCGTTCGCGATTGCCTTGCGCTGGGCGGCGACGCCCTCACCCTGAAGGCGACGCGATTCAGCTTCCGCTTCGGCCTGCGTAACGCGCTTGACCTTGTCAGCTTCAGCCAGGGCCTGTGCCGCAACGCGGTCGCGCTGTGCGGCGTTGATCGAGTTCATCGAATCGCGCACACGCGAGTCCGGGCTGATGTCAGTCACGAGCGTGTTGACAATCCGGAAGCCGTAAGCGGCCATCGATGTCGACAGTCGCTGTTCGACCGAGGTGGCGATGTCGTCCTTCGATTCGAAGGCCGAGTCCAGGGTCAGGGTCGACAGTGCCGAACGGACGGTGTCGAAGACGTAGGAGCGGATCTGCTCTTCCGGGTTCGACAGGCGGTAGTAGGCGTCAACAACCTGGTTTTCGCCGATCACGTACTGCACCGCAACCGGCACCATGACGAACACGTTGTCCTGGGTTTTGGTTTCGATGTTGACTTCGAGCTGGTGCACGCGCAGCGAAATCGGCTTGGTGGTCGTGTCGACGAACGGCGCCTTCATGTTCAGGCCCGGTTCGCAGACTTTGCGGTACTTGCCGAAGCGCTCGACGATGACGCGCTCCTGCGTTTTGACGGTGAAGAAGATCGATGTGCGCAGCCCGCCGAACAGCAGGAACAGCAGCACCACGATGATGATGACGGGGATGAGCGGAATCAGAATGTACAGGGGTTCCATATCTGCGTCCTCATGGTGTTTTCCGATGACGGCAACACTCTATAGGAGCCGCCTCACACCGAAAAGAACTGCGAGTTCGACCAGGTGTCACTCGCCGAGGTGCCGAACCGGCGCTGTGGGCAACGCCAGCTGGGGGCCGGTGGCAACGGCGGCTGGGGCCGGTGACCTGTCAGCAGGCCACGAGCGCTTGGATCGGCCCGGATGCGAAGTACACGATGAACAGTGCGGCAGTGAGGTACATGAGCGGGTGCACTTCGCGGAACTTGCCGCGTGCGGCCTTGAGCACGACGTAGGACACGAAGCCCGCACCGATGCCGTTGGTGATCGAGTACGAAAACGGCATGAGAACGATCGTGAGGAACGCGGGGACTGCAATCTCAATGTCCGTCCAGTTGATGCGCACAACCTGCTGCATCATGAGGAAGCCGACGAAGACCAGTGTCGGCGCTGCCGCCTCGGAGGGGATGAGTGCGGCCAGAGGAGCGAGGAACACCGTCAGCAGGAACAGCGCACCGGTCACAACATTCGCCAGACCGGTGCGAGCACCAGAGCCAACACCCACGGTCGATTCGACGAAGCCGGAATTCGACGAGGTTCCGCCCAGACCGCCGACGATGGCACCGAGAGCATCGGCCACCATGATCCGCTTGGCGCCTTCTACCTGACCGGACTCGTCAACGAGTTTCGCCTGCGTGCCGACGGCCATCATGGTGCCCAGCAGGTCGAAGAAGTTCGTCAGCAGCAGGGTGAACACCACGAGAACAGCGGTGATGATGCCAACCGACTGGAATGAGCCCAGCAGGTTGAACGAACCGAGGATCGACAGGTCTGGCGAATGGAACCAGCCGCCTTCGATCTTCGGCACCGTCAGACCCCATCCGCCCGGGTTGGCGACCTCGCCGTCAGCTCCGGTCTTCGGTCCCAGGTTGAACACCGCTTCGAGTGCGAACGCGATGACGGTGGCAATGAGGATCGTGTAGAGGATCGCGGCGCGCACGCCCCATGCGTAGAGGACGAACAGCAGCAGAAGCGCGACCGTGAACAGCAGCACCGGCCAGCTGGCAATCGACCCGCCCTGGCCCAGTTCAAGCGCTGTGCCGCCGGAGTTGCTGATGAAGCCGGCGTTGATCATGCCGATGAGCGCAATGAAGAAGCCGATGCCCACACCGATTGCGGATTTCAGCTGGCCTGGCACCGCGTTGAAGATCGCGGTGCGGAAACCGGTGACCACCAGCAGAAGAAGAATAATGCCTTCAATGACCACCAGGCCCATCGCATCGGCCCACGTCATACCTGGAATGACAACAACCCCGAACGCCATGAACGCGCTCATGCCCAAAGCTGAGGACACCGCCATGGGGAAATTGCCCACCAGGCCCATAAGCAGGGTGAGAAGACCCGAAATGAGCGATGTCGCAGCAGCCACCGCGGCCAGGTTGGGAGTGTCTCCCCCGCCGAGGAACGCACCCGTCGAATCAGCGGCCGCACCGATGAGGATCGGGTTGAGCACGATGATGTAGGCCATTGCCAGGAAGGTCGTCAGACCACCCCTGATTTCGGTGCCCACAGTGGAGCCGCGCTGAGTGATTTTGAAGAAGCGGTCAAGGCCGCTGAGTCTGCTGTCTGCTGCGTTCGTCACACGGGAAGTCTAGGTGAGACTCAAAACAGAAACGGGAAGCACCTCGTGCTGAGGTGCTTCCCGAAGAAGCTGAGCCCCCTGTCAGACTCGAACTGACGACCTTCGCTTTACAAGAGCGGTGCTCTACCAACTGAGCTAAGGAGGCGGACGGAGGGACTCCCTCCGATCGTGAGCAGTTTAGTCCAACAGCCCACACAGCCCAAATCAGTGTGCGTGCGGTCTGCGGCTGGGGTTACCCGCAAAAAGGTATTGCAGACGATGGTGCGACTTGAGGATGACAATCGCCTGGACTTTCAGGCGCGTCCCTGATTCCTCAAGTCCCGCAATTTTTTTAGATACGCGTTTTCCGCTTCCAACCGCGCAATCTGACGGCACAGCTTGTCTTCTTCTGTAAGCCGCTTCGGTGCAGCCGAGCCTTTGGGCCTGCCCTTCGGCTTCGGTTTCAACGCGTCATCGCCGCCTGTACGCCATGTCCTGGTCCAATCTTTGACGAGCTGGTCTGATGACAGGCCAAACTCGCGGGCAAGATCCATTCTTGTCTCGCCGGCAAGGTAGCGTTGGACAACTTCCTTCTTGATTTCAAACGAGTACTGCTGCTTTGTCGGTTTCTCCACAAGACATAGCCTGCCATGCAGCTTAAACCGACGATAGAGCATACGGGCGGCATACTTGGAGACACCAAGGGCATTGGCAGCGGCTGTATAACCCATGCCTTGCTCAAATAGTTCGACCAATTGCTCGCGCTGATGCTGACTTAGCGAACTTCGTGCTCTCAATGACAACTACTCCCCACTAGTCGGTAACTGATTTCTCAGTCCAACTAATGGGGAGCAGTTCACATTTGTTGCGGTAGGGGGCCTATTTTTTCTTATTGGCGCCCACGCTTTCCGCTTGGCTGCAGCGCCAGCGAAATGTGAGATTGTGCGAGCGCAGTGCTGGGGGGATTGCGTCACGGGAGGCGCCGGCGCCCTATTTGGCGGCGTGAGGATGTGCAGATGTCGCTAGACCGGGAATGCGTGGCCGACGGCGCCGTATTTGGGGCGCTAGCAGGGGTGAATGTCGCTAGAACGGGAATGCGTTAAAGACACTGATTTGCAGCTCCGCAAAACTGCAGGTCAGGGAATTGTCGCAAAATTCGGAGGCGCGCCTGTGTTGACAGATTCCCGTTCTAGCGACATTTCGACCTTCGAAGTGCAACTTTTCCGACAGTTGGTGCCACGAGTTGCAATAGCGCGAGCATCTCGGCACTGAGAGCCAGGGTGGCTAGGGTGGCCAGCGTGGCGACGGTGGCCAAGGTGGCGATGGAGTCGGTAGCGGCCGAGCAGGAAGCGGACTAACTTAGGGTAGCCTATTGTGTGGTTAGCCTTACCTGTGTAGTATCGACCCGATTGCTGTGTTGGCCGTAGCCGAAAGAGGCCATCAGTCTCTTGGGGCTACGGGTACTTTACAGCGTTTCAAAGAGTTCCTTACGCGTTAGGATTTCACATGTTTCGAAACAATTCGCTGACCCGTCGAGCGGCGCTGAAGACCGCCGCTGTCTTGGCAGCATCCACTCTTGTTCTGTCTGGTTGCTCCCGAGGCGACGACGCGGCGGCGTCAAAAAATGAGGGCACCGGGGACGAGCGCATCGCCGCAGTTGGCCTGGGAGACAGCGATACCTTGCTCGCTCTAGGCATCCAACCAGTCCTCGTAGCGCCCTGGGGTGCTGAGGGAGATGTTGATGCGTCTGGCGTCGGCCCATGGGCTACCGAAAAGCTCGGCGACAACAAGCCTGAAGTGGTTTACGGTACTGCCAACGGATTCACTGCTGAAATCCTGGAGAAGATCTCCGCCGCTGATCCGGACAAGATCATTGCGGTGAACTCTGCCGTAGACGCGCAGGCGAAGAAGGCGCTTAATGACATCGCCCCAACCACCGTTAAGCCAGACGGTGCCACGGACTGGCAGATCCCCTGGCGGGATCAGGTCAACCAGATCGCCGGCGCTGTAGACAAGCAAGAAGAAGGCGACAAACTCGTCGAAGAAACGCAGAAGGCCTTCGATGATTTCCAACAGCAGCACCCTGAGCTCAAAGGCAAGCGTGCGGCTATCGTCATGCCTTATCAGGGAAAGATCGGCCTGTACACCTCCGGTGACGGTCGCGGGCAGTTTATCAAGAGTCTGGGCTTCGAGATCCCGAAGGAGCTCGAAGGTAACGGGGGCGAGTTCTACCGCGACATCGCACCTGAGAACTACAGCGACCTCAACAACGTCGATTACCTCTTCATCCTTGATTACCAGGGTGCCGCCGATACCTTGAAGAAGGATCCAACATTCAGCAAGCTGGACGTTGTTCGCGAAGGCAAGGTCCGCTGGATGGACGAAAACGTGGGCAATGCAATGAGTATGCCAAACCCATTGACCATCCCCTGGGCAGTCGACAAGTTCTCTGACGCAATTTAATTGAAAGTGTCCGTTTCAAGGACTCGACATTCTTTGGTGTTTTCCCGGCGTTTGCTTACTTCGGCCGCACTCGTTGGCTTGGCTTTGCTGCTGCTTGCCTCCCTGTACTTGGGTTCCAAAGATCTTTCCATTGGCGAAGTGACCAGCATCCTCATGCATGGTCCGCACCCATCTACGCAATCCGGCATCAATGCTGAACAGTCCGGCATCATTTGGGACTTGCGCGTTCCGCGCACCCTCTTGGCTGTGATCACAGGCGCAGCCCTGGCTATGGCGGGTGCCATTGCTCAGAGCTGGACCCGCAACCCCCTGGCAGATCCCGGCATTATCGGCGTGAACGCTGGAGCAAGTTTCGCAGTCGCTGCGGCACTGACCTTGGGCTGGGCAACGACGGTCGGGGAGCGGACACTTGTAGGGCTCGTCGGGGCGGCCGTCGCTGCCTTAATCGTGCTGTTGATTTCCCGCGTATCGCGTAACCCGCTAACTCTGGTACTCGTGGGCGTGGGAGTTACCTTCGCCCTGCAAGCAGCCACGAATATGCTGAGCCTCTATTCTTCCGACACCCTGGAAGGGCTCCGCCGCTGGACCGTTGGCTCTACGGCTGGGCGGGGTATGGAAGACGTGGCCTTAGCTGCTTTAGGTCTAGCACTAGGTGCTCTATGTGGTGCGCTTGCAGCACGCCCGCTGGATCTACTTGCGATGGGAGAGGACTCCGCCCGTTCCCTTGGCAGCTCGCCCACGAGAACCCGCTTGTTGGCTGCCGCAGCGGTGATCATCCTCGCCGGCTCGGCGACAGCCACTGTGGGGCTTGTGACATTCGTGGGCTTCGCCGTGCCACACCTACTACGCCCGTTTACCGGCCCGTCCCTGACTCGCCTCTTGCTGCCGACCGGCATTGTTGGTGGCGCGGCTGTGTTGCTAGCCGATATTGTGGGCCGCTTCGTCCTGCAGCCTAACGAGCTGGAAATGTCCATTGTCTTAGCTATTGTCGGTGCCCCAGTGATGATTCTGGCGGTGCGACGTAAGAAGAGTTCACCGACCTCGAATGACTCGGAGCTGACGATATGAGCGATATGACGTCTATCCGTAGTCTTAAGCGTTCACGAAGCAGACGCGTCCTGGCGGCTTCGGCAGGGTTCGCCCTCATAGCGGCTCTTTGTTACTGCTTAATCCTGGGGCAAGGAGCGGTGAAGCTCAGCCCGATGGAAGTCATCGAGGTTCTCACCGGTGGGGGCACACAGCAAGCAATCAACGTGGTGTGGGATCTCCGCCTGCCTGTAGCAATCGCTACCGTTCTGGTCGGCGCGGCTCTAGGGCTGGCAGGTGCGTGGACTCAGACCATGGCCCGCAATCCGCTGGCCAGCCCGGACATTCTCGGTGTATCCGGCGGCGCGGCGGTTTTGGTTGTGGCGGGCACCGTAGTTACCCGCCCTGCATGGAGTGAGGGGGTGCCGACGTTCTGGTGGCGTGCTGCACTCGCTTTGCTTGGCGCACTAGTGATCGTTGGTTTGCTCGTTCTACTCGGTGGCTTCGGGACGTCGCAGCGCGTAGTGGTCATCGGCCTGGCACTGTCTTTCCTCACGCAGTCTTTAGTGCAGTATCTCCTGCTCCGGGCTGACTTAACTCGTGCCACGGATGCCCAAACTTGGCTCGCTGGGTCTACCGGCTTTGTGCGTATGGAAGCTTTGTTGCCTATGGTGTTGGGCCTGTTGCCCTTCGTAGTTTTAGGCCTCTGTGTTACGCGCGATGTCCCTCTTCTTTCTCATGATGACGCCACCGCGTCCACACTTGGGGTAAATGTCACGAGGGTGCGCGCTATTTTGCTCATTGCCGCAACGGGCATTGTCGCGGTGGTGGTTTCCTTTGTCGGCCCAATTGGATTCGTGGCACTATTGGCTCCTCAGCTGGCCAAGCTGGTGGCCGGAACGCCCACGCCCCATCCGTTGTGCTCTACTTTTGCAGGCGCTGCTCTATTAGCTGCGTGCGCCGTCGTGGCGGGCGCACTGCCATTTACATCCCCTGTGGGTTTGGTTACCGCCATCATCGGTGGCCCCGCGTTGGTGTTGCTTGTGTGGTTGGCGGCCCGTCGCGGAACTCTGAAAGGAATGGTTCAATGAACGTTCAAGCTGATCACGTCACCGTGGGCTACAACGACGGCCCAAGCATTGTTAAGGACGTGTCTTTCACTGCAGAGCCCGGGAAGGTCACCACGCTCTTAGGCCCCAATGGTTGTGGCAAGTCGACGTTGCTCAAGACGCTTTCTCGGCTGCTTGCTCCCGCCGAAGGACGGGTTCTTGTAGAGAAAAAGGACGTGCATAGTTTGCGGTCGCGCGAAGCCGCCCAACTAATTGCGCTTTTGCCACAACACCCGCTGTGTCCGGCGGGATTGACCGTTGGAGAACTTGTGGAGCGCGGACGGCACCCTTATCGTCGATCGCTCTGGGGTGCGGGAGCGACGGCGTCAGAAGATAAAGAAAAAGTGCGCGAGGCGCTGAAGAAGACGAAGGTTGACCATCTTGTTGCCCGCGACGTGGCGGAGCTTTCTGGCGGCCAGCGGCAGCGGGTCTGGATGGCGATGGTGTTGGCGCAGGATACGCCAATTGTGCTGTTGGACGAACCGACTACCTACCTAGATCCGGCACATGCGATAGAGATTCTAAGTATCGTGCGGGAGCTCGCTCAAGAGGGCAAGACGGTGATTACCGTACTTCATGATCTTGGCCTGGCGGGAACTTTTAGCGACGAGATGATCGTCATGAAGGAAGGGGAAAAGATCGCCGAGGGTTCTCCAAAGGAGGCTCTGACGGTGGATGTGTTGCGCGAGGCATATGGCCTGAATGCCGAGGTGTGGGAAGATCCCCGCGGTATGGCTCCGATTATTGTGCCGCGAGGGATTGTGGCTAATTAAGGCCGTGCCCTGCCTAGGAACCAATAGGGGCACCACTGCACGGATTCGCTATTGAGGCCCCAGGTGTGAATTGCGTGGCGCCGTACTTCCTTGCAGAGCTGTCCTTCACCCGCGACCCAGACGTACTTCGACTGTGTTGCGGGGTGTTCGGCACGGTCCAGTTGCTGTAGGTGGGACATCACTGCCGTGCTGAAGTCCGTTGTAGCGCTAAACAGCACTTCTAGGCTGCCCAGCTTGCTCTCCCAGTCGGCGACGAGGGATGGCTCGAGGTCACCATGGTTCTCGGCGACCACTACGAGGTGTATGTCGCGCAACTGTTCCGGGGTAAACGCATCCGCGTAATCCAAAATGGCGCGAACGGAAGGTACGGCAGATGGGTCTGCGATAAGTGTTTGTGAACTTTGCGCGCGGTGCCAGAGGCCCTGGCATGTCCAGATGCCTACCTGGTCGCCAACACGAGTTGCAAGAGCCCAGGCGAGCCCTGGTCCGACGTGCTCATCCTTTGGATTTTTGACGCCATGTGTCGCCACGTCGAAAGTTATCTGTCCGCACTCGGGATCGAGTGAGCGTACGGTGTACCAACGTAAATTTGGGCGTTGGGTCTCCGGCATGGCTGTAACGCTTGCGCGGATATTGGCGCCACCTCCGTGGAGTGGTAAATGGAGATTCTCGCCGGGCTTAGCCGGCATAAAGAGGCCAAAGAATTCGTCCGGGCCGGAAAGCTGAAAGCCGACTAGCTCGGGGGAGCGGATGACAATCCTCTGCAGGTTTTCTGCCGGGGCGCTGACGTCATAAACAGTGGCGCGGATGATTCGATGGTGCGGTTCAGAAGGGGCGGCCAAGAGTAGGTGGTCAGAAAAGGCCGCGCGGTAGGCGGAAGTGCTCGTCGGAGTGTTCAGGGTAACTGGGTTCGAGGTCATAGTGGGAGTTAACTTACCCTTACCTAAAGCAAAAGTGAAAGGGTGAGGGGCAGAAAAAGCCCCGCGGGGATCCGAGGTGAACTGGCCCCCGAAAGTTGGACTGGTTTAATTCTAGGCGGTGAGGGCTTCAAGGGTCTGATTTCGATATTGCTGAGGTTACCCACGTTTAGTGGACACCCTATTAGTGCGGATCTTGTGTCCGTAGGAGAGGATGTTCATTGTGAGTCAACAGCGCAAGAAGTACACGCCGGAGTATCGGCGTGAAGCCGCGAACCTGGTAATAGAGTCGCGGCGTCCGATTGCTCATGTGGCTAAGGAGATTGGTGTGTCCGCCGGGCTTTTAGGCCGGTGGGTCAAACTCGAGCGTGAGCGCCGAGGAGCATCAGATGGGATGAGCGAGGCTGATCTTCGTGCTGAGAATGCTCGTCTTCGTCGGGAGCTGGCTGAAGCCAAGATGGATAACGAGTTTTTGTCAAAAGCGACAGCCTTCTTCGCTGCGAAGCAACGCGAGCAGAAAAGTTCGAATTGATGCAGCAGGAGAAGGCGAACTACAGCATCAAGCGCATGGCACGGCTTTTTAAAGTGTCTCGGTCTGGATACTACAAATGGGCCCATACGCAGCAGAAGCGACTATCGGGCGAAGATGATCGTGCAGCATTTTACGATGATGTTGACCGCAAGATTCACCGGATTTGGAAAGACTCCGATGAGGTTTATGGTGCGCCGCGGATCACCGCAGAACTTGCCGAGCGCTACCACATTGCGCTTAACCGTAAGACTGTGGCTAAACGGATGTGCATGATGGGGATTGAGGGGATTTCACCGCGGGCCTTTGTCCCGGTGACAACGATTCAAGCTAAGCGTAAGTCCACGCTTCCTGACCTGGTCAAGCGCATGTTTGATACTGGTGAGCTCAACCGGGTGTGGATGTCAGATATTACCTACTTGCGCACCGGTGAAGGCTGGTTGTACTTGTGCGCGGTCCGCGATGGCCATTCCCGCCGGGTGCTGGGCTGGGCTATGGATAGCGTTCAAGATACTTCCCTGGTCGAGCGGGCCCTGCGGATGGCGCACACGTTGCGTGGTGACGTTCCTGATGGGCTGGTGTTTCACGCTGACCGCGGAGCTCAATTCACTAGCGAGCAGCTCTGGGAGGTTTGCCGCAGCCTGGGCATTGCTCAGTCCGTGGGGCGTACTGGTGTGTGCTTTGATAACGCGATGGCTGAGTCGTTCTGGTCGACGCTTAAAACCGAGTTCTACGACCGTAAGCGCTGGACGACCCGTGATGCTGCACGCAAGGCCGTTGCCTACTGGATTGAAGTCGTCTACAACCGTCGACGCCGACATTCCGCACTCGGTATGGTCAGCCCCGTCGACTTTGAGAACCAAATTGGTCTAATCACTAGCAGAAAAGAAATAGCTGCCTAACCACTAGGTAGCTCCACTACGTGTCCACGATTTGCGGGTAACCCCAACCCCCTGTTTGCCTCACACGGTGCTTACTGCTGGTGTCCGCCTACTTCCTACAATCGTATGTACGGTGTTGCAGCGCACAGCGATAGTTCCTGTCTTCTCGTAATTGCGTAGGAGGTATAGCACCCACAACCCAGGTTCATGTAAACCTCATCGGGAACAACCGCAGACCGCCCTCACTCACTTCTTCTGAGCTTGGAGGATTTCAGCGAAGAACGACTGCTGGTCGCTCCAGTCACCGACGTTTTCGCCGTTGACCTGCACCGTCGGAGTGCCCTTGAGCCCGTTGTTGAGGGCTTCCTTCGTCGACTGGGTGACATAGTCCTCAAACTGGATGTTGTTCACGCAGTCCGTGACGGTCACATCATCCTCAGCGGTGTTGATCTTCTTGTCGACGTCGACTCCGGCTTCCTTGGCCAGGTCGAGCATCTTCTGATCATCAAGACCCGTTGCGCCCTCTTCGGGCTGCTGGGAGAACAGGCCGAGCGACAGTTCCTGGAACTTATCGGCCTGGCCGGAGTCGACAACACACATCATGAGGTTGGCCGACCGGGTCGAGTACTTTGTGCCGCCGGACCGGTTGTCCAGCAGCGCCACCGGCTGGAAGGTCAGCGAAATATCGCCGTCATCGGCGAGCTTTCCAAGCCCCTTGCCGTTGAGGGCTTCGAACTGCCCGCACGCAGGGCACTGGTAGTCGAGGAACACCTTGACATTTGGCGCGCTGTCCTTTGCGTCCTTGCTGTCTTTGCTCGGGTCCCCCGTCAGCGCCACACCGTCGCCGTCTTTGACGAACGTCACCGAGCCGTCGCTGTAGCCCTGCGGCTGGTCAGCCGGCCGTGTGGACTGGTAGATGAGAACACTCACCACGACTATCACCAGGACCACCACGAGTGCGATTCCGATGAAGAGCACACGCTTGGCTGTCTTCTGCTTGCGGGCCTGCGCTTCGGCAATCTGCCGCGCCTTTTCACGCGCGGCCGAACGGCGGTCAATGTTCGACGGTTTCTTCGCCATGTTTCTCTGCTGTTCCTCCGGTTGAAGATCTCACCGACAATCCTACTTGCGCCTAAGACCGCAGGCGCACATCCTCCCTGGGAAAAGCACCGGGATCAGCTATGTCAGCTGCGGAATGGAGTCCACGGCCTCCGGCGCCAGCGGCCACGGGTCGAAGCTGTCGCCGGCCAGCACTCCAGACAGGAGAAATGCGGCGGCGATCAGCAGAACCACGCCGATGATCAGCCCGGCCAACCTCGATGACCCCGTACACCGGTCGAAGGCAAGCCGTGTTCCCAAACGCAGCATCTGCGAACCCGGTCCCCTCCACAGGACGAACGTGTACACAACCGAGGCGAGGAACAGTTCGAATGTAACCGACATGGGGCCGTCACCCAGCTCAACGAGGTTCAGGTGAGCCAAAATGAACGTCGCCAGGCCAGCCATAAGGGGCAGAATCGTCGCGAAGACACTGAGGAAGACGGAACTGAAGAACGCACCCGGCGCGTGAGACACGAAATCCCACTTCCCGCTGCCGGGCCCTTCGTAGAGGCGGCGCCTGCGCGCAATGATGTGCGCCTTGCCGAACGTGCGCGCCAACACCTGCCACAGGTAGGAGACCACCACCAGAATCAGGGGCGCGAACACCGCCGCCGCCATGCCCAGCATGACAGCGCCGAAAGTCGGGAAACGACCGCGGACCGGCTTGTCCGGCACCGGCTGCCCGAAGCCCGCATTCGGATAGGGCTGCTGCTGCGCGATTGGGCTAACGCCCTGGTGCGGCACGACGGGTGCCGGCGAATGCGGCTGATAGGGAGCAACGGCAGTCTGATGTGCAGCGCCCGGCTGGGGCGAATAGGGCCGGTGGGCAGGCTCCAGCGAACCGTGCACCGGAGGCTTCCACTGAGGTGCCGCCGGCTGCTGGCGCGGGAAAACCTCCGTGCGGGCCACCGCCTCCGGCTGCACCCTTGTCTGGTCTTCTGAACCCGGACCGGGGTCTGGCTTCTCTTCTGAGCCCCGACCGAAGTCTGGCATCCGCCCCTCTTCGACGTCGATGAGGGCGCCGAGCAGCTCGTCCCCCGTGGGACGGTCTTCCGGTTTGGGCTGCAGCGCAGCTCGGATGATGGGATCAAAGCGCTCCGGGCAGTCTTCGAGATCAGCCCGTCCAGTCGCCACCCGGGCAATGACCGCATCAATGCCGCCTCCGCCGAAGGGATTGCGGCCCGTGGCGGCAAAGGCCATCGTCGCTCCCCAACCCCACCAGTCAGTCGACGGTGACGAGTCTCCCCCTTCGACCACCTCGGGAGACAGGTATCCGGGAGTTCCCATGACCAGACCGGTCACCGTGACGGTGACCTCGTCAACAGCCTGTGCAATCCCGAAGTCGATGACCACGGGCTCACCATCGGAGATCATGACGTTGGCCGGTTTGAGATCACGGTGGACAACACCGGCGGCGTGCACGGCTTCGAGCGCATCCAGCAGCGCGTGTCCGAAGTGCACCAGCTCGGGCTCGGTGAACGGACCGCCTGAGCGGACGTCTTCAAGCAAAGTTGCGCCGGACACGAACTCCGTGACGATATACGGGCGCTGAGCATCAAGATCAGCATCGAGGACGGCAGCAATCCGCGGATGCGATATCCGCTGCAGTGTGCGAACCTCACGGGCTAGCCGCAAGCGCGAAGGTTCGTCGTCCGCGATGCTGGGATGGAGGACTTTTACGGCAACGGGCCGGTCGTGCTCGTCATAGCCCTTGTACACAACGCCCATACCGCCTGAGCCGAGCTTTTCGCCCAGGCGGTAGCCGCCAACTGTCTGCAGATTCATCAACAACAGGGTAGACGAATTCAGTAGGATGGTCTGCAAGTCCCGGATCTCCGCACAGGATTCGCACCGCGCACGCAGGGTCTGCCCGTCGCCGCACCGCCGAACTCTGCGGTCGAGTAAGGAGCACAGTGAAACGCCTGCACGCCGCCGACCAGCTGCCCACCATCGACCCACCCGCGCAGGGCCCGGAATTCCTCGTAGTGGCCAACCGGCTGCCCATCGACCGGGACGATTCCGGTGACGAACCCGGCTGGAAGACCGCTCCCGGCGGTCTCGTAACGGGACTTGCACCCGTTGTGCGCCGAGCCAGCGGAGCGTGGATCGGCTGGCCGGGAATCACCGACACCGACGTTGACCCCTTCGAACACGACGGAATGCACCTGGTGCCGGTGCGCCTGAGCTCTGACGACTTTCGGATGTACTACGAGGGCTTCTCCAACGGCACCCTGTGGCCGCTGTTCCACGACGTCATCGCACCGCCTGCATTCCACCGCACGTGGTGGGACAAATACCTCGACGTCAACACCCGCTTTGCCATCCGCACGGCCGAAACCGCCGGCAGAAACGCAACCGTGTGGGTGCACGACTACCAGCTGTTCCTGGTCCCCCAGCTGCTGCGCTCCATGCGCCCGGACGTCAGCATCGGCTTCTTCCTCCACATTCCATTCCCGCCGGTGGAGCTGTACAGCCAGCTGCCGTGGCGCTCTGAGATCCTGCGCGGAGTCCAGGGTGCGGACCTCATCGGCTTCCAACGGCCCACGGATGCAGCGAACTTCCGCCGCTGCGTGCGCAAACACTCCGGCTTCATCACCAAGGGCGACGACATCACCGTCACCGCCGACCCGGACCTCGGAACCGAGGAACACACCGCACGCGCTGCCCACTACCCCATTTCGGTCGACACGGAAGCCCTCATAGAACTGGCCGGCGACCCTGCAATTCAGGCTCGTGCACAGGACATCCGCCGCGAACTGGGAAATCCGGACATCGTCATCCTCGGCACCGACCGCATGGACTACACCAAGGGTCTGCGCCACCGCCTCAAAGCCGTTCACGAACTCCTCCGCGAGGGCCGCCTGAACAAGGACAAGGTCACGTTCGTGCAGATCGCCACCCCCAGCCGCGAAAGGCTCGACCACTACAAGCAGATCCGCACGGAGGTCGAACTGGCCGTCGGCCACACCAACGGTGAATTCTCCGGCCTGCACAACCAGGTCATCCACTACTTCCACCACTCTTTTCCCCGCGACGAAATGACGGCCTTCTACCTGGCGGCAGACGTCATGCTCGTCACCCCGCTGCGCGACGGCATGAACCTCGTGGCCAAGGAGTACGCGGCCTGCCGCACTGATGATTCCGGTGCGCTCGTGCTCTCGGAGTTCGCTGGGGCTGCCGATCAGCTGACCCAGGCCGTGCTCATCAACCCCCACGACATTACGGAACTCAAAGACGGCATCATGCGCGCCGTGGGCATGGAAGTGCGCGAACAGCGCCGCCGGATGCGGCCCATGCGCAGGCGCCTGAAAGACGAAACCGTACACACGTGGGCAGGCAGCTTCCTGTCGGACCTGGCCAGCATTGCCGGCACGGAGCCCGTTCCGCTGGAAACTGCGGCCATCAGCTTGGATGCGGTGCGCGAGGGACTGGGCTCAGATGAGGTTTCGGGTGAGCACAGCGACGGAAGCGCACGATGAGCCGGCTGAAAGACGCGCTTTCGCAGGCGGCCCAAGCGAATCTGCTGCTGGTCGCACTGGACTTCGACGGTGTGATGGCTCCGCTGGTGGACAACCCGTACGAATCCCGCGCCCTGCCGGAATCACTCAACGCGGTAGACCTGCTGGATCGGCTGCCGCGCACGTGGACGGCATTCGTCACCGGCCGCAACCTCGACAATCTGCGCTCGGTTGTCACTCCCCCAGACAACACTCTGCTGTTCGGGGCCCACGGGGCCGAGGTGTCGGTCCCCGATGCGGCCGCGGTTGAAAAAGCTGCCGTACCCGGCAGCGGAGAGGATCTCTCCACGCGCGAAATGCGGGTCCTCGACGTCATCGACACCGCCCACGAAGAACTCGATTCGCGCCTGAACCACACCGGGATCTCCGGCATGTGGCTTGAGCGCAAACCGCTGGGCCGGGCGTTCCACACGCGCGAAGTCGAACCCAAGGGCGCCGAAATCGTTCGCAGAACCCTCGACGAACTGTCAGCCGAACTTGACGATGTGCGGATTGTCCACGGTCACGACATCGTCGAATTCAGTGTGCGCAGCACAACAAAGGGTGACGCGATCGACCAGCTGATGCGGGCCACACGGGCCGACGCGGCCATCTACATGGGCGATGACACAACTGACGAAGACGCCTTCCGCCACCTCAACCGCTACCCCGGCGGGCTGACCGTCAAAGTGGGCCAGGGTGCGACGGAAGCCCGGCTGCGGGCAGAAGACCCGCGCGAGGTGTCCCGCGCGCTCGCCCATTTAGCCAGCGCCCGAGAACGGGAAGTGTCACGGGAGGCCTGACGGCACCTCGGCAGTGGGCAGGTTCCGGTCAGCGGCGGGCCAGCTGAGTCAGCGACGGGCCAGCGGCGCATCCGAACTGCGCAGAACGAGCTCGGGTTCGACCCAGTAGGCCGGCAGCGGATCGACCGGCCCGGCCATGAGCCGCTCGATTTCGCGCACGCCCGTGCTGGCCAGCTGCTCCCAGTCGAACGTGACCTGAGAGACCGGCGGATTGAACACATCGGCATCCGGGACATCGCCGACGGCCAGAAACGACAGATCGTCAGGCACCCGCAGGCGCTGCCGCTGGGCCGCTTGGAGGAAGCCGACCGTCAGATCCGGCGACGCGCTGATGACGGCAGTGCACTTGGTGTCCAGTAGCTGCTGCGCAGCCTGCGCACCGGCGAGCACACCGGGGTCGGAGACAACAACCGGAGCCTGTTCCCGGGTACCGGTGATGAACAGCAGGTCAGCCATCGTGGTTCGAAAAGCACTCACGCGGGAATTCTTCGCGGAGTCCTCCGGCACAGCCAAGCCGATCCTCGTGTGCCCCAGCTGCACAAGGTGGCGCACAGCGGTCTCAATGCCGACCGATGAGTCCATGATGATCTGCGCGAAACCGGTGTGCCGGGCGTGGGAAATGCGCAGCATGGGAAGTTCGGTGCTCGCCAGCTTCTCCGCTTCACCCGAAGCGGGCCCGCCGCCGACGACGATCACCCCGTGGACCCCAACGGCTGAGAGCAGTTCGTAGGTGGGAGGAAGACCGGGGTCGGTGACCGCTTGAACGGCAACGTGGCCGACGGCGAAAATGCGCTTGGTCAGCTCTTCTATGAGGGTGGTGAACGGCTCGATGTCCGGCCCGATGGGCGCTGCCGTGACCACGGCGATCCGCTTGACATCGGGGTCAGCCGGCACCTTCACGCCCAGGGTGCGCAGGGCGATGTCGACAGCCCTGCGGGTTTTCGGCGCAACTGACGCCGAACCGCGCAGCGCCCGTGAAGCAGTGGCCTGAGATATTCCCGCCGCCGTGGCGATCTGCTGCAGGGACACACCGGAAAGTTCGTACTGGGTCACGCTCACCTCCTGACTGCCGCGGTCGAGGCGCGGGCCAGCAGCCGAGGCCGGAAATTCGGGGGAACCGCCATCGGCGGCGAACCGTCCAGAATGTGCAGGGCCGCCCTGGCAAGTGCCTCCGCCAGACTGTCGGTGTCATAGGACAGGACGGTTGCCGGCGGGTTCGTAAACCGCATTGTCGACGAATCGCCGATGCCGATGACCGACAGGTCGCGCGGCACGCTGAGACGACGACGGCGCATGGATTCAAAGACTCCGTACATCTGCAGGGCACTCTGCGTAATGACTGCCGTGCAGGCGGCATCGCGCAGAACCAATGCGGCCTCGACACCGCCGGCGAAGGTCTTTGGGACTGCCGCAATCCAATCGTCGAGGTTGGGGGCGATCGCCGCAGCCGGGTGGAGAGCTTCGAAGTTCTCCTTGAGGATCTCCGCGAGCTCTCCGACGTCCTTGCACACCAGCCCAATACGGCGGTGCCCCAGATCGTACAGGTGGTCGAAAGCCAGCTGCATGCCCGCGCGCACATCGATATCAGCCGCAATATCGTCGCGGCCGACCATTCTTCCGTCGGTGCGCACAGCACTGCTGCGCCGCCCGGGCTGGGAGAACCGCACCACAGGCACATCGACATCGAGTTCGGTGAAGGTGGGTGTGACGATGACAGCCGCTCCGGCGTTCAGGCACGCACTCAGCTCGCGGCCTTCAGCATCGAGATACGGCGTCATGACGGCATGGCCGGCACGCTGCAGGTGGGCGATCGCAGCCCGCGCGACGTCCGTCTGCCAGTGTTCGGGATTCTCCGGCAGGCTCACCGCAGCAAACTGACCCGCGGCAGCGCCGAGCAGAGTGGAGCGCTGATAGCCGACGTCGTGAACCGCACGCATCACCTTGGCGCGCGTTGCCTCTGCAACAGTGTCCCGACCGCCGAGCACGCGCGAGACAGTCGAAACCGACACTCCCGCCCGCTCAGCAACGTCTTTCAGCCGAACACCCATACGGCGAGTCTACGGCAGGGCGCAGGGAGATCAGCTCCCCTTGCGGTAGTGTTGTCCCTGGTGGCAGCCGCCCACCGCGGCTTTGCGCCACGCTGCTCAATGACGAAAGGCACCAATGGCACGGGTCGTCCTCACAGGTCTCACGCACCGCTATCCGTCGACTGTGACAACGACAATCGACGACCTCAACCTCGATGTTCCCAACGGTGAACTGCTCGTGATCCTCGGCGGGACCGGTTCGGGCAAAACCACCCTGCTGCGGCTGATCAGCGGGATGGAAACGCCGACTGCCGGGACCATCGCATTTGACGGAGAAGACGTCACCAAGCTCAGTGCCCCTCAGCGTCACGTTGTCATGGCCTTTGAGAACTACGCCCTGTACCCCCACATGACGGTCGCCGAAAACATGGCCTTCGCGCTGCTGCTGTACGGCGAAACCCACGAGGGCGCTATGGAGCGCGTCCGCGCGGTGGCCAGCCGCATGGGACTGCAAGACCTGCTCGACGCCACCCCGGACGAACTGACCGGAACACAGCGCCACACCGTCGCAATGGCACGCGCGGCGGTACGCCGACCGGCGGTGTTCCTCCTGGACGAACCGATGGGCCGACTGCCCCACGACACCCGCGAAGAGACGACCGCAGCCCTTGCAGACCTGCAGCGCACAATCGGCATCACGGCAATCGTCGCCACTCGCGACACACAGCTTGCACTCGACATCGCCGACCGAATCGCCGTGCTCGAAAACGGCAGGATCACGCGGCTCGGAACGCCAGACGAGCTGCGCGACTTCCTGTGACAGGCGTGCGGGGTGCGCGGGGCGTGCACATCGCTGCTGTTGACGATGACATCCGCGAGCGCCTTGCGACCCTGCCGTGGGACAGACCCCTGGCCCAATGGGACGGTGTGCAGTTCGGTTCGCTTGGCCTGTCGCGCCACACCGTCCGTGCAGTGGAGTGCGGGCAGGCTGAGGCGCTGGCTGAAACGCTGATCATAAAGGAAACAGACGAGGGCAGAGCCGGTGACGAATACCGACTGCTGTGCTCCCTGCGGGACGCGGGCCAGCCGGCGGTCCGCCCACTGGGGGTCGTCACCGGCCGCACCACCCCGACTGCGGGAGCACTCATCACCCAGCGGCTGACACCGGCCGCCCGCTATGACGAAATCCTGCGCGACGGGCCCCGTTCAACCGCCGCGCACAGCGTGGTCGACGCCTTTGCCGGGCTCCTGGCCCGCCTTCACCAGGCCGGGTTCTTCTGGGGCGATGCCGCTCTGTCAAACACGCTGTTCTCACCTGGGCAGGCCGGGTACACCGCGTGGCTTGTCGATGCAGAAACCGGTGAGCTTCACCCTCGCCTGTCCGATGGCCAAACAGCGCACGATCTTCAGCTGGCGCGCCTCAATATGGCGGGTGAGCTCTACGCCAGCACAAGCACCGCTGCCGAGGCGGATGCCGCCGCGGTGCGCGCACTCGACTCCCGCTTGGCGGAGACGTACCGGTCCCTGGTTGGGCAGGGCTGACTCTCAGGCGCCGGGTTCGGCAGGAGCGCTGCGCAGACCGCGGGTGCGTGCGATTTCGTACAGCGACACCGCCGCTGCGACACCGGCGTTGAGCGACTCTGTTGCCCCGGCCATGGGGATGGACACGATCTGGTCGCAGGTTTCGCGGATGAGCCGCGACAGGCCCTTACCCTCTGAGCCGACCACCAGGCAGACGGGTTCGGTGCCCAGCTGCAGTTCCGGCAGGTCGACTTCACCGTCCATGTCGAGGCCGAGCACGAACACGCCCTGCTTTTTGAGTTCGGCGAGCTCGCGAGCCAGGTTGACCACCTGGGCCACTCGGATGCGGGCGGCGGCCCCGGCCGATGTCTTCCAGGCGCCGGCGTTCATTGCGGCAGAGCGGCGTTCGGGGATGATCACCCCGTGTCCGCCGAAAGCGGCGGCTGACCGGATGATCGCTCCGAGGTTGCGGGCGTCGGTGATGCCGTCGAGCGCCACGAGAAGCGGTTTCTGGACTTCTGCGGCTGCTGCGTCCAGCAGGTCCTTCGGCGTCGCGTACTCATACGGCGGCAGGACCAGGGCGAGCCCCTGGTGGACTGCCCTGTCGGTCATCCGGTCGAGTTCATCGCGGCTTGCCTCCAACAGCGGCACTCCGCGGTCAGCGGCAATTGCGATCGCATCGCGCACACGGTCGTCGGAATCTGCTCCGCGCACAATGTAGAGCGCTTTGGCCGGCACGCCCTCTCGGAGTGCTTCGAGCACCGAGTTGCGCCCGGCAACCGTGTCAGCACCCTGTTCGCCTTTGAAGCGGCGGGAGTTCTGTTTTCCCTGCTGACGGCGCTGCCGTTCGAGCTTGGCTTTGTGCGCTTTGTGGTACACGCGGTCTTCGGCCTTTGGGGTGGGGCCTTTGCCCTCCAGCCGACGCCGCCCGTGACCGCCCGTTCCCTTGCGCGGACCCTTTGCCTTTGCCATATTCAGTCCTTTATCTGGTAGCGGTAGCCGTCAGCGGTGTCTTCGACGACTATGCCGGCTGCCGCCAGCTGATCGCGGATCGCATCAGCCACTGCCCAGTTTTTGTTCGCGCGCGCCTCAGCGCGGGTGCGCACGAGCTCATCGACCAGCTGGTCAAGAGCCTGCGCGGTTGACGAGGATTCTCCACCCTCAGCCCAGGTGGACGAACTCGGGTTGATGCCGAGGATGTCGAGCATGAGCTCCACCGAGGTGAGCACCCGGGCGAGTTCGCTTCGGTCTCCGCCGTCGAGCAGGCGGAAGCCTGCACCCACCTGGTCGAACACAACGGCCAGGGCCTTCGGAATGCCGAGGTCGGCGTCCATTGCCTGCGCGAAGGCTTCCGGCACAGCCGTCGAGGTGTCGCGGAAGGTCGGCACTGCCGGAGCCTGGTCACCGAGCTCCTGACGAGCGCGGGCAATGAAGTTGCGGATCCGCTCCAGGGCCGGGGCCTGCCCCTCGACCAGTTCTTCTGAGAACTCCAGCACGGACCGGTAGTGCGCGGTCGACAGGAAGTAGCGCACCAGCAGCGCCGAATGACCGTCGAAGAGGTCGTGGGCGAAGATCGAATTGCCCAGCGATTTCGACATCTTGTCCCCGCCGACGTTGAGCAGACCGGAGTGCATCCAAATGCGGGCAAAGCCATCGCCTGCCGCAGTTGACTGGGCGAGCTCGTTTTCGTGGTGAGGAAAGCGCAGGTCCAGCCCACCGCCGTGGATGTCGAATTCGGCGCCCAGGTATTTGGTCGACATTGCCGAGCACTCGATGTGCCAGCCCGGCCTGCCGCGACCCCACGGGGTCGGCCAGCTGGCTGTGATGGGATCGCCGTCCTTGTGGCCTTTCCACAGTGCGAAGTCGCGCGGGTCGCGCTTGCCGCGGACCTCGGCATCGGTTTCGGCCATGTCGTCCAGGCTCTGGTGCGTCAGCGCACCGTACTGGGGCCAGGAGCGAGCATCGAAGTACACGTCCCCGCTGCCGTCTTCGGCCGCATAGGCGTGGCCTGCGTCAATCAGCCTGCCGATCAGTTCGATCATTTCGGTGATGTGGCCGGTGGCCCGAGGTTCATAGGACGGGTGCAGAACGCCGATCCTGTCGTATGCGGCAGTGAACACCTGCTCGTACTTGTAGGCGTGGGCAAACCAGGGGCGGCCCTCTTCTGCAGACTTCTGCAGGATTTTGTCGTCGATGTCGGTGACATTGCGAACCAGCAGAACATCGAGTCCGCGGTAGGTCAGCCAGCGCCGAAGCTGGTCGAACACGACAGCCGAGCGCATGTGGCCAATATGGGGCGCACCCTGAACGGTCGCACCGCACACGTAGATCCCCACCCGTCCGTCGCAGACCGGTACGAGGGGTTCAAGGGAGCGGGACTTGGTGTTGTACAGCTGAATTGTCACGGCTGACAGTCTAGCCGCCATGCGCCGCCAGCGCGGGGATGGCGTCACCGCAAGCGGTGAACACAACAGGCCTTCGCACCCATCCCGCAGTCATTGTCAGCGACAGTCTGAGAATCACAAACTGGCAACAGTCTGAAAGCAGCCTGGACGAACTATGATATTCGTCACTCATTCGTTTAAAGTTTTCCCATCATCGCAACAAACAAAGGTGTTTCTATGTCAACTCAAGCACCCCCTCAGGGTGAAAAGCGGCAGGTTTTCGTCAGCCGCAGCGCTTTCATCTTCGCTGCAGTCGGCTCCGCGGTCGGTCTGGGCAACATCTGGCGCTTTCCCTATGTCACCTACGAAAACGGCGGCGGAGCGTTCATCCTCCCCTACCTCGTCGCACTCATCACGGCAGGTATTCCGCTGCTCTTCCTGGACTACGCAATAGGCCACCGATTCCGGTCGTCCGCACCCCTGGCCTTCCGGTCCATGAATCGCGCAGCCGAACCCATCGGCTGGATTCAGGTGGGCATTGCCACCGTCATCGCCATCTACTATTCAGCGATCATCGCCTGGGCGGCCAGCTACGCATGGTTCTCCCTGTCAAAGGCGTGGGGCGATGACCCCGAAGGCTTCCTCTTCGGTTCGTACCTGCAGCTGGACGAAGGCGGCCTGCCGACAGCAGACATCGTGCCGGGCGTGCTCGGACCGCTCATCGGCGTGTGGGCAATCACGCTCATCATCCTTCTGCTTGGAGTGCAGGACGGCATTGCCCGCTTCTCCAAGGTCTTCATTCCGCTGCTCATCGTCCTGTTCGTGGCACTCGTCATCCGCGCGCTCACCCTAGAGGGCGCTATCACCGGCCTTGACGCCCTGTTCAAACCGGACTTCTCCCAGATTGCGCAGCCGAGCGTGTGGATCGCCGCATACGGTCAGATCTTCTTCTCGCTGTCCGTGGCCTTCGGCATTATGCTGACCTACGCTTCGTACTTGAAGAAGCGCACCAACCTCACCGGCTCCGGCCTTGTTGTCGGCCTGTCGAACTCCGCGTTCGAAATCCTCGCGGGCATCGGCGTGTTCGCCGCGCTCGGCTTCATGGCCCACGCCGCTGGAAGCGATGTGAGCGAAGTCGCCGCCGGCGGTGTCGGCCTGGCATTCGTCGTGTTCCCGCAGATCATCTCCGAAATGCCCTTCGGTGAGATCTTCGGCGTGCTGTTCTTCGTCAGCCTGATCTTTGCGGGTCTGTCCTCGCTGATCTCGCTGGTGCAGGTGCCGATCGCGGCAGTTTCGGACAAGCTCGGCATTTCACAGCGCAAATCCACCGGCTTCATAGGCGGCGGCATGGCGCTGGCAGCAGTCGTCGGCTTCGCCACCACCTCGGGCCTCATCACGCTGGACACGATCGACTACTTCGTCAACAACATCGGAATCGTCGGCATCGCCATCATCGCGATCATCACGGTCGCCTGGATTCTGCGCCGCCTGCCGTTCCTGCGCGACCACCTCAACGCCGTGTCGTCGTTCAAGCTCGGCAAAGTGTGGATGGTCTTCGTGGGCATCATCACCCCGGTTGTCCTGGTCGTCATGCTCATCCAGGTCATCCAGACGACGATCAAAGAAGGCTACGAAGGCTATCCGCAGCTGACCCTCAACCTGCTCGGCTGGGGCGTCCTCGGACTCATCGTCGTGGTGTCGCTCGTCCTGTCGATCACCCCGTGGCCGCGCAAGAGCCTCGAAAAAGTCGAACGAGCACAGGCCGAGTTCGAACAGCAGCTGAACGAGCCAGCCGCAGCTGCAGAAACCCAGGCTGCCGCACCGAACAACGAGAACGGAGTTACCCCATGAGCGCATCCGCAGTCATCATGATGCTCATCGCCATCATCACCGTCTGGGGCGGTCTCGGAGCCGCAATCCTGCATCTGAAGGCCCACCCTGACGAAGCGGCCGGCGACATCGACTGACCTGTCGCCGCACGCTGACTGAAACAGGGCCGGGCTTGGCACACAGCGAAGCCCGGCCTTTATCTGTGCGCAGTTTTCGGTAGCGTGGGACTTGACACATCAACGACTGCTTATAGGAGTCAGCATGTCCCAGACCGTGAAGGGCATTGTCGCTTTCGCAAAAGAAGAACCCGCACAGCTTGTCGACATCGTCATCCCCGACCCCGGTCCGGGCGAAGTCGTCGTCGACGTTAAATCGTGCGGCGTGTGCCACACCGACTACCTCTATCGCCAGGGTGGAGTCAGTGACGACTTCCCCTTCCTGCTGGGCCACGAGTCCGCCGGTGTTGTCAGCGCCGTCGGCGAAGGCGTCGTCCACGTTGAGGTCGGCGATTTCGTCATCCTCAACTGGCGTGCCACCTGTGGTGAATGCCGCGCCTGCAAGCGCAATGAGCAGCAGTACTGCTTTGCCACCCACAACGCCAAGCAGAAGATGACGCTGACCGACGGCACGGAACTCGAAGCCGCTCTGGGCATTGGGTCCTTTGCCGAGAAGACCCTCGTTGCCGAACGCCAGTGCACCAAGGTCAACGAAGGCGATCCGGCGGTGCTCGGCCTTCTGGGCTGCGGCGTCATGGCGGGAATCGGCGCTGCTATGAACACCGGTGAGGTCACACACGGCGATTCCGTGGCGGTCATCGGCTGCGGCGGTGTGGGCTGTGCCGCCATTGCCGGTGCGAAACTGGCGGGTGCCTCCACCATCATCGCAATCGACTTCGACGACAAGAAGCTCGCCGCGGCCGAAGACCTCGGAGCCACGCACAGCTTCTCGTCGAAGGGCATGAGCGAAGACGAAGTCGTTGAAAAGGTCCAGAGTCTCACCGGCGGGTTCGGTGCAGATGTCGTCATCGACGCCGTGGGCCGACCTGAAACCTGGCGCCAGGCGTTCTACGCGCGCGACCTCGCCGGAACGGTTGTGCTGGTGGGCGTACCGACCCCGGACATGGAGCTGACCGTTCCCTTCATCGACATGTTCGCCCGAGGCGGCAAACTCAAATCCTCCTGGTACGGCGACTGCCTGCCAGAGCGCGACTTCCCCATGCTCACCGAGCTTTACCGGCAGGGTCGCCTGCCGCTGGAGAAGTTCGTCACCGAGCGGATCGGCATCGAGCAGGTCGAAGACGCCTTTGAGAAGATGGCACAAGGAGAAGTCCTTCGATCGGTTGTGGAGTTCACATGACAGACAGCACCGTCCGCATTGAGCGGCTCATCACCTCGGGAACCTTTTCGCTCGACGGCGAAACCTTCGACGTCGACAACAACGTGTGGATTGTCGGCGACGATTCGACCGTCGTCGTCATCGACCCGGCGCACAGCCCGGATGCCATTGCCGAAGCCGTCGGCGAGCGCGAAGTCAGCGCTATCCTCCTGACCCACGGCCACGACGACCACATTCGGTACGTCTTCGACGCTCAGGCCAAGCTCGGCGACCCGCCGATCCTGCTCAACCCCGCCGATTCCGTGCTGTGGGACCAAGTGTTCGAGGACCGTCAGCCCACCGGACGGATCGATGACGGCGACACCTTCACGGTGGCCGGTCTGCGCCTGAGCGCGATGCACACACCGGGCCACTCCCCCGGCTCCACGTGCTTCTACATTGCCGAAGGCCTCACGGGTGCCGGACTGCCCGAAGACGTTCGGGGAACCACTCCCGCAAACGCCGAGGTGCCGGTCCTCCTTTCCGGTGACACTCTGTTCAACGGGGGCCCGGGAGCGACAGGACGGTCGCATTCGAGTTTCGACACGATCATCGACTCGATCCGGCAGCGGCTTTTCGCCCTGCCTGAAGACACGATTGTGCTGACCGGACACGGTGATTCCACCAGCATCGGCGCGGAAAAGCCGCATCTGCAGGAATGGATTGAACGCGGTCACTGAGCCGCTGCGACACATCACCGCGGGGCCGGGCGCTTTAAGCGCCCGGCCCCGGTATTATTCAGCGGACATGATCTGCGCCACAGCGGCGTATCATGTCATCCGAAGTTCACCAGCTGTTTTTGTTCATAAGGATTTTCATGGCCACCACCCAACTGCAGAAGCGCCTGAAGACCCGGCACCTCGTCATGATGAGCCTCGGTTCGGCAATCGGCGCGGGCCTTTTCCTCGGTGTGGGCGAAGGCATTGCCGTCGCCGGCCCGGCAATTCTCCTGGCCTATGTGGCTGCCGGACTCATCATCATCTCGGTTATGCGGATGCTCGGCGAAATGGTTGCCGCCGACCCCAACCCGGGAGCGTTTTCGTACTACGCGGGCAAGGCGCTGGGCCCATCGGCCGCTTTTGCCGTCGGCTGGCTGTGGTGGGTGCAGCTGTGCCTCGTCGTTGCCGTTGAAGCGACAGCCGCCGCACAGATCATGCGGTCTGCTTTCCTGCCCGATGTCCCACAGTGGATCTGGGTGCTCGCCTTCATGATGGTCTTCACCGTCATCAACCTCATGGGCGTCGGCTCGTTCGGCGAATTCGAATACTGGTTCAGCTTCATCAAAGTCGCCTTCGTCATCCTGTTCCTCATTGTCGTCACAGCATTCCTGTTCGGACTTACCCCCGGCGAGTCACCCGGGCTGAGCAATGTGCAGGGCGTAGACCTCGCGCCTTCCGGCATCGGCGGAATCGGCACCGGCCTGCTCATCGTGATCTTCGCATTCGGCGGCATTGAGATCCTCGCCGTCGCGGCTGCCGAAACCGCCGACCCCGAAACTTCGATCCGCAAGGCGATCGCCGGCATCGTGCTGCGCATCCTCGTGTTCTACATGGGCTCGGTCGCGCTCATGATCCTCGCCGTCCGCTGGGACAACCCCGACCTCGCCGAGAACCCGTTCGTCACGACGTTGACGGCCACGGGACTGCCGGCCGTCGGCACCGTGATGGCCATCATCATCGTGGTGGCGCTGCTGAGCTCGCTCAACGCCAATGTCTACGGGGCGTCCCGCATGGTGTTCTCACTGGCCCACCGCGGCATGGCGCCAGCGGTCACAGGGCGAGCAAACAACAGGGGCGTGCCGATCCCGGCGATCGTGGTGTCGGTCCTGATCGGCTTCGCCTCCGTGCTTGTGAATGCCTTCAATCAGGACAAGGTGCTGTTCATCGGCCTCAATGTGGTCGGCTCGACGCTCATCGTCACCTGGGTGGCGACCGTGGCCAGCCACATCATTCTTCGCCGACGGGCCGAACGGGAAGGCACACACCTGCCCATGAAGATGTGGGGCTATCCGGTTCTGTCATGGCTGACCGCCGCGGCCCTGCTTGCCGTGGTCGTGCTGGGCATGTTCGCGCCGGACACCCGAACACAGATGCTGTGGACCTTCGGCATCTTCGCCATTGTGTGGCTGATCGGCGTTGTCGTGACGCGCGGGAAGTCAGTTGAGCAGGTCACCGGCGGAGACGAACTCGCCTCAGATGATCCTCACGCCTGGTAGACCAGGGCGGTCGCCACGGCGGCAACCCCTTCACCTCGTCCGGTGAAGCCCAGACCGTCGGATGTCGTGCCGGACACCGTGACCGGCGCTCCGGCGGCCTCACTCAGCACCCGCTGGGCTTCGGCCCGGCGGGTGCCGATTTTGGGACGGGTACACACGGCCTGCACCGCAATGTTGCCGATGGCAAAACCGGCTTCGCGCACCAGACGGGCGGCCTCCTGCAGCAGCTGCGCCCCCGAGGCCCCGGCCAGTTCCGGCCTGTCAACGCCGAAGTGGGCGCCAAGATCGCCGATGCCGGCGGCTGAGAACAGAGCATCACAGCAGGCGTGAGCCACCGCATCGGAATCGGAGTGGCCCTCAAGGCCCGGACCGGCGTCCTCCCACAGCAGACCGGCCAACCACAGGGGGCGCTGCGGGTCGTCTGAAAAAGCGTGGCTGTCTATGCCGATTCCCACCTGCATTGTCATTCTCCTCGCAGTCGAGCGCGCGCTTGGCGCAGATCATCGGGGTAGGTGATTTTGTGTGCGGCTTCTGCTCCGGGCACTCCCCTGGCGGGAATACCGATGGCTTCCAGAAGACCGGCGTCGTCTGTTGCTGAAATGCCGGCTTCACGCGCGTGCTGATGTGCCGCCCGCAGGTCTTCTGTACGGAACCCCTGCGGGGTCTGGACTCGTCTCAGCTGGGATCTGTCAACGGGCACGGCGAGGTCCTCCACTGCCGAGGTGTCGCCGGACACAGTTCTTATTGTGTCGGCAACCGGGAGGGTCGGCACGACATTGCGCTCACCGGCGCGCAGAGCTTTGATCACGCGGGTGAACACTGCCTCGGGCGTGAGCGCGCGGGCAGCGTCGTGCACCAGCACAAAGCGCGGACCGGCGGATTCGAGCACGGTGAGTGCGGCGGCAACCGAGTCGGTCCGCTCAGTGCCGCCTTCAACGACAGCAACCAGGCTGCGCGGAAGACCCAGCGCGTCACATTCGGCGTGTGCGACAGTGCGTGCGTGATCCAACAGGTGTGCTGGTGCGGCAATGACAGTGAGCCCGCAGCCGGCGCGCAGCCCACAGCGCAGCGACCACGCCAGAAGCGTGCGGCCTTCAAGTTCGACAAAGGCCTTCGGACGGTCAGCGCCTAAGCGCGTACCGGACCCGGCGGCAGGAATGATGAGGGCTGTCTCCACGACAGCCATGGTAGCCGTCAACAGTCAAACACAAAGCCCGCGCTCAGAGCACTCTGAGCGCGGGCCGTGCTGCGAAGATCAGGAAGCCAGAACTTCGTCAAGCATTGCTTCGGCTTCGTCTTCTTCCTTTTCCTTGGCCAGAGCCAGTTCGGAAACAAGAACCTGGCGAGCCTTGGCGAGCATCCGCTTTTCGCCCGTGGAAAGTCCACGGTCCTGTTCGCGGCGCCACAGGTCGCGAACAACTTCTGCGACCTTGATGACATCGCCGGATTGGAACTTCTCGAGATTGGCCTTGTAGCGGCGCGACCAGTTTGTGGGCTCTTCGGCAACTTCGGCGCGCAGAACTTCGAAGACCTTTTCCAGACCCTCTGCGTTGACGACGTCGCGAACACCGACGAGGTCGCAGTTCTCAGCAGGGACTTCAATAGTCAGATCGCCGTGCGAAACCTCAAGCTTGAGGAAGACGGTCTCTTCACCCTTGATCTTGCGGGTGTTCACTTCTTGAACAGTGGCTGCACCGTGGTGCGGGTAGACGACGGTGTCTCCAACCTGAAAACTCATACTCTTTAGTCCCCTTTCGGTGACCCATCTTACCACGACACTTTCCGCAAATTGGGCGGCCATCGTCCACAGTGTGATATAGCGTCTCAGCCGCATATTCAGAGGAACATGGGAGATTCCACACTGAATCCTGTGACCCGAGTTTCGGACCGTTGGCAGAAACAGGTACGATTCCGTCAGAGGCCAAGCATTACTTCTTCTAGGAGCTTTTATCGTGAAAAGGCTGACCCGCTTCGGCGCTGTCGCGCTCGCAGCAGCCCTCGTTGCACCCCTCAGCGGCTGCGCCGCGCTGATCTCGTCCCAGCAGACCGCCAAGTACCACTACAACGGCGGCGACGGCGCTGCCACCTCGATTGACGGCGTGGACGTTCGCGGCATCCTGCTCATCTCAGACGAAGACCAGGAAAAGGCCCAGCTGTTCTACACGCTGGTCAACAACACCGACAAGACAGCCGATGTTTCGATCAAGGCCGGCGACAAGTCCGTCAGCCAGACCGTCAAGGCGGGAGAAAAGTTCTCGCAGGACCCGCAGAACCCCAACGCTGAGGGCGCTGACGAAGTCATCGTCTCCGGGCTGAACCAGCCCACCGGCACCCTCGTCGACGTCACGGTCACGGTCAACGGCAATTCAGAAGACGTCCAGACCCAGATTCTCGACGGCAGCCACTGGTACTACAAGACTCTGGAACCCAGCAGCGCACCGTCTGCCACAGACGGCGCAACGGACGACGCCACCGAGGACAGCACCACCGGCCAGTGAGCTCTGTGAGCCAGCACCCCCAGCGGACAGGCTCACACACAGCAGAGGTCCCCGAGCGATTATCGCTTGGGGACCTCTGCTTGTGGCGGCTGCGGGTATCAGTCTTCGAATTTGTAGCCCAGGCCGCGCAGGGTTGTCAGCAGCTTAGGCTCGGAGGGGTTGACCTCGATCTTGGCGCGCAGACGCTTGATGTGCACGTCGAGGGTTTTGGTGTCCCCCACGTAGTCAGAGCCCCACACCCGGTCGATCAGCTGACCGCGCGTCATAACGCGCCCTGCATTGCGCACCAGCATCTCCAGCAGCTCAAACTCCTTCAGCGGCAGCTGCATTTCCTCACCGCGGACCGTGACCACGTGGCGGTCGACGTCGACGCGCACGCCGCCGGCTTCGAGCACATCGTCGAACTCGTCGTCGACAGAAGCTGATCCGCGGCGCAGAACAGCGCGGATGCGAGCCAGGAGCTCACGCGAGGAATACGGCTTCGTCACGTAATCATCAGCGCCGAGTTCAAGGCCGACGACCTTGTCGATTTCGGCGTCTTTTGCGGTGAGCATAATGATCGGCACGTTCGACCGGCCGCGAATGATGCGGCAGACTTCCGTGCCGGGCAGCCCGGGCAGCATGAGGTCCAAAAGCACGAGGGCCGCTCCGGCGGTCTCGAATTCTTCGACCGCCTTCTTGCCGTCGGCCGCCACAACAACGTCGTAGCCTTCGCGACCCAGCAGGTAGGACAGCGGGTCCGACAGCGACTCTTCGTCTTCGACCAGCAGAATTTTGGTCAACTCATGCCTTTCTCTCGCGACCCTCGGCGGCGATTCCGTCAGAGGGTGTGTTTTCCGGCGGCTTCAGGTGCCGAACGTTATCAGCCGGCGCTGCCGGCAGGGCGATGGTGAAAGTCGACCCTTCACCGGGACGGCTCCACACGTCGATGCGCCCGCCGTGGGTGGCCACGATGTGCTTGACGATCGACAGGCCCAGGCCGGTGCCTCCGGTGTTGCGCGAACGTGCAGGATCGACACGGTAGAAGCGTTCGAAGATCCGCTCAGTGTCTTCTGCCGAAATGCCGATTCCGTGGTCAGTCACGACAATGGAGGCATCGCCGTCAGTGGACTCAACACTTATGCCCACGGACGTGCCCGAGTTCGAATAGTTGACCGCGTTGTCGATCAGGTTGCGCACAGCATTGACCAGCAGATCAAACGAACCCTGCACAGCGGCGCCGGGGCTGCCGGAAACTGACAGTTCGATGCCCTTTGCATCGGCATTTGTGCGGGCGCGGTCAACCGCTTCCTGCACGACGTCGTCAAGCTCGACCCGCGTTGTCGATTCCAGCTGTTCGTTGTCCTGGACCCGCGACAGATTGATGATCTCCTGAACAAGCTGCGCCAGACGCGCGGATTCCTTCTGAAGCTTCCCGCCGAAGCGCTGCACGGCGTCGGGGTCGTCAGAAAAGTCGGTGACGGCTTCGGCCATCAGGGAAATAGCGCCGATGGGGGTTTTGAGCTCGTGGGAAACATTTGCCACGAAGTCACGCCGGACGGCGTTGATTCGGTGAGACTCCGTGTGGTCATCACACAGCACAAGAACATAGGCCTCAGCCAGCGGGGCAACGCGCGCGTGCAGATAGCGGCGACTCTTTTCGTCTGATCCGCGCTGGGTTTCGAAGTCGATCTCTTCGATCAGGCCGCGCACGCGCACCCGCCCAACGGCTTCGCGCAGCTGCGGGGCGGCCAGGACGTGACCGCGCACAAGGCCGAAGGTGTAGGCGGCAGGCGATGCCTTCGTGACATCATCCCCGGCGTCGATGACGATTGCCGCACTGGGCAGAACGGCGAGAACTTCGGCGATGCCTTCGGGAAGTTCGTCATCCGAATGCAGCGACGCGGATGACCACGAGCTTTCGGACATGCGAAACGCCAGGATCCCGGCGATGCCCAGAATGAGCCCAACTCCGCCGGTAATGAGCGAAATAATCAACACGTCCACACTGACAGCCTAAACGCACGGTGACGCGGGTTCTATCTGACAGCGACGGAGCGTGCGACATTTCCCCCGGTATTCACATTGGGGACAGGCTCCTTTAACTCCCGCTTGAAAGCGTTAACTTGGTTCGTGTTGGTGTACAGTGCCTCACGTAGAACTTCAAGGAAAGGACCTCGAGTGCGCGAAGCCTTCCGCAATGAACTCGAATCCATCGCCGACGGACTTGTCGAAATGGCCGAAAAGGCCACCGTGGCTATGGAGAGCTCAGTTCAGGCTCTCTTGGAAAACAACCTCGAACTCGCTCAGCAGGTCATCGCCGCTGACGATTCGATCGACGGCATGCAGGCTTCCCTGGACCGCCGTTCAGCAGAAGTGCTGGCCCTCCAAGCTCCCGTCGCCGCCGATCTGCGCGCTGTCATCGCGGCGCTGAAGATGTCGGTTGCAATCGAGCGCATGGGCGACCTCGCCCGCCACATCGGTTCGCTCGTGCGCATCCGCCACCCCGAACCGGCACTGCCGGAGCAGTTCCGCGACGTCTTCACCCACATGGGCACGACCGCGGTGCGCATCGGCAACGCTCTCGTTCAGCTGCTGAGCGAACCCGGCACGGCGGCCGTGCCGATGATCGCGGCCATCGACGAAGAACTCGACACGCTTCACCTGCGGGTGTTCACCATCATCGGCGAACTGTCCAACGGTGAAATCTCGCCCAGCCAGATTGCCGATGTCACGCTGATCTCCCGCTATTTCGAGCGTTTCGGCGACCAGGCCGTCAACGTGGCACACCGCGTTGAGTACCTGCTCACCGGTTCGTTCGAACCGACGCTGACAGCGCTTCACGACTCCGAACCGGCACGCCGTGAAGCTGAAATCGCCGACATCCGCGCAGAGCAGGACGAAAGCTGACCACCAGCAGACTGCTTGAACGCTTAAGGCCCGGTGTCCACATGGACACCGGGCCTTAAGCGTTGGTTCTGGGCTCAGAGCATCAGCGCACCAGTCACTTCTTGCCCTGGGCGGCAACCGCGGCTGCGGCTTCGGCTGCCGCTTCGGGATCGAGGTAGCGGCCACCGGGGTTCACTGGCTTCAAATCTTCGTCGAGCTCGTAGTGCAGCGGAATGCCGGTGGGGATGTTCAGCCCCACGATGTCGTCGTCACTGATGCCGTCGAGGTGCTTGACGAGCGCGCGCAGCGAGTTTCCGTGCGCTGTGATCAGAACAGTGCGGCCCAGCTGGAGGTCTGGGACAATCGAGTCGTACCAGTACGGCAGCAGACGCTTGATGACGTCCTCCAGGCATTCGGTGCGCGGGATGGCAGAACCCAGGTTTGCGTAGCGCGCCTGCCCTGCCTGTGACCATTCCGAGCTGTCGTCGAGTTCCGGCGGCGGTGTGTCGAAGGACCGGCGCCAGATCATGAACTGCTCTTCGCCGAATTCTTCGCGGACTTCGGCCTTGTTCTTGCCCTGCAGCGCACCGTAGTGGCGTTCGTTCAGCCGCCATGAGCGTTTGACGTCGATCCAGGAACGGTCAGCGGTTTCCAGGGCAAGGTTCGAGGTGATGATGGCGCGCTTCAGGCGCGAGGTGTGCAGAACATCGGGCGCCAGCCCGGCTTCTGTCAGCAGCTCCCCCGCCCGGGCGGCTTCGGCGCGGCCCTTGTCAGTCAGGGGCACGTCAACCCAGCCGGTGAAGAGGTTCTTCTTGTTCCATTCGCTTTCGCCGTGGCGCAGCAGCACGAGGTTGTAAGTCATAGCCCTATTCTTCCATGTGAGGTCAGTCCTCGGCGGTTCTATCCGCCGAGGACTGACTGCCTGTCTCAGTCGGTGTCGGTCTCGGTGAACGTGCCGATGAACTCGTTGTCGTCGTTATCCAGCAGGTGTTTGAACGCTTCGAGGTTGCGAGTGGATTCGCCGCGGGCGATCCTCCACGCCCATTCGCGCTTCATGGATGTGAGAAAGCCGTGGACCAGCAGATCATTGAAGCTGCCGTCAGACACTGTGAGGACTTCGCCCATCACCTGATCGATGATCTCGGCCGTCCACGCGGATGCGGGGATCGATGCGCGCAGGTAGACGTCCCCGTGCGGGTCGAGGAAGAACGACACCAGGTGAAGTATCTGATTGCGGCGCAGCATCCACCGGTAGAACGCGGCGTGGTTTTCATCGGGCCTGCGCATGAGGAACGCCTGCAGGTCGACCCGGCTGGGTGTGAAGCGCACCGACACTGTGGTTTTGAGCTTCTTTTCGCCTGGCAGCGTGACCACCAGGTGGCCGACGTCGACCACGTCGAACTCGACCTGCGCGTCTTTGGCCCACGCAACCAGCGCAGATGCTGTTTCTTCGATCGGCGTCATTCGTTCCTCCCCGCGGACTGTTGGCCCGCTCCGGCGGCAGTGAGTGCTGCCATTACCTTCTCAGCACAGGCCTGCCACGTAAACCTCTGCACACGTTCGCGGGCTGCCTGGCCCAGACGTTCCCGCAGCTGCGCATCGTCAAGCAGCCGGGCGAGCGCCTCCGCCCAGCTTCTGTGGTCGCGGCCTTCCAGAAGCACTCCCGTCGTCCCGCTGTCGACAATGACTTCCAACCCGCCCACGCGGGAGGCCAGTACGGTACGACCGGCGGCTGACGCCTCGGCGGCGACAAAGCCGAACGACTCCGAACGCGACGGCACAATCACAACGTCAGCCGCCCGGTACCAGTCGGCGAGCTCTTCGGCGGGCACGGGTTCGCGGACCTTCAAACTGTCTGCCACTCCCAGGCGTCCGGCGAGTTCGGCGTACACGCTTGCGTGCGCGTCCCCGGAAACCGCGCCCAGCTGGACCATGCGCGTTCGGGCCGCCAGATCCGGGCGCACCGACCGCAGTGATGCGAGTGCTTCAATTGCCAGATCGGTTCCCTTGACCCGCTGCATCCGGCCGACCCCCAGCACCAGCAGGTCGGCGTCCGCCCCGACACGGCGGCGTGCCTGAGCTTGATCGCCGGGGGTGAATACGTCTGTTCGCACGCCCGGCGGCACGGTGAGAACTCTGTCGGAGGCAGCCCCCAGCAGTTCGCGTGCGTCTTCGGCTTCTGCCGGGGTGTTGGCCACGATGATGTCGGCCGTCTGGGCGATCCGCCGTTCAGCTTCCAGCCGTTGGGACGGTTCGCGGTGGCCAGGGAAGTCGCGCTCTTTGACCGCGGCGATCGTGTGAAATGACACGGCAGTCTTCTTGCGCGGCTGAGCCCGCAGGGCGGCATCGGCCGAGATCCAGTAGTGCGCCCACACAAAGTCGGCTGCCCGGTAGTCAGAATGTTCGCTCAGCTGTCCGGCAAGGCGGTCGATGTCATCAGCCAGTTCGTCTTTTGTTTCTGCTCTCGTGCTCAGCAGGTGAACTCGGATGCGGGGACCCAACTGACGAGGTGCCGTTTGGCTGCCGCTTTGCAGCTGCGGGTCGGCTGTGAAGATGTCGACTGTGTGCCCGGCTGCGGCAAGTTCTTCCGCGACGTTGAGGGCGTAGACGTTGAGGCCTCCGGCATCACCGGCACCGGGCTGGGCGGCCGGGGAGGTGTGCAGGGAGATGAGCGCCAAACGGCGAGCGGGCGGGTTCGGCATCGGCGGCTCAGCTGTCAAAGAACTCGCCCAGTATGCGGCGCACGTCCTGGCGTCCGCGCCACAGAATGGAGCCTCGCGGCAGCACTTCGAGGCGAGCGTGTGGGAAGGCGTCAGCGTATTTCTGTGCGACTTCGACCGGGTGGCTGGTGTCTTCTTCGTGTGTCAGCACGAGAACATCGCCTGCGAAATCTGAGGCTCCCGCCGGATTGTCCACGGCAGTCCTGCACGCTAAGCCGATGCCGTCTTCGAGGTCGGTTGTCATGATTGCCCGGGCCCGTCCGCGCGCAAACTGCTGGGCTTCGGGCATCTGCCGGACTTCGGGGGCTTCGCGTTCCGCAAGGGCCCTGGCGAGGCCGTCTTCGTCGCCTTGTGCGACATAGCTGCGCAGCATGTCGGTGTAGGCGGCGAAGTTCTCCATCAGGTGTTCCGGCGGCGCTGTCCACGACGCGGGCAGGACGAACGCGGCCTTTTTCAGCCCGCGCGCTGCGTGGTGGCCGTCGGTGATGAGTCTGGCGAGAGCACCAGCGCTCATGGACACCCCGAGTGCGCGATCGGCGTTCGTGCGTTCGAGAACACCGGCAAGCGCCTGGGCAAGCATCGGATATTCCCAGCCTGGACCGGGCGATGGATTGCCCCCGTGGCCGGGCATGTGGGGAAAGACTCTTGTGCCGCGGATGCCCGCCGCAAAAGGCCGGGTGTCGCGGATGCTGCCGCCGAAGCCGTGGGCGAAGACGGTCGTGGGCTCGCCCGAGCCGATGATGGCCGTGTAGTGCTCATCCGCGCCCGGCAGGTTGGTGCGCGTCACCTTCTGTGGCGGCGGGATTCAATGGCACGCAGCTTCTTGGCCATATCGCCCAAGTAGATGCCTGCCGCCACAACGCTGGCAATGCCCAGCAGACCGAGACCGCTCCTGACTCCGGTGAGTGGGAGGTTGGCGAAGGCCAAAGCGGCGGCCACACCCAGGATGCTGCACCACAGCGCCTTGGAGTGGCGGTCAATTGCCTTGTACGCCTCGTCGGAGAATCGCAGCGAATCGATGAACGCGATCGTCGTCAGAGCAAAGACGCCCACCTGGATGAGCATCATGATTCCCATTTGAATGTTCCCAAGCACCAGCATGGTGCCATTCTAGACTGCGCGGACCGGCACCTCGTGAGCCTTCAGGTTCTGTGCTGTCCTCGGCGGCTTTCCGACCTGGCTGCCCAGCGGAGATCACTCTCCGTCAAGTTCCGGCAGGCCCGGCAGGACGTCGTCGGCGGCGGCTTCGGTCAGACCGGCAGCGCACATGAGGTCGTGCGCCAACGGACGCAGCATAAGGATGACAGTTTCGTCCAGTCGGCCCTGAGCAAACGGCGCTTTGACATCCAAGCGCGCCGCCACCGACGCCAAATACTCCTCCGCCGGAACGCGAGACGTTCCCCGGCGCAGCGCAATGCCGAGCATGGAACTGCCCTCGGCGAGCGCATCGATGAGGTTCGCGATCTCCGGCCGCGCATCACCCGTCTGAGTCAGCGTGACGGACCGACGCGCCACGATCCTCACCATGCGCATAGAACGGTCGGCGTACTCAGCGGCACGGGCAAGCCGGTTGACCTCGGCCGCGTAACGGCGGGACCGCGCGTTGATGCGGGTGGCCTCCTTCGACACGCTGACCGAACTGTGCCACTGATCGACAAAGCTCTGCGTGTCGCGCGCACGCCCCAGCGCACGCTGGGCCGCCCCCTTATCCGCCGTGCGGATGCTGCGTGAAATGTCCTGCAGAATCTCGGAAATCTCATCGAGCAGAGAAGCTGCCCTGTCCCGCGGAGCCTTGCGCGCATCGTGGGGCACGATAAGGCTCATGAGAATCGCAACAGAGGCGCCGACGGCAGCGTCGACAGTCCGATCAAACGGATAGGCGTTCAGCGCAGGCGGGACCGTGACCACATAGATGGACTGCACGCCGATCTGCGTGATGAACAGCGGACCGGAATTGATCAGTGCGCCCACGAGAATGCCGCAGAACATGACCAGCGCCATCTGCCAGATGCCCGTGCCGAACAGCGACAGCACCAGCTCGCCGGCCAGCACACCGAAAATCGCACCGATGCCGAATTCCGTGGCCCGCCGCAGGCGACGGTCCGTGACAACGCCCGTTCCCACGGTTGCGGCGACCGCGGCCAAGAACGGGTACTGGTGCCCCAGGACCAGCAGACAGAACGAATACGCAACAACGGCGCCGATGACCACCTGCAGGTACTGGCCGAAATTCGCCCTGATCCGACGCAGACCCAGCCGAGCGCGCAGCCCCAGGTACGAACCCAGGCGCCGGGCCCGCGACGGCTGCTTGACTGTACTCACTGAAGCACCTCCTCCTGAAGTCTATATATCGACATTCCACGAAATATGAAAAGCTGGTCGTCGGAGGACCAATGACATCAAATCTCACCCGCACAGAGGCCCAAGAGCGAGCGCGCCTGCTCACCCTTGAGGCCTATCGCATCAGCCTGGACGTTTCTGGTGCGCCCAACCGCGATATGTCCACGTACGATTCGGTGACGACCGTGACGTTCACCGCGGCCGAAGATTCCACGACGTTCATCGACATCATCGCCGACTCTGTGTATGCCGTCAGCATCAACGGAAAAGACCTTGACCCCACGACAGCTTTCGACGGCTTCCGCGTCACCTTCCCCGTCACGGCCGGACAGAACGAACTGACGGTCGGGGCAAAAGCGCTGTACTCCCGTTCCGGTGAGGGCATGCACCGCTTCTTCGACCCCGCAGACGGCAAGGTCTACCTGTACACGCAGTTCGAGCCGACCGACGCCCGCCGCGTCTTCGCCAACTTCGACCAGCCGGACCTCAAAGCCGTCTTCGAGTTCGAAGTGACCGCACCGAGCGACTTCACCGTGCTGTCCGGTGGAACCAGCCGACAGTCCGAAGAGGTCGCCAAGGACATCACCCGGCACAGCTTCGCCCCCACTCTGCGTCAGTCGAGCTACATCACCTGCGTGTGCGCCGGGCACTACGTTGAGCTCACCGACTCCTACACGCGGACCGGTGCGGGTGCAGACGGCGCAGACCTCACCATTCCGCTGGGACTGTACGCCCGGGCCAGCCTCGCCGACCACATGGACCCCAAAGCGATCTTCACGGTCACCAAGCAGGGCCTCGACTTCTTCATGGACTTCTTCGACTACCCCTACCCGTGGGGTAAGTACGACCAGATCTTCGTCCCCGAATACAACCTCGGCGCCATGGAGAACCCCGGCCTGGTCACCTTCACCGACGACTACCTTTTCCGGGACGCCGTCACCCGACGCCAACTGGAGGCGCGCGCCAACGTCATCCTGCACGAAATGGCACACATGTGGTTCGGGGACCTTGCGACCATGACCTGGTGGGATGACCTGTGGCTCAAAGAGTCCTTCGCCGACTACATGGGCGGACTCGCCCTGGCAGAAGCCACCGAGTTCGACGACGGCTGGGTGTCCTTCGCGCTGTCGCGCAAAGACTGGGCCTACCGCCAAGATCAGTACCCCACAACGCACCCCATCGTCGCCGACATCCCCGATGTCGAAGCTGCCAAACTCAACTTCGACGGCATCACGTACGCAAAAGGCGCGTCCGTGCTCAAACAGCTGGTCGCCTACGTGGGCATTGACGCTTTCCGCGAAGGCTCCCGCCAGTACTTCCGCGACCACGCCTACGGCAGCACCACGCTGGAAGACTTCCTGTCCGCACTCGATGCGGCAGCACCTGACCGGGACGTCCGCGGCTGGGCCAAAGCCTGGCTGCAGACCACCGGCATGAGCGAAATCGGCATCGACCTCGACGTCGACACGGACGGAACGATCACCTCCGCAACGGCCTACCAGCGCAACTGCGACGGCTCTGATGTGCTGCGCCCGCACACCATGCGGGTGGGCACATTCACCAAAAACGGTGCCGCCATTGAGCTCACGGACTCCTTCACCCTCGACTTCGACACCGCAAAGGCCGAAGTCAGCCATCTGGTCGGCGCACCCGCACCGGACCTCCTGCTGGTCAACCACGGCGACGACGACTTCGTCAAAATCCGCCTGGACGAAAGATCCACCGCCACCGCGCTGCGTCACGTCAGCCGGCTGGAGGACCCCATGGACCGCGCTCTCGCCTGGTCGGCGCTGACCAATGCCGCACGGGACGGGCTTCTGCCCGTGACGGACCTCATTGAAGCCCACGCTCGTTCCCTCGGCCGTGAAGACCACGCAGGCATCGCCGGAGGAGTGTGTGCGACAGTGCTCGGCGCACTCGACCGCTGGACGGCCGACGCCGACCACCCGGAGGCGCTGCGCTCACTGCTGGGCTCAGCACTCGACGCTCTCGCTGCGGCCCCCTCCGGCTCCGACGTGCAGCTCGACCTGGCCGAACTGGCACTTGTGCTGGTGCAGCGCGCCGCCGCCCTGACCCAACCGCACCCCGTGGACACCGCTGGACGCCAGTGGGCTTCGAAGGTTCTCAATGCAGAGCTCGGCAGCGCTCTGAACGACGGGGCCAACGACCTCACCATCGAGCACTCACTGCGCTGGCTGGCACTGACCGCGCTGGTCACACAGGGCTGGGCCGACCAGCAGGACATCGATATCGAGGCCAGACTCGACAACACCGGTGCGGGCCTTCTGCGGGCACGCACAGCGCAGGCTGCCATGCCGCTGGTGTTGGCCAAACAGCGCGCGTTCACCTCAGCCGTTGACGACCACACCCTGTCCAACGATGCACTGAGCGCAACCATTCAGGGCTTCATCGCACCGTGTGCCCTGCCGTTGCGCGAACCGTTCGTCAAACAGTACTTCGAGCGACTGGAATCGTTCTGGACTGACCATTCGATCGAAATCGCTCGTCGCCTTGTGCTGGGCCTCTACCCCACGTGGAGCAATGACGCACAGCGGGTACTCGACCTGACGAATGCATGGTTGGACGACCACCCGCAGGCGCCCGCCGCTCAGAGGCGGCTGCTGATAGAACTCGCCGACAACCAGGCCCGGTCCATCCGCCTGCGCAGGGCAGGCGAACGGACAGAGAAGCCGGTCGGCACCTCGGGCCACCCTGGGCGGCACCTCAGAGCGGTCAAGGATCAGAACAGCTCTTCGGCCAGAAGCTCCAGCGTTCGCTCCCGGGCGACCGAAGTGCGCAGGTCCTCGTCTGGATAACCGCCGGCAACAGCCTGCATCATGACCTCGTCGACGCCGCCCTCGGCTGCCAGTTCGCGCAGCTGACGGGCGGCGTCGGTCGGTGTGCCGATGATGTACGTCTGTGCGAGCTTGTCCGCCACCGCGCGGTGCCCGGCCGACATGACCTCGTCCGTTTCCCGTCCCACCGTCGGCATGGAGCGCATGGGAGCGCCCACCCGCAGGTTCGCCATCTGGTACAGGAACGGCTGTGCCAGATTCCAGGCCTCTTCCTCGGTTTCAGCGACAACCACGTTCGCTGTCATAAAGCTGCGCGGCTGTCTTCCGAACTGGGTTGCTTCGAACTGGTCGCGGTACAGCTGCATAGCCTGCTGTGCGCCGCGACCGGCAAAATGATTGGCGAACACATAGGGCAGGCCGAGGACTGCTGCCAGCTGGCTCGAATAATTACTGGACCCCAGAAGCCACACCTGGGCTGCAGGACTGACATCAAGCTTCGGGGTGGCTCTCAGCGTGTGTTTGCGGTCGCCGAACAGCTCCACGTCCAGCCCTTCGGGGCCCAGCAGGCGAAGAATGTCCATGACGTGCTGCGGGAAGTTCTCCACGGGATCAATCGGCTGGCCCTCCCGATTGACCACCTGGCCCTCCCCCAGGTGGCCCCACATGGCCATGCGCGTAAACGGGTCGGTGCCGGGAGCACGCCCAATGCCCAGATCAATCCGGTCGCCGTAGACCGCGGCCAGCAGGGAGAACTGCTCAGCCACCGAATACGGCGCGTGGTTGGGCAGCATGACACCGCCAGAGCCCAAGCGAATCCGCGAGGTGTTCTGCCCTAAGTGCATAAGCTCAACTGCGGGATGGCTTGACGCAATGGCCGGCATGTTGTGGTGTTCGGCCACCCAGTAGCGGGTGTAGCCCAGGGCATCCGCCTTTTCTACAAATGACTTCGACGCCCGCAGAGCGTCACTGGTTGTCTGTTCGCCGCGAACGGGCACAAGGTCGAGGATCGAAAGCTTCAACGGTGTTTCAGTCATAATGCCGGAACACCCCTAGTCGAGGAGGAATTCCCCAAGGCCGTCGAGGTGGAGCTGAGTGGCCGAGGTGGGCTCGGATGGACTGCCGGGAGACGTTGATGAGGAACTCACCCGTCGCGGCCATGGACGGGCCTGGCGTTCGCAGGAGGGTCCCCGACTTCCTGAATGGCGTGGCCGCTGCAGGCAGTCATGGTGACGGTAGCGCATTCGATGCGCGACACGGAGAACCACCGCATCGCACCGCGCAGGAGGCACCATCCGACCAGATACCACCGACCGCCTGCAGAAGCGAAAAGCACGGGTTCAACCTCACGAACAGTCGTAGTGCCCTCCCGCGATGTATAGCGAATGCGGAGCACTCTTTGTTCGGCCATCGCTTCCTCTATCGCTGACTGAATAGTGCGTGAGGAAGAAGGAAGCGAATCCACCCAGACCCGGTGGGCAAGCTCGTCGGCCTGCGCCCGAGTCTTGGGATCGAGGACGTCCATGATCTTCTTGACCCCGGCGCGCGCCAGATCGGCATAGGGCGCATCTGACGCGGCGGACACCGCCACCATGAGCGCCACGGCCTGCTCCGGGGACAGGGTAACGGGCGGAAGGGAAGCGCTCTTGGCCAGTCCGTACCCACCGCCCGGACCGGGGCGGGACCAGATCGGCGCACCGCTGTTCTCCAACGCGTATAGGTCGCGCTTGACGGTGCGGACCGACACTTCGAACTCTCGCGCCAAGCGCTCGGCCGATACACCTCGCGTCCCGCTGCGACGCAGCATCTCGGACAGAGCGTGTAGTCGTTCGGCTCTCTTCACTGCGCGAACCTCACCAAATTCATGACATAAATGGTGACATACGGTTGTCCGCCAAGGCTGGGAGCCTTGTCCTATGACAGCAACACACAACATCAGACCTGCCGTCCTCGTTCCTGGCCACTGGCTGGGAGCATGGGCCTGGGACGAGGTCGTTGAGCACCTCACGACCGATGGCACGCGCACAGTGGCGATGACGCTGCCGGGCCGCGACGAGGACGACCCAGAGCGTGCGGCAAAGACGGTCGACGACCAAGCAGCAGCGATCAGGGACACGATTGCCGAGCAGGGCGATCAGCCTGTGCTCCTCGTCGCGCACAGCGGCGCCAATTTCCCCGTCAGTCTCGTTCTCGACCGGCACCCCGAGCTGATTGCACGGGTGGTGTGGGTCGATTCCGGCCCCGTGGCCGATAGCACTGCCTTCGCCGCCGACTTCCCAACCGAGAGTGAAGACCTGCCGCTGCCGTCGTTCGATGACCTCGGTCAGCAAGCCAGCCTCGAAGGGCTGAGCGCCGAAGCACTCGAGCGCTTCCGAACAAAGGCTGTCCCAGAGCCCGCTCCCGTGCTGCGCCAGTCCGTCGAACTCACGAACGGGGCCCGCCACAGCGTCCCAACAACCATGGTGTGCTGTTCAATTTCCGGCGAACAGGTGATGGCGTTGGCCAAGGCAGGTCACCCCATGTTCGCTGAGGTCGCAAACCTCGAAAGCCTCGATGTCGTAGACCTCCCTACAGGACACTGGCCCATGTGGAGTCGACCGCGCGACCTCGCCGAGATCATTCGCGCAACGTCGCAAACAAGCTAAACTCCACTCGCAGCTGTGAGTGGTCCAGCTGAAACGACTGGCCCCTTTTCCTTATTGAGTACTATGTCCGGCCAGCGCAGTTAGATCGCTGCGCTCTTGCCATGTGAGATTTCGCTGGGCTGAACGCGTTCTGGCGCGTAGATTACCCGCTATGGCACCCGGGAACACGAACTCACCCAACGACAGCAGCGACAGCGGGGCAGGCACCTCGTCAGCGATACGCACAAGCAGAGCGGCAGGCGACCAGCAGACCCGCAGCGCGCGGCTTGCCGTGACGGCATTCCCGGTGCTGGTGGTGCTCGGCGGCCTGCTGGGCATCGCGGCATCTGACACGCTCGTGGCCATGAGCCCCGCAATCCCGTGGGCACTGGGCGTGGTCATGTTCCTCATGGGCCTGACACTTACGATGCCGGACTTCGCCCGCATCGCCAAGCGCCCCTGGGCTGTGCTCATCGGCGTTGCGCTGCAGTTCACCATCATGCCGCTGGCCGGTGTCGCGATCGTTCGTCTGCTGGGCCTGGACCCCATGCTGGCCGTCGGCGTCATCCTCGTGGGCTGTGCGCCCGGCGGCACAGCCTCAAACGTCGTCACCTACCTGTCACGCGGCGATGTCGCGCTGTCAGTGACGGTGACGACAGTGTCGACGCTGCTGGCTCCCCTGCTCACACCGATCCTGACACTGTGGCTGGCCGGCTCCTACCTCGAAGTGTCGGCCGCGGCGATGATGCTCTCGATCGTCAAAACCGTGTTCGTGCCGGTCATTCTGGGGGTCATCGTGCGGCTGTTTGCTGCACGCGCCGTGGAGGCTGTCGCACCCGCACTGCCGTGGCTTTCGACCATCACGATCACACTGATCGTCGCTGTGGTCGTCGCAGGGTCGAAGGACAGCTTGGCCTCGGCCGGGCTCATTGTTCTGCTGGCCGTCATCCTGCACAACGCCATCGGCCTGGGATTGGGCTACTGCGCCGCGCGGCTCACAGGTCTTTCGCCGGCACAGCGCCGCGCACTGTCCATTGAGGTCGGCATGCAGAACTCCGGCCTAGCAGCGTCCCTTGCCGCCGCCTACTTTTCGCCGCTCGCCGCACTTCCCGCCGCTGTTTTCAGTGTGTGGCACAACGTGTCCGGGGCTATCATCGCAGCGTTCTTCGCCCGGTCCAAGACCGACTAGGACAGCACAAAGCGCTTCCGGCCGCTGCGTGATTACAGCGGCCGGAAGCGCTTTCAAGGCTCAGACCCGCGCGGTGAGGGCAAGCCCGCACCACGCAGCTCAGATCACTTGTCGAGGGCCTTGGCGAAAGCCTCTTCCATGACGTCGAAAGCGTCGTCAAGCAGTTCGTCGGAAATGGTCAGCGGCGGCAGGAAGCGCAGCACATTGCCGAACGTACCGGTGGACAGAACAAGAACACCCTGTTCAGCACAGTACTTCACGACATCACCGGCGAGTGTGGGATGCGGTTCGGTGGTGCCTTCGACAACGAGTTCGATGGCCTGCATGGCACCGCGGCCGCGGATGTCGCCGATTTCAGCGAAGCGCGACTGCAGCTTGGTGCAGCGGTCAACCATCTTTTCGCCGATCTCCAGAGCACGCTGGGCGAGACCGTCCTGTTCGTAGGCTTCGATGGCGCCGAGAGCACCGGCAACGGCAGCCGGGTTGCCGGAGTAGGTGCCGCCCAGGCCGCCGCCGTGAACGGAGTCCATGATGTCGGCGCGCCCGGTCACTGCAGACAGCGGCAGGCCGCCCGCAATGCCCTTTGCGGTGGTGACGAGGTCAGGTGTGATGCCCTCCCATTCGGAGGCGAACATCTTGCCGGTGCGGGCAAAGCCGGCCTGGACTTCGTCGACTACAAAGACGATCCCGTTCTTCTGGGCGTACTCCTGCAGTGCCGGCAGGAAGCCTTCGGCGGGGACGATGAAGCCGCCCTCACCCTGAATGGGCTCGATGACGATGGCGGCGACGTCTTCAGCGCCGATCTGCTTATCGATCATGGTGGTGACGCGCTGTGCAGCCTCTTCACCGGACAGCTTGGTGCCATATGCGGCGTTGTCGCGGAAGGGGTAGGACATGGGTGCGCGGTAGACCTCGCCGGCAAACGGGCCGAAGCCCTTCTTGTACGGCATGGCCTTTGCGGTCATGGCCATGGTGAGGTTGGTGCGGCCGTGGTAGGCGTGGTCGAAGACGACAACCGCGTTGCGCTTGGTGTAGCTGCGGGCGATCTTGACGGCGTTTTCCACTGCTTCAGCACCCGAGTTCAGCAGCAGTGTGCGCTTTTCGTGGTCGCCGGGAGTCAGTCGGTTGAGTGCTTCGGCAACTTCGACGTACGCCTCGTAGGGGTTGACCATGAAGCACGTGTGGGTGAACGCCTCAAGTGCTTCCTTCGCACGGCTCACCACGCGCGGATTCGAGTTTCCGACGTTCGTGACCGCGATGCCCGCGCCCATGTCGATGATCTGGTTGCCGTCGATGTCTTTGAGGATTCCCCCACCGCCGGCGACGATGTATGCCGGCAGCGAACTGCCCACACCGGCGCACACGGCCGCTTTGCGGCGCTCTTCGAGCTCACGGGACTTCGGCCCGGGGATTTCGGTTACAAGTTTGCGTTCCTGCGGCAGGCTCTGCCCGCCCTGCTCCAACGTAGTCATGAGGTCAGTGTAGAACTCTCAGAACAGTCTGTGCTGACCGGCTCACCTGCCAAGCCGCCGCAGATCAGCTTCGCGGTTGATGTGCGGCACACCGGCACGGTTTTCACGTTTGTGGGCAACGATTTCTTCGACGATGGTAGGCAGCTTTTCGTCTTCGTCACCGGCAGCCAACAGCTGGGCGTCGACGCTGGTGCCGCGACGGATCAGCGCGAGTGCCACGGGCCCGTACTCGTAGTGGATCGCAGTTGAGGTCAGGTGCCCGATCACCCTCTCGGCGCCTCGAACTTCGGCATACACTTCCGCTCCGGGCCGCGGAATGGTGTGAGTCGAACCGTCGATGTGCAGGAACACCAGGCGGCGCGGCACCTGGCCCAGGTTGTGCACGCGGGCCACGGCCTCCTGGCCGCGATAGCAGCCTTTGGCCAGGTGCACGGCGGTGCGCAGCACGTCGAGTTCGCCCACGAGCGTTTTGCCGTCGACGTCCTGTGGTGAGGGACGCCAGTTCTCAATCCGCAGTGCTTCCCACGCGTCGCGGCCGGCAACGCCGTTCGGCTGCCATTGCTGCAGCTGATCGCGCGGGCAGAGCTGAATGCGCAGGTCGTGCGTGTGGCCCGGGTGGTCCGGCGAGGCCTGGTCCGAACCGAGGTCGACAGCGGCATACGAGGCGGAGCCGGCTCCCACTGCCGGCCAGGGATCGTCCCACTCGGCTTGGGAGGGCAGTCCTTCCGGGGCGGGCCCGACGGTGCCGACGCATTGGAACTCTGCGGACCGGTCGGTGATTTCTGCGCGCATCATGAAGCGCATCGAGTCCAGCCACTCCACGGCTTCTTCGCCGCCGGTTTCGAAGATCAGCCACAGGCTGTCCTCTTCTGCGATGATCCGCACCCAGTGTTCGATGTGCCCCGTGGCCGACAGGATGAGCGTTTCGGTGTTCGCACCCGCCGGAAGGTTCTCCAGCGACTGTGTTGTCAGGGAGTGCAGCCAGCGCAGGCGGTCTTCGCCGGTGAGCGTGTAGACGCGGAAGCTGGAGAGGTCGGCAACGGCACGGCCTGCTGCGAGGTCGCGCTGCTCTTTGAGCGGCATGCCGAAGTGCTGGACTTCGTCTGCGCGTTCGTCGATGCCGTAGACGGCGGCAGAGCGGGGGTAGCGAAGCGAGTTCACGGATCTCCTGACTGTTCGACGAGGGAATATTCGACGAGAAATCTTGCGAGGTGGTCTGTTCTGCCGTCAACCGCACGGCGAACAGAGCTGCTAGGAGGTGGTAAACGACACAGCGGAATCGAAAGTGTCGTAGGCGTCGCCCAGCACTTTCTGCGACTCGTGCAGTGACGAGCGCACCGGGCTCCACGCACCGGAGTCGTCGACGGCATTGAGCGTATCCCGCGCGCTTTTGAGCTTCCGCATGGCCTCCGGCGTTTCGGCTGCGGCCGGACCGAAGTCCTTCAGCGCGCCGAGCCGCTCAGTCAGCGACTGGCCGTCCTCGCCTTTGAAAACTGAGGTTGACTGAGCGAGCGTGACTGCGGTGGGTGCGGCCTCGTCTACGACGATGATGAACTGGTCGAGAATTGTGGCGACGATGCTGACGTTCTTTTCGACGTCGGTGGCCTTGCGCAGAACCGGCATGGGGAACATGTCGATTTCCTCCCGTGCCGCGTGCAGTTCCTCTGAGGCCTTCTGCCGCGAGGAATCGGCGTTCTGCGGGTCCTCGCGCAGGTCTTCGGCGAACTGTTGGGCCGCTTCGATCGCACTGTCCGCGTGGGTGCGCAGATTCTGATAGCGCACAGTGGCCATTGCCCCGATTGCCACGAGGAATCCGGCAATGATCGCAAGCACTGTGAACACCGAAGCAAATGCGGCCAAGCGCCGCCGTCGGCGCTGCCTGCGCTCTTCGCGGATCGGATCTTCTGCCCTGCGCACGGGGTACGCAGCGGTGGGTTCGATCGTCATGGACTGACCGGTCAGGCGACCTTCTTCAGCCGCGCCGAAGCGTGGCTGCCCAGCGGGTTGCCGAGTGCGGCCATGTCCCACGCCCACAGAAGATCACCTTCGACCAGCCCGTACATGCGGGTGGAAGACTTGTATTCCTTCGATGTGGTGGTGCGGGCAACGAGGTCGGTCGCCAGGTCGATGCGCGGGCCTTTGACGCGGCCGGTGTAGAGCTCCATGATTCCGTGCGGCTGCACGATCGAGACTTCGAGTTCGAAGGCGTCGTCGTCTCCGCGCAGCTTTTCTACGGATTCGGCCGTGGTGTACGGGCTCTGCGCGGTGGGCACCATGAGTCCGGGGCCCGCATCGTGGGCTTCGCGCTTGCGCACCAGCTGCCAGATGCCGGTTTCCATGGTCAGCGTTTTGTCGATCTTGCCGTCAGCGTCAAGCGTGTACGCCTGCGCCGTGTAGTGCAGGAACGGAGCGCCGACAGGTGCGACGAAGTCGATGCGCTGGCCGAACTGGGTGTCGGGAGCGTCAGCGTAGCCGACGACTCCCACACCCTCCCAGGACCCGATGACCCATGCCAGCGGCACGAGCTCAGGAGCGAGGTCCGTAGGGATTTCGGTGACCATCAGCGGCGGCTCTTGAACAGGTTGGTGATGACCTTGGCTGCTATGCCGAAGGTGGCGAGGCCCGCGAGGGCAACGAGAACGGTGAAGAAGGTTTCGAGAACCACTAAGTTATCCATGACTTCAGTGTACCCAGGACGGCTGAGGACAGAAGACGCGCCCGCCGCTTCTCAGAAGGCCCGGCCCTGCCCCGGTCAGATCATGGGGAAGAGCAGCGGAATCTGGTCGAAGATGTACACGACCACCCCGCCGAGTGCGATCGGCGTTCCGCCCAGGGTGAGGTTGACGCCGACTTCGCGGACTTTGCTTCGATTGGGGCTGCGGCGGGGGCTGCGCGCGTGGAAGCGACCTGCGGCAATCGGGGCGAGCGCGCGGTCGACGGCCGCGACAAGACCGCCCAGAAGGACGCCCATGATGGCCGCCGAGGCGAGGGTCTGGGTGGGATACCACCAGGCGGAGTAGCCGATGAGCGCTCCGACCAGTCCGGCGATGATCGCCAACGGCGAGGTGAAGCGGGCGGGAAACGGCAGGATCGAGGCGCACTGGGCCAAGAAGATGGCGGCCAGCCCGATGATGATTGCCGATTTGTCACCGGGCAGTCGGAAACTGGCCGCCCAGGAGCACGCGGCAAGGGTCACGACGACTCCGGCCACCTGCGCTGAGACATTGGCCACTGCGTTTGAGGCTTCAATGCCGCGAGCCAGGTTCTGCACAAACGCCCACAGCAGCGCCAAACCGGTCAGCAGCGGCAGCCATTCCAGGTGCGGCGGGTAGATGCTCATCCACGTGGTGCCCATGCCCGCTATGCCGAACACGAACAGCATGATCGACGTCAACCAGCGCTGTGGGGAGTCCGTCAGGCGCGGCCAGCCGAAGGCGAGGACGCCCACGAGCGCGGCTGTTGCCAGGGCCACGGGGATGACGGCAACGGCCTCGCCGGCCAGCGGGTAGCTTCCCAGGAGGGATGTTGCCCCCAAAGCGAGCGCTCCGAACAAGGCCACGAGGGCGCGAAACCATCTGTACACGGCCCTATCGTCTCAGAGGGGGTTGCGTCTGCCTAATGGCGGTGTGACCGCGGCGCGTCTGCAGGCGTCCGCGCCGATATACTGTGTGCCGCGAAGACGGAAACCCGATCGCCGCGAAAGGTGGCTGCTGCTGTGTCTTGGGATATTCACTCTCCCGCCCGCGTCGACGGAAGCGTCCGCGAGCTCCTCGCGCAAGCGCAGCGGGCAGACGGTGTTCCCCCGCTGTCAGACGGCGTTCTCGATGCGGCCGATGCCACCGACACGACCGCCGTCGCGCTGGCTGACGGTTCGACCGTCGTCGGCTTCGGCATTGCCACGGGGCTGGGTTCCCGAGGTGCCGTCGAGTTCACCATCCACCCCGACTTCCGGGGCCGGGGGCTGGGCAAGAGGCTGTGGACTGAGCTGCTGGAGCGCCTGCGGGCTGAGGGCAGTCCGCACACCACGTGGGCGTGGTCGCACGGAAACCACCCGGCGGCCGCAGCACTTGCCGCCGAATACGGTTACACGCCGCAGCGCACCCTTCTGCAGCTGCAGACCCCGCGCACTGAAGATCTCGAACTGCCGCCGCTGGATCTGCCGCCGGGTGTTTCGCTGCGCACTTTTGAAACCGCTGACGAACAGCCGTGGCGGGACATCAACAATGCCGCGTTCTCCTGGCACCCGGAGCAGGCCGACCAGACCCTTGACGACATCCGCAAGCGCACCCGCAGCGCCGATTTCGACCCGCGGGATGTCATCATCGCCGAACAGGACGGCCGCGTCATCGGCTTCCACGACACCAAAATGCACCACAATCACGCCTCGGGCCTGATTGTGGGCGAGGTCTACGTCATTGCGGTTGACCCGGAGGTGCACGCGAAGGGCATTGGAAATGCGCTCATGGTCGCCGGTATGCGCGACATGATCGACCGACGCGGCGCGCGAATGCTCGAACTGTACGTAGAAGACGACAACGACAAGGCCCTCGGCCTGTACGACCGTTTGGGCTTCACACACCGCATTGAGCACATCAGCTACGCCCCGCCGTCCGCTGAGGACTCTTCCGACAAGACGCAGGGAGAAGGCTGATGTACGACGTCGCCGCCAGCGGGAAGAAGCACGACCTCCCTGAGCCGCGCGATCGCTACCTCGACCGCGAACTGTCCTGGCTGGCGTTCAACGAGCGCGTGCTGAGCATGGCAGACGACGCTGAAACCCCGCTTCTGGAGCGGGTGAACTTCCTGTCGATATTTGCGTCCAACCTCGATGAGTTCTTCATGGTCCGCGTGGCCGGCCTCAAACGCCGCATTGCCACCGGCCTGGCCGTGCCGTCTGTCACCGGCGCCCAGCCGCGGGCTGTTATGCGCTCCGTCAACAAGCACTCACGGGCATTGGCCAAACGCCACACGCGACTTTTTCTCGACGACATCAAACCCAAACTGGCCGGCCAGGGCATTCACTTTGTGTCCATGGACGAACTCAGTGCGCGCGAACGCAAGCACATTGACCGCTTCTACCGCAAGCGGGTCTTCCCCGTCCTCACTCCCCTGGCAGTCGACCCAGCTCACCCATTCCCCTATATTTCGGGGCTGTCGCTCAACCTCGGCATTCTGCTGCGCAACCCCGCCACGGGATCAGAGAGCTTTGCCCGTCTCAAGGTTCCCGGCCTGCTTCCCCGGTTCATCAACGTGTCGGAATCCCCCGACGGCAACCGGCTGGTCTCTCAGGCACACCCCGCCCGCTTCGTCGCGATCGAAGACCTTATCGCCACAAAACTCGACACGCTTTTCGAAGGCATGGAGGTCATCGGCTATTCGCTTTTCCGCGTCACCCGCAACGAAGACATGGAGGTCGAAGAGGACGAAGCCGAAAACCTCCTGAAGGCCCTGGAAAAAGAACTCAGCCGCCGCCGCTTCGGCCCTCCGGTCCGCCTGGAAGTCACCCACGACATCCATCCGCGCGTGCGCGCCCTGCTGCAGGACGAACTCGACCTCGCCGATTCCGAAATCATCGAGCTCGACGGCCCACTCGACCTCACGGGACTGTCGGTCATTGCCGATATCCCCCGCGATGACCTGCACTTCCCCCGGGCAGTCCCGCGCATGAACCGCGACCTCGCACCCACGGAAACCGCCGACCAGGTCGACGTTTTCGAAGCGACCGCCGAACGCGAAATCCTCCTGCACCACCCCTACGATTCGTTTTCCACATCCGTGCAGGCCTTCATCGAACAGGCAGCCGCCGACCCTCACGTGCTGGCGATCAAGCAGACCCTGTACCGCACATCGGGAGACTCCCCGATCGTCGACGCACTCATAGAAGCCGCCCACGCGGGCAAACAGGTTCTGGCAGTCGTTGAGATCAAGGCCCGCTTCGACGAAGAGGCCAATATCTCCTGGGCGCGCAAACTCGAACGCGCCGGAGTGCACGTGGTCTACGGACTCGTGGGGCTGAAGACCCACGCCAAACTGTGCCTGGTGGTGCGGCAGGAATCCGACGGCCTGGTGCGCTACTCACACGTGGGCACAGGAAACTACCACCCCAAAACCGCTCGCGGCTACGAAGACTTCGGCCTGCTTTCACGCGATCCGGCTCTGGGCGAAGACCTCTCGAAGCTGTTCAACAAGCTCTCCGGCTATTCGCCCCGCTCGGACTACCAGCGGCTCGTGGTCGCCCCGCAGTCCGTGCGCACCAGCCTTCTGCACCTGATCAACCGCGAAACCGAAAACGCCCGTGCGGGCAAACCCGCCCGGATCCGCATCAAGGTCAATTCGATCGTCGACGAAGCAATCATCGACGCCCTCTACCTGGCCAGCCGGGCCGGTGTTCAATGCCAGATGTTCGTGCGCGGCATCTGCGCTATCCGACCCGGAATCAAAGGGCTGAGTGAAAACATCGAGGTGCGCTCCGTCCTCGGCCGCTACCTTGAGCACTCCAGGGTATTCTCGTTCCTCAACGAGGGGAACACCGAAATGTGGATCGGCTCGGCTGACCTCATGCACCGCAACCTCGACCGGCGCGTCGAAGCGCTCGTCGAGCTCAAGTCCCCCGAGCACATCAAAAAGATCGACGCCCTGTTCGTCCGGGCTTTCGACCCGGCAACGGAGTGCTTCGTCCTGGGGCCTGCGGGAGTGTGGAGGCACATCGACCGCTCACCCGACGGTGAGAAGCTCTCCAACTACCAGGAACTGACCATCGCCGACTACCGCCGTCGTCCAGGAGAGCGCCCGTGAGTCCCACTCCGGTAGCCAACGCGGGCGAATCCGCCAGGATCAGCGCCGATGTTTTTGCCGCAGGCGCGGTTCTGTGGCGCGACTTCACCGGCCAGCTGGAAGTCCTGCTCATTCACCGGCCCAAGCACAAAGACTGGTCCTTCCCCAAGGGGAAAGTCGACAAGGGCGAAACACTGCCCGAAGCCGCGGTGAGGGAAGTCCGAGAAGAGACAGGCTACATCGTCCATTTGGGCCTGCCGCTGCCAGACGCCCGCTACACGGTGGGCAAAAAGCTCACCAAGCACGTCAAGTACTGGTCCGCTGAAATCACGACCACCCAAATGCCGATGGCCGCCAACCCCAAAGAAGTCGACGAGGGCCGCTGGCTGCCCATAGACCAGGCCATCAAAAAAGTCTCCCGACACGCGGACCGCGAACAGCTCGAAAAGCTCAAACTCGCCTACTCGACCGGTTCGCTGCGAGCCTGGCAGTTCATCATCGTCCGCCACGCAAAGGCATTTCCCCGCTCCAAATGGCACGAAACCGAGGCGCTGCGGCCGCTGCTGGCCATCGGCACCCGTCAGTCGATGGCGCTGACGGGACTTCTGGGCGCTTGGAACATCCCCCGCCTGCTGTCCAGCCCGTGGAAGCGGTGCACCGCATCTCTCAAGCCGTTTTCCGCCGGGCGCGGACTGAAGATCGCAACCAACCGCTGGCTGTCGGAAAAAGCCAACACCCACAAGCCCGAGAAGACCGTCAAGGTGCTCAAGAAAGTGTTTGCGCGCGGCCAGACGACGGCTGTCTGCTCACACAGGCCGGTGCTGCCGACCTTCCTGGAAGTCGTTGCCGAATACTGCGTCCCCGGCCTGGCCGAGAAGCTTCCACAGAAAGACCCGTATCTCAGCCCGGGCGAAATCCTCGTGGCCTACGTGCGGCCGGGATCCATTCCGAAGATTGTCGACTTCGAGCGCTTCCGCCCGATCGACTCCTGAGAACGACTGTCCGACCGACCGGCTCGAACCGACCAAACAGCAGATGCAGACGGGCACAATAGTCGCTTGAAAGCCCTTATGTGGCGGGGAACACCGCGCCCGCACAGAGGTTCACCTTCCGTTAACCTTAAAAGTTCCTGGACGTTACACGAGGTGCCTAACTTTTGAAGAGCACTGAGGGAAAACCTACCCTGTGACCTCGAAAGAAAGGCACTCTTGTGAAGCTCACACGCCTCGCACCTGCCGCAGCCGCATTCGCCGCAGCTGCCATCACCCTGTCCGCCTGCGGCGGAGGCTCCGCCACTGGAGAATCCCAGAACAGCAACGAAGGCGGAGAACAGGTCTCCGGCGAACTCGTCGGCATCGGAGCATCCTCGCAGAAGGCTGCCATCCAGTCTTGGACCACTGACTTCACCGGACAGAACTCCGGCGCAACCGTCAACTACTCGCCCGACGGCTCCGGCGCAGGCCGCAAGCAGTTCCTGGCCGGCAAGGCTGACTTCGCCGGTTCGGACGCCTTCATGGACGACGAAGAAATCAAGCAGGCCGAAAAGGTCTGCGGTGACGGCGGAGCCTTCGAATTCCCCGTCTACATTTCGCCGATCGCCATTGCCTACAACCTCGAAGGCGTTGACGAACTCAACCTCGACGCTTCCACCGCTGCGAAGATCTTCGCAGGCAAGATCACCAAGTGGAACGACAAGGCCATCGCCGACCTCAACCCGGACGCAGACCTGCCTGACACCAAGATCACGGCCGTCCACCGCTCCGACGAATCGGGCACCACCAAGAACTTCACCGACTACCTCAACAAGGCAGCCGGCGATGACTGGAAGGACGAAGCAGCCGAAGAGTTCCCGAAGGAAGCCGGTGGCGAAGCCGCACAGGGCACCGACGGCGTTGTCTCGCTCGTGACTGAAACCGACGGCGCAATCGGCTACGCAGACGCTTCCGCTGTCTCCGACGACCTGGGCACCGCCAAGATCAAGGTCGGCGACGACTTCGTGGAATACACCCCCGAAGCAGCAGCCAAGGTTGTTGACGCATCCCCCGTCGCCGAAGGCCGCGGCGAAGGCGACATCGCCGTTGAACTCGAACGCGACACCGAAGAGGCCGGCGCCTACCCGATCGTCCTCGTGTCGTACCACATCGTGTGCTCGAGCTACGACAGCCAGGAGAAGGTCGACCTCGTCAAGGCGTGGGAAAGCTTCGTCGTCAGCGAAGAAGGCCAGAAGTCGGCAGCCGAGAGCGCAGGTTCGGCACCGATCTCGGCTGACATGCGCGACAAGGTCACCGAAGTCATCGAAAAGATCGAAGTCAAGAAGTGATCTCACGCCGGTCTGAGGCTTTCTCAGACTGAGCATCAGGGCTGTGCGGCTGTTCGGGACGGACTCCGAACAGCCGCACAGTCCCTTGAATTACCTACCCACACCACAGGAGCTCTCTTGTCTACTGCAGCAGACACACAAGCCTCTGCTCCGGAATCGAAGAAATCCCGCACGGTTGTGCGCCCCGGCGACCGCATCTTCTCGGCCGCAGCGCTCAGCGCTGGCGTCTTGATCCTTGCGATTCTCGCCGGAGTTGCGTTCTTCCTGCTTCTTCAGTCAACGGACACCATCAAAGCATCGTTCGACGACCCCTCGCAGATCAGCGGCGGGCGCGGCTTTTTGCCCTACGTCTTCCCGCTCATCATCGGCACACTCATCTCAGCCGTCATCTCGCTGATCCTCGCAACCCCCTTCGCAATCGGCATTGCGCTGTTCACCACGCACATGGCCCCGCGCAAACTCGCACCGTTCCTCGGCTACACGATTGACCTGCTGGCGGCCATTCCCTCCGTCGTCTACGGCCTGTGGGGCCTGGCACTGTCGGGCAACCTCGTAGGCCTCTACACCTGGCTTGCCAAGTACCTCGGATGGATTCCGATCTTCGCCCCCGACGCCGACGGCGCAATTTCCCAGACGGGCCGTACGCTTCTGACCGCAAGCTTCGTTCTGTCGATCATGATTCTTCCGATCATCACCTCGCTGGTCCGCGAAGTGTTCCTCCAGACCCCGCGTCTGCAGGAAGAAGCCGCACTGGCCCTGGGCGCAACCCGTTGGGAAATGATCCGCATGGCAGTTCTGCCCTTCGGCGTATCCGGCATCGTATCCGCCGTCATGCTGGGACTCGGCCGTGCACTCGGCGAAACAATGGCCGTTGCCATGGTCCTGTCGTCCGGTGGGCTGATCGTTTCGCTGCTCCTGTCGGGCAACCAGACGATCGCAGCCGAAATCGCCCACAACTTCCCAGAGGCCGCAGGTCTGCGACTCTCTGAACTCATCTCGATCGGGCTGGTCCTGTTCGCCATCACGCTGGTGGTCAACATGACGGCACGCTGGATCGTCGCTCGCACGACCGTGAAGGGGCAGTGATGAACACGCAAACACGAACCGCTGACAAGACCCGCGGTGCATCGCACCTGGTGACCAAGCGACTGCCCAAGCGCGCACCGCTGTACGTTGCCGCAGGCTCCATCATTCTGGCGATTGTTCTCACACTCGTCATCGCCCACGGCTTCAACATTCCGCTCGCCGCGTTTCTCGCCGGCGTCATCAACCTGGCCGTGATCGTCGGATGGTCGTGGTCGGTTGAAGGCCGCCGCAAAGCTGTAGACCGCGCCGCTACAACACTCGTGACCTCGTCCTTCGCGCTGGCCCTCATTCCGCTCATCTCGCTTCTGTGGATGTCGATTGAAAAAGGCGGACCGGTCATTGTCGAAAACTCCACCCTCCTGTCCCGCTCCATGGAAGGCATGAAGGGCGTCTACGACAAGGACTTCGCCGCAGGACAGGGCGACCTGCTGGGCGGCTTCTACCACGCCATCATCGGCACCCTGCTCATCACGCTGTTTGCGGCACTGATCTCGATTCCGATCGGCATCATGTGCGCCGTCTACCTGGTGGAATACTCAGGCGGCAAAAAGGCCGGTGCACTTGGCCGTTCGATCACGTTCTTCGTCGACGTCATGACGGGCATCCCGTCGATCGTCGCCGGTCTGTTCGCCTTCTCCCTGTTCTCGACCGTCATCGGACTCGTCGCACCCGACAGCCTCACAGCAGCGAAATCGGGTATAGCAGCGTCCGTGGCCCTGTCTGTGCTCATGATCCCGGTCGTCGTGCGCAACACCGAAGAGATCCTTCGCCTGGTCCCCCACGACCTTCGCGAAGCCTCCTACGCGCTCGGCGTTCCCAAGTGGAAGACAATCGTCAAGATCGTCCTGCCCACCGCGATTTCGGGCATCCTCTCCGGCATCACCATCGCCATTGCCCGCGTCATCGGCGAAACAGCACCGATCATGGTGACCGCCGGCTTCGCGGCGAGCGTCAACTGGAACGTGTTCTCCGGCTGGATGTCCACCCTGCCGACGTTCATCTACGACTCCGTGACCCGACCGACCGCACCGGGCAGCGCAGCAATCGCTTCGGTTGACCGCGCATGGGCGGCAGCCCTCGTGCTCATCATCATCGTGATGGTGCTCAACCTCGGCGCGCGCATCATGGCAAAGGTTCTGGCCCCCAAGGCCGGCCGCTGACCGACCAGCACAACAGACAAGACTTAAAGCCGGCTTCCACCTCGTGAGCTCAGTCGGCACCCCGCCTGCCGGGGAAACGGCACAAGCCGAAACAGATTTTTGGAGGAAACGTGTCCAAGCAGATCGACATCGAAGATCTCAACATCTTCTACGGCGACTTCCGCGCTGTCGAAGGCGTGTCCATGACCATCGAACCGAAGTCCGTCACCGCGTTCATCGGGCCTTCGGGCTGCGGTAAGTCCACCGTGCTGCGCACGCTGAACCGCATGCACGAAGTCATCCCCGGCGCCAGCGTGCAGGGCTCTGTCAAAATGGACGGCAAAGACATCTACGGCCCCGGCGTTGACCCCGTCAACGTGCGCCGCGAAGTCGGCATGGTGTTCCAGAAGGCCAACCCCTTCCCCACCATGTCGATCAAAGAAAACGTGCTCGCCGGAGTTCGCCTGAACAACAACAAGCTTTCGAAGTCCGAAGCCGACGACCTCGCCGAACGTGCGCTGCGCGGCTCGAACCTGTGGGAAGAAGTCAAAGACCGTCTGGATAAGCCCGGTTCGGGCCTTTCCGGTGGTCAGCAGCAGCGTCTGTGCATTGCACGCGCAATCGCCGTCGAACCGGAAGTCCTGCTGATGGACGAACCGTGTTCAGCTCTTGACCCGATCTCCACACTGGCCATTGAGGACCTCATCAACACCCTCAAGGACGAATTCACCGTCGTTATCGTCACCCACAACATGCAGCAGGCCGCCCGCGTTTCGGACAAGACCGCGTTCTTCAACATCGCGGGCACCGGCAAGCCCGGCAAGCTCATTGAGTTCAACCAAACATCGGATATCTTCTCCAACCCGGACAAGGAAGAAACGCAGAACTACATCTCCGGTCGGTTCGGATGATCTGCGGCTGAAACAGCCCGCCTCCTCCGCTTGTTGACGGTGCAGGCGGACGGCTTCTAGCAGGCCCACAGGGTCTGAACCACACAGTCTGAGGCGTTCACCGAGGAGTTTCTGGGTAGGTTCTCCCTTTGGACGGCTCATCTCCCGCGGGGGTGGAAGGATCTAGTCCTCCTTCCACCCCCGCATTCTTATTGTCTCCGGGCAGACAACGGGCCTATGCTCGGCCTTCAGGAAGCTGGTCGGGCCCGGAAGCGCGATCATTTCAGGTCGGAGGCGGTGAGCAGAGTTGGCGGCCCTCATTCTGACGCTTGCAGCGGTGTTCGGGCTCGTGATTGCGGCACATGCTGTTGGTGCCGGGACAGCAGTCTTTGCCTGCACTGTAACCCTCTTGGCGTTCGGTCTGGCGCCTTTCGCAGGAGGTTCTCTGCAGCGCCGCATTCCCGAGTCCGTGTGGGCTCGTCTGTCGCTTTCTCGCAGTGCCGCCCGACGCTGCGGGGTCGACGTGTTCAACACCGCTCTGTCTGCAATCCGGTGGAACAAGCACGTCATGGCGATGAGGAGAGGCAGTTCGGGGCTGTCAGCAGAACATCTGAATCCGCGGCACATACAAGCAGCTGCGGTCGGCCACGCGTGGGCCGCCACCGGTGATTTGAGCCTTACCGCCCCGCGGGATAAACTGATGAGGCGCATGTGCGCGGGCCTCTAGCTCAGTTGGTAGAGCAACGGACTTTTAATCCGTGGGTCGTGGGTTCGATCCCCACGGGGCCCACTTTTTTATGCCCGCACCGGGTCAGCACTTCTGCCGTCTAGGGGGATATAGAGCCGAAGACTGCGATTTTGCCTCTATATTCCCCTAGCGGGCAGAGTTCGCTTAAGACAGCGGCCTGCAGAAGGCCCCGGCGGACGGTGTCTTATTTCTTCGATCCCACGACCGCGAGCAGGCCGCCGATAATGGCCGCGTTCTTGTAGAACTGAGTCTTCTGATTGGCCCTCTGGCCTTCGTCTTCTTCCTTCCAGAAGGCGTGGCCTGCAACCGTTGTGGGAATCAGCGAGCCGGCGAGCAGCGCCGCCGAGGTCTTCGGCAAAAGCCCCAGACCCAGCGTCACACCGGCCGCAGCCTGGATACCGCCGTTGATGCGCACAGCAAGCTCATCGTCCTTAGGGATCAGCGGAATGTACTCCCGCATAACGTCGAGAGTCGGCCCTGCCATCTGGGGTCGGGGTCCCGGCTCCTTGACGGCAGCGATGCCGTTGACGACGAACAGCGGAGCGATGGCCAAACGGCCAGCGGTGCGCGCAAAAGCGTTGAACATGCGTCCTCTTTCAGTAGCGTGCAATCTGCTTGCAGCTTCAAGCCTACGCTCGCGACGGCAAGTTCTGCCCCGTTTACACAAGCTTCCATTTGATGCGGGTGTTCGCTTTGCGCGGCGGCACGACCTTCACCGGCAGCGGTTTCGCAAGCTCGAACTCATAGCCGCCGTTGTCGATTGCCTGCCCTGCTCGCATTCGAGCCTCGTCATCGTCAATGTTGAAGTTGTTGTCCTCCAGCCACTTCTTCCAGCTGTACACCTGCCTGCGAATGGGGCCTGGCAGGTTCTTGGGACGGACGGGCTGATCCTCGTAGCGCTGCACACCGTGCGGAGTATCGACATCAATGCACACAGAGTTCAAACGGCTGTCAGCGACATCGCCCACCGTGCGGAATCTGCGTGTATCCCGCCGCACACGAACTACGCGAACCACGCCGTCAACAGCATCGGAGCGCAAGCCGATCGGCGCTCTGCCGGGCGACAGGCGATACACGATGACTGCGCAGAGCACAAGCAGCGCCACAATCGCGAGGAAACCACCCCCGGCAGACAGCAAGACCTGCATGAGATCACTGCTCATGATGCTGCCTTCGTGACAGGCGATTCATGCGGTGCGAACGGCGCCTCATGCCGGGCGGAGCACGAAACGCTGCACCAGGTGCACAAACAGCGCGCCGAGTGCCGCAGCGAGCACGAACACAGCACCGGTCGCAATGTCCATCAGCACTCCCGTCGACAGGTTCCACGGCGTGAACAGCGCGTAGTAGACCGACAGGAGAGCGGACACACCAAGAACGGCGACAGCGTGGCGGATCCACCCGCCTTCACCCGACCACAGGTGCACAGCAGCCGCGGCGACACCGGCTAGGAGGGGGCTGAGAAGGTTGAGAAACATCAGCGACCCGAACGGCAGAATCAAGCCCAAGACGAAGTCAATCGCAATAAAAACAGCTGCGCCGACGACCCACGCGCGGATTATGTCCATGGCTCACTTCCCCGGTTTGAGTTCAACCGAATCGGCAATTTCCTTCAGGAGGTCCTCGTCGAGCGTCTTTTCCTGACCGGCGATTTCGATGGTCACAACCTTGTAGGTCTGCGGATCAGTCATGAGGATCCAGCGGCCGCGCATTGGCGAATCGCTGTCAGACACATAGGTGAAATCGGCAGTGAAACCTCGGAAGGCCCCGGGGATTTCAGCTTTCTGCCGCTTACCGCCCTTCCAGTCTGACCCATAGAAACCCCCGACCTGTGCGCGCGTGGCCAACTCGGCCTCGACAACGTCCGGGTGAGGCGAGTCATTGATCTCAGGTGCCATGCGGACGCGGATCGTAGGGCTGTCAGCGGAATCGTCGTAGCCTTCGGTCCAGTCCCCGTCAAAGTCCTCTTCGGGGCTTTTCACCCAGCCCTCGGGAACTTTGAGGCTAACTTGACCGAGCATTACGTCCTGCATGCCGCCCTTTTTCTGTCCCTGGGCCTGAGAAGCACCGCCCGACTCCTGCTTCCCCTGTGGGGATTCTGAACTGCCACAGGCGGCCATCGACAGCGTGAGAGCTGCTGCCGCGCAGGTCAGAGCGGTCTTCTTCAGTGCTGATTTCAAGCCGGGTGTCCTTTCGGTTATTTCAGACAGTCCGCGTTGTTCTGGACATTGCGCTTGCCTTCCCGTATAGCCTCAGCATACTCGGATTTGACCAGGCGGTAGCCGGTTTCCTCGCCGCTGGCCTCTCCGCCGATCACACCGAAATCGAAGGAATCGCCGATGAGCTTCTTATCCACTTCGTAGACGTTCCGCGACAGTTGGCTGTTGTTGTAAATGGCGTTCTCGCCCTTGCCTTCGCCGGGCCCGTTCTTCATCATGTCTGCCAGGTTGACGGGCTTCGGGTTCTTGGTGATGCGGTCAAACGCAGCGTTTCTGTCCTCTTCGGTCATCTGCGAGAAGTCCATGTCCATGTCGTACCACTCTTCGGTGACTGCGTCGCCGCCGAGGCCGAAGCTGAAGTTGTCGTTCTCGTGCGAGTCTGTGGCACCACCTGACTGGTCGCTCTTGCCGTTCACTTTGAGCTTGTTTCCACTGGTCTTCGCCTGGCGGACCTTGAGGCCGACCAGTTCGTGGTTCTCGTCGAACTTATAGGTGATGGACTGTTTGCGCTTGAGGTCATTGCGAGCTTCGCCCCCGACTGTCTTAGGCGTCTGGTCGTCCGGGAGCCCGGGCAGCGAGTTCGGCATGTCTGCCTTTACGTCAGCGTTTGCCCCGAATTCACGTCCGTAGCCGGTGTCCAGCGAAATGCTGTAGCTGCCGTCCTGGTTTGTCTCGACGCCGAACTGGCCGTTGAACCCGCTGCCGAACTGGCCGCCGATCTTGGTCTCCAGAGCTTCTGCAATATCAAAGCCCAGGTTCCCACTGACATTGGCATTGCCGCTGATTTCGCCCGTGTAGCTCTTGGAATCAGGATCCCGCGGCGGCGTCGGACCATTGGTCAGTCCGGCAAACAGTCGACCGCCGAAGCCGAACGTCGCGTCGTCAGCCATGTTGTAGTAGACCCAGTCGCGCAGCTGCTCTTCCAGATCCCCGGCTTCAGCTTCGTTGTCAACCTCCCAGGTATCGCCCTGTTCGAAGCCGATGTTGATCTTGGCTTCAGCTTCGAGTGCGGCTTCTGCGTCTGTGCCCTTGATTTCCGTGCCGACGTCGACACCCTTGCCGGCACCGCCTTCTACTGCCGAGGTCAAAGTCATGGTGTGTTTGCCCTCGCTGTTGACGTCGTGCTGCAGCGCCCAGCCTCCGCCGAGCTCCCATACGCCGGCTTTGCCGGTAATGCTGCCGGACTGTGATGCACGGGATACCGTGCAGGCGGGCACAGCGTCATTGGGATTCTGCGCTTCAGGAGCTGATTCACCGCCCTCGCCGGAGCCTTCACCGCCGCATTCTCCGCCGAAGATATTGCAGATTCCATCCTGGAATCCCTTGGTCACTGTCGGCTGCGACGAAACCGGCACAGCAACGAGCACCGAGATGATCGCAGAGGCGATCAGGGCAGTCGCCATGTACTCGACGGAGGCAATGCCGCGCTCGCTCCAGCTCTTCAGAGAACGGCACCGCTCGTCTGAAGAGCGGCGCGACAACGGTGAAAGGACTGTCATGGACGACACAATAGAGCAAGAGTCCCACAAACAGAACGGCACAGGGACCCACCGTGAGGCCCAGCTGGCTCACATAGAAGCACCAGCGAGCACGCAGACTAGGAGTGCTGCAACAAGCATCGACGGTCCGAAGGCAATATGCACGTTCTTGAACCTGCGTTTGGCCACCGCAACCACCAGACCGTGCACAACCCCGATTACAAGCGTGAGAACCAAGGTCAGAACCACCACGCGCCACCCGTACCAGCCGACAAGAAGCCCGATGGCCACCGCAAGTTTAACGTCGCCGAAGCCCAAGGACGCTGGCGCAAAAACGAACATTGCGAAGAAAACGGCGCTCAGCAGAACTGCCCCGAGACACGCCTGAATCATCCGGTCGCCCGTACTGTCCATGACCGCAGCGACGCAGCTGGCAGCGAACACCACCAGCGCAAGGGGAATGACAACAACATCGGGCAGTCGACGCTCCACAAGATCCACCCAGATCAAAAGCGGAACAGCCAGAGCGAACAGCACCACGGCCAGCCGGTGCCAGCCGTCGCCCGAGCCCACGCACAGCCACATCACAGCTGAAAGCACTGCTGTTGCGACCGCACACAGCACCCAACCGCGGGGTGTTGAGTGCGCTGGATCGGCAAACAGTCGGCGGGTCGAGAGCCAGCGGCTGAAGGCCCCGGGACGAGATTCGGTCATCGACGTGTCCTCCTGCGCTGATGGAAGCCCGCTGCCCTGCGGTCGAGCCTGTACTCGACCCTAGGCCACACAGCTGCAAGAGCCATGCCGCAGAGCACGGACAGCACCGACCAACCGAACATAAAGGCAGCTTGCACATAGATGGAATGTTCAGCCTCGACCGCCCAGCGCGAACTGGCTGCATAAGCCAGCCCAGTGCCGATGAGCACGATCACCACATGAGCCGCCAAGAGATTGACCGCGCACGTGAGACGCGAAGCTGACAGCCTGCGGATCGCAACTGTGAATGCGCCGTCAATGCACGCGTGCAGAACCAGCGAACAGATGAGCACGAGTGCCGATGCCGCACCAGCCCCCAGCAGGGCAGAGACCGTCGGAACAGTCATGAGGCTGAGGGCAAGAGCCGCGAGCAGGCCGACCAGATGAAAGGCTGCGGCGAAAATGACAATAGACGGAAATAGGCGCAATGCCGTCACTTCGCTTCGTCGACAGACCCGTCGTCGGGCTCACAGTTCACAAAGGGCTCGATGCTGTCTTCGGGGCGCTTCAAATCCATCGCCTGTCCCTTCTTGAGGCGCGGATTGAACTTTTCGGCACCGGCCTGCGTCGGCACTCCCGTGGCCAGCACGAGGGTGTCCTGCACCGTCAGCGGACCTCCCCCCGGGTTGTTGTATTCGGTTTCGACGAGCACGGCCTCTGACCGCAACTGGCGCGCAAGCAGGTCCGTGGCGAAGCGTGGGCGGTCCTTGCGTGCTGACTCAGCCGCACGGTATTCGCGGTTCGGAAGCGCACGGAAACGCTGCCCGCCAACGCTGCGCACGCCCGGCATCGCGGCCTCGAACGCGCGAACATTCTTCTCTACAGTCAGATCGAGCGTGTACGAGCGCATCGCGAATCTGCGCCCGTCAATGTCTTCCGCATTCATCTTGCCCACCGAGGGGCTGGTGCCGGTGAGGACTCGCAGGTCCCATCCTTCCCGGGCAGGCCCGTACAGGGTCAGGCTGACCGGAGCGCCGTCTTCCCCGTAGCCGGTGCTGATGACAACGTGGTGATCGATTCCCACCCACTGGGCGAGCCCAGTCAATCGCGCACCTGCGGCGTGCGGGAATTCGACAGCCTGCACAGCGGTATAGCCGCCGTCGCGCCTTTCGCTGACCACAACGTTTCCGTCATCTGATCGAGCCACGTCCGAGGTGTCGCTCGACTGAGTCTGGGAACCGAGACCCACTTTGTCGAGGGCTTGGAATACTGCATGCGTCGGGCCTGACACACCTGGGCCCCACACGCGGTCCGCAGCCTGCAGTTCAGCCTGATTGCGGCCGACAAGCCAACGCAGAGCACCGCGGGCTGTGGAGAACCGGTGCAGCTGCAGGCCGTCGCCGCTGTCTCCGGTGACCGCCGCAGTGCCGTCGGCAAAATACCGCAGACCCTTGCCGCCGGTCTGCTCGTAGTAGACCGGCGTGCTGGTCTGGCCGCTGACGATGGCGTTCGTGTTAACAGCACACGCGTTCGTCATAGCTTCAGATGTACGACACGAGCCGAGCGTTTCACACGCCGCGGCCTGCGCACCGAAGCCAAGCTGCGGGGCAACAGGGATGATTGCTCCGCTCGCAATTCCGATGACTGCCAGAGCCGCAATCACTGCGGGCTGCAGCCTGCCGAACAGCCTCATTCCTGCTCGCCGCGAAGAATGTCTTCGATCGGCAGCGGCCACGTGCCGCTGTTGGCAATGCGCAGAGTCAGGTTCTTACGGTTGAGAACCTCGGCCGGGAACATTGAATACATCGGCGCAGGCTCCGCGAAGAGTCGATCCACTGTGGCCACACCTTCGGTGCACAGGCAATCGGCATCTCCGCCGGTGACCGGCAGGAACTGCTCACCGGTGTCTTCGTCAATCAAAGACACATTGCTGCCGGAAGGCGCACCACCATAGCCGTAGGCGTTGAGACCGAAATGCAGGGATTTGTTCACCATGCTGTTCCCGATGAACAGAGCGGGCGCGGATTTCGGATCGCCCTCTGCCGGCGCGAAGGCGTAGTCAAGGCGCGCATACCGGCCGTCTGCCTCCAGCCCGCGAACGTCGATGCGCAGGTCAGTGCCCGGGTCCCTGTTCGGCTGCTTCAGAAGCGCCGAGGCTTCAGCGCCATCGGCTGTTTCGGCTTCTTTCATCCTGGGGGCGTCGGGAAGCTTCTGCCCGGCATCGATTTTCGCATCTGCCCCTTCACTGGGCTTGTAGTCAAAGGACACCCGGCGGTTCTGCTTGCGGTTCTCCTCAATCGGATCGCCCTCGGCAGTTCTGTTCGGAACCAGCGGCTGCTTTTCGCCCCGTCCTTCTGTCTTCAAGGTGATGTCCGCACCGTCAAGCTGCTTCCCGATGGCCTTTTCGACTGATTCGGCTCGCTCTTCGGACAGCTTCTGATTGTAGTCTTCTTCGCCTTGGTCATCTGTGTGCCCGACAATCGTCACCGTCTGGCCCGCGGCACTTTCGCGCAGCGTCTTCGCTGCTTCGCCGAGGACCTTGTCGCCCTCTGCGGTGATTTTGCTGGAATCGAAGTCAAACAGAACATCTGAAGTCACGGACAGCTGAAGCTGATCACCTTCGTGCGTCTGCCGAGATCCCGTGACGTTCTTGATGGTCTCCTGCAAAGGCAGCACAGCCCGCTGCGCATCCTCGCTGCCGTACTGCTCAGGTGGAGCTTCTTTGAATTCGGCTTTGTCAGGGACCGGATTGTCAAAGGGAGTGCCCGAGCTGATCGGAAGGGCTGTTGTCGGCAACGCGTGTTCGCCCATCATCACGCGAACCTCTTTGGACTCGGGGGCGGGAAAATCAACCCAGAACAGTTCGATTGCGTCTTCCCGCGGCTCGGAGTGGGTTCTGCTCATGGTGCGAGAACACAGGCACGCGTCTTTGCGATCGTAGGATCCCGGTTCAACATCGGCTTCCTGCAGCGGCTCGTAGAGCTTGCCGCCTTCTTCATCCACCAGGCGAATCCAGGGCGACTGAATAAAGGGCTTCCGCCCGGCCGCCAGAATCTCAGAACCTGCGGAAGGTCCGTCGGATGACCGCAGCCACGCTCCGACTAGCCGGACAGTGTCCCCGTCTTTGTCGAGGGACAGAATACGGGCGCGCGACTTCGTCATAACCTCGCCGTCGGCACCGCCGTCCGGGACTGAGAAGTCAACCGAGCCAATGCCCGCAAGCTGCGGATCGCTGAAATAGCCGCTGTCGTCAACTGGCTGCTGTGAAGACTTCGGACCGTCGGCCCTGCGCTCGTCTGCGCCGTCCTCTGAGTCACCCCCGAGTGAGCAGCCTGACAGTACCAGCAGTGATGCCAAACAAACAGAAGCCGCGATCCTCAAACGCATCAGAGACTCTCCTTACCCGCTTCCAGCCCGAACAATAGGCCTTTGCGCAACGGCTCGGACGCCCTCAAAGCTACCATCATTTACTCCACCTGCCGTAGTTGTTCCTGCGCTGCTCACAATCAGCGAGGTCAGATGGACAGCCCTGAACCCCCTAGGACCCCCAGCTCTATTTAAGGCCCATTTGGACTCAAGCGGGACCTGGGCGCCGCAAGTGGACCAGAAGTGCTCACCCAAGCGGGTTTGCCGGGGAAGTCTCACTCTGAGTGAACACCGTCCACTTCCTTCTAACAGCCCGTGAAACCGCGCTTCTGCGCCCGCGGGTCCGGCCCACCGGGTCCAGCCCCCTGGGTCTTGAAGCGCCGAGTACTGCACCTTAGACTCAGGTTCGTGATTTTTCGGTGACTACTGTGTCCCGTATCACCGCTCAACAGCTTTCAGCTAATGTCCTTAACTTCGACATACGTCAGCATTTCAAAAAGAGGGAGATGTTCCGTGACTGATCACCGGGTCCTGCTTCCTGAAAACGTCTGGAGTTTTGACGGGACTATTGAAAGCGCTGCTGCCGCAATCAAGCGCGCAGGCGCAAACCTGCCGCTGTTCATCCTCGACGCCAGTGATCGAAGCGGAGAACTGCTCATCGGCCAGGCGCGTGCAGCCCGCGCCGATTCCGAACTGATCGCAGTTTCCAGCGGCCTGGGTCCCCTGGGCCGCGCGTGCTTGGCAGATTTCGCGCGTCAGCTGGCACCGGCACACGATCCGGGCCTCATAGTGGCCGTGCTCCGGGAAATTGAGCGCGCCGCTCGGAACTTCGTCATCACGGGCAAACCGGGCGGCCTCAAACGCCCCAACCCCAATATTTGGCAGCACCTCGCGGGGATCCTCCCCTCCCGGACCGCCATCGCAGAGCTGAACGGCAGCGTAAAAACCTTCGGCCGCAAGGGAATCCCCTCAAGCGCAGCAGGCGGCTTCGCCCTGCACAACATGGCACTTCATTCGACGGTGCCGCAGGATGAGGCCGGCGCGTGCCGAACACTTCTCGACGAATTCTGTCGAATCGCGGCACCGGCACAGTACGCGGCCCACCCTCAGCTGACAGAAGCCCAATCGGAATGGTGGGGCCCGCACGACGCTGTCGAAATCGTCGCGGTGCCCGCGGACATCTCACCGGTCATCGCCGCGGTGAAGCAGAAAGCGCGCACCTGCCCCTGGTGTCAGCTTTCGACACTCAGCGATGTCTGCAGCTACTGCTCTGCACCGGGAACCGCCGCCCATCCCATCCCGCGCTCCACCCTCAAAGGACAGTTCGCATGAATCCTCGCCAGCGTCGCGGCGTCATCACCCTCGTCATCGCCGCCATCGGCGCAATCGCTGTTTTCCTCGGCGTAGTCGCCTACGTCGGATCCGTCAACGCCGAGGTCGGGCCCCGCGTAACTGTTTACAAAGCGGCCGCCGACATCGACACCTACCAGACGATCAACCCTGAGGAAGACGTCGAAAAGATCGAGATGCCGGAAAAGTACGTGACCTCGCTCATGGTCACCTCGCTTGACCAGCTGGCGGGACAGAAAGCGCGAACCGACATCACAAAGGGCTCGATCCTGCAGACAGACTCACTGACTCCTGTTTCGGCACTCGAAGACGGGGAGCGCGAAGTCACCATCAGCTTTGACGCCGCAGCCGGCATCAACGGCCGCGTCCAGCCCGGCGATGTCGTCGATGTCGTCGCCGCCTTTGCCCGTGAACGCGACGACGAGCCCGGCGGCCAGGACTACCGCAGGGCCGATATCCCCTACAACGTTGCCGGTGTTCTCGTCTCCAACGCCGAAGTCGTAGCGGTGGGCAAAGCTGCACCCGACATCGACGTCCAGGGCAACCAGGGTGCTGGTGAGGCCGCGATCGAAGGTGTTGCCGAGAAAGTTGCTGTGACCTTTGCCGTGCCCGTCAAGGATGCCGCTCGGCTGTCCTACGGAGAAAGCTTCGCGGTGTCCATGCGACTGCTCCGTTCGGGCAACAACGAGACGGGGTCCAAGACCAAATCCCGCGACAAGTCGTTTGAAGACCCGGATCTGCCGCCGGCTCTTGGATCGACGCGCAGCAAGTGACCGGTGCGGAAGCACACAGGAGGAATCACACAATGACCACCGCGCTCATCGTCAGTGCCGATGAACAGCGAGCCTGGCAGATCCGGGAGGCACTCAGCGCCGCCGATGTCGAAATCGGCCAGATCTTTGCGACCTCTCACGCTCTGCTTCATCGTCTGGCCCAACCACGCGAGGGCTCTATTGATCTCCTGGTGATCGACGAGAACTCGACCCCCATGAATCAGTGGGACCTCATTCGCGAACTCGGTGTTCGCCAGCCGACAAGCGCCATTCTGGCTGTCGTAACTGATCCCCAGCCCGAGGACTACACGGCGGCGCTGTCCAACGGCGCTCGCGGTGTGGTGCGGTTCCCGCTGTCCTATGAAGAGATTGCCAGTCTTGTCGAAAGCGCTGTCGGGTGGTCGACGGTTCTGCGCGACGTCGTGTCTACCCATACTGACAGCAGCCTGGATCGCGGGGGCCGGATTCTCGTTACCGCCGGTGCCAAGGGCGGCACTGGGACGACGACTCTGGCACTGCACCTTGCACTGCAGGCGGCCGAGCATCGGCCCAACGACCGAATCGTCTTCGTCGACTTGGACCTGCAGAAGCCCGATGCGTCGATTCTGCTCGACGTTCCCCGCAGCCGACAGCTCATTGACCTCTTGGGGGTCATCGAAGAGCTGACTCCCCGCCATCTTGACGATGTTCTCTTCCGGCACCCAAGCGGTCTGCAGATTCTCTTCGGCCCGGAGCGCGGTGAAGAAGGCGAGCTCGTCACCGAATTCGCGGCTCGTCAGATACTCAGCATGCTCGCGGCTCGAACCGACCTCGTCATCATCGACATCGGGTCCGTCATCGGAGAAGCCGGTGCGACTGCACTCGAAATGGCCGACACCATCCTCAGTGTGTCGACCCTCGACGTGCTCAGCCTGCGCGGTGTTCACCGACAGACAGAGCTCTGGGACAGGCTGAACGTCCAAACGGGCGGGACCGTTCGGATTGTTCTGAACAAGGTGACGAAGAACAGCAGCCTCGGGCCCAGTGCCGCAAAGCGGATTCTGAACTACCCACTGCTCAATGCCGTCGTCCACGACGACACCAGAGGCCTCGAATCAGCTGTCAACCAACGCGATCCCGAACTGACGTCGCCGTCATGGAAACAAGACATCGACGGCATACTTCACGAGCTGGGAATCATCGCCCCGCCGTCCATTCAGGACAAACGCCAGCGCCAGCGCTTCGGCGGCCGTGCGGACAAGAAGAAGGCCAGCCACTCCGACGAAGCTGTTCCAGAACCCGTGCGCAACAGCGGTCAAGCTGCGCAAGCCCAGGCTGACAACAACCAGTTTCCGCCTCGACCGAATCACCCTCCGGAAGTCGGCAGCCAGCCCACCGGCGCTTTCCAGCGTGCGGAAGCCCCGCGGCTGCGTTCACTGCCGAGCACAGACGCGGAGACTTCAGCCCAGCATTCTGCACCAAGAAGAGAAGCAGAAGCCCCGAAGGTGCGTTCACTGCAGGGCAAAGCGACGCTGCATTCAGCATCGGTCAGCAGGGCTTCGGAAGCACCGCTGCTGCGTTCGCTGGCAAGCAGAGACGCAAAAGCACCGACCCTGCACCCAACTGCGAGCAGAGATGCAGAAGCTCCGATTCTGCACTCAGCTCCAAGCAAGCAGGCAGAAACGCCCACTCCGCACACACCGCCGAACCGCGATGCGGAAGCCCCGACCGTCCACACACCACCAAACAGGGACACAGAAGCACCGACCGCGCACACTCCCTCCGACAGCGGCTCACAAGCTGCAGCCCTGCAGGCAATGCTGAACAGCAGCAGTGCTGAACCAGAGCTCAAACGGCCACGGCCGCGCAGCCGCTATCGCAGGGCGGCCAGGTCTGATGCTGAACGCGGAGCGGTCAGCATCGAAGCGCTTGCCATCACGGGTCTTTTCGGCCTGTTCACCGCAATCGCATTCCAGATGGTGCTGGTCGGCCTCACGTTCGTGTTCGCCTCCCACGCAGCCGACGAAGGTGCGCGCGCCGCCGCAGTCGGAGCCAATCCCACCACGGCGGCTGTCAGCGCAACTCCCGACGGCTGGGCTGACGACATGACCGTCAGCACCTCAGGTGGCCGCGTCACCGTCCGCATGGCCACCCCGACCCTCGTGCCCAAATCTGTTGACTTTGCACTGGAAATTCCTGCCAGCGCTGGAATCGTGAAGGAGCCGTCGTGATCGGTCTTCGCGGAATCAAACAGCGGCTGCGCTCTTCGGCCAACGGCGAGCGCGGCGTCGTCAGCATTGAGTTCCTCGGCAGCGCATCCCTGCTGCTGGTGGCCGGGCTCATCGGCATTCAGATCATGCTCGCAATGCATGCACTGTCTCAGGCCAATCACGCAGCCCGCAACGGCGCTCGGGCCGAAGCGATCGCAGTAGGCACCGGAACGCCGGCCGCCTACGCCGCAGTCAGCGAATCCCTTCGGAGCGGAACCCGCGCGACCTGCGGCGGCTATAAGGAAATCAACTGCACAGTGCAGATCGACATGCCGTACCTCGGAATGTCGTGGGTGTCCGATGTGGTTCCCCCGATGACGGTCACCCGGACTGCACACTTCGTACGGACGGAGCCCCTCTGATGTCGCTTCTCAACCGTGTGCGCAACAAACACAGCGGTGAACTCGAATTCGCCAACTCCGGTCAGCTCAGCGCAGAACAGCAGGCCATCCGCTCATACCGGCAGATGCTGCTGGAAGAAGTCGACCTCGACGAACTGAGCAAATACGACGCCACACAGCGTCGTATCCGACTCGAGCGTGTACTCAGCCACCTCATCTCGCAGTCCGGCCCGGTTATGTCGGCCTCCGCCCGGCAGTCACTCATCCGCCGCGTCGTCGACGAAGCGCTTGGCCTGGGCGTTCTGGAACCTCTTCTGGCTGACCCTTCCGTCACCGAAATCATGGTCAACGGACCTAACGACGTCTACGTTGAACGGCGAGGCCGCATTCAGAAGCTCGACATGGGCTTTTCGAACGACGCGCAGCTCATGCAGACCATCGACAGGATCGTCGCAGCCGTCAACCGCCGCGTTGACGAGTCCTCCCCCATGGTCGACGCACGCCTGCCGACCGGTGAGCGAGTCAACGTCATCGTGCCGCCGCTGGCACTTGACGGGCCCACTATGACGATTCGCCGCTTCCCCACCCCGTTCACCCTTGATGATCTCATTCGCAAGGGATCGCTCGACCCGGTCGCCCGCGACTTTCTCACAGCCTGCGTGCGCGCACGCTTCAACATTGTGGTCTCCGGCGGTACGGGTACGGGCAAGACGACAATGCTCAACGCGCTCTCGGGTCTGATCTCCGATGCTGACCGCATCGTCACGATTGAAGACTCGGCGGAGCTTCAGCTCCAGCAGCCCCACGTGGTTCGGCTGGAGTCGCGCCCGGCCAACATCGAAGGAAAGGGTCAGGTCACCATCCGCGACCTGGTCCGCAACAGCCTCCGTATGCGCCCAGACCGCATCATCGTCGGTGAGGTTCGCGGCGGTGAGACCCTCGACATGCTGCAGGCAATGAACACCGGTCACGACGGCTCGCTGGTGACCGTCCACGCCAATAACGCCGCTGATGCGGTATCGCGTTTGGAAACGCTGGCTTCTATGAGCGAACTGTCGATTCCCTACGCGGCTCTGCGCGACCAGATCAACTCCGCTGTCGACCTCATCGTCCAGCTCAACCGCGGTGTTGACGGTTCGCGCCGCATTTCAGAGATCGCCGCGGTGACATCGCAAAGCCGTGAGGAATTCACACTGGCTCCGATCATGGACTTCGTAGCAGACCCCATCACGGAACAGCGGACTGTGACGGGACGCTTTGTCTTCCACCCGCTGCCCGAAGCCATTTCCCACCGCATGTGGCTTGCCGGCGAATCGCTTCCCGTCGAAATCTTGGAGGCTCGCGGAACAGCACGTCCCAGCAGAACGCCGGGGGCACGGCCATGAGCGCAGCAGTTCTTGTGCTCATCGCCGGGGTGGTCATCGTTCTCGGCGCGATCGGCCTCGCTGCCTTTGCGATGGGCACCCTGGACCAACAGGCGATCATCCAACGCGAACGCTCCCTCATCCGCCACGCCGGATTCCGTGCTGCCGTCTTCAATCCACTCGATCGCCTGCTGCTGCGAGCAGCGCCCGTGCGCAAGCTTCAGCAGCTCATGAAAGAAGCCGATGTGCGGCGCATTCGCGTCAGCGAATTCATCCTTGGAATGACGGTCATATCGCTCCTTGTGGCCTACGTGCTTGACAAGATCATGGCCGTGCACTGGGCTCTTCTTCTGGGTGCCGGAGTCTTCGCCTGCTCGATCTACGTGCTGACGATTCTCCATCGCCGGCAATACGAAAAGATCGTCGCGCAGCTGCCCGAGTTCGCTCGAATTCTGGCGTCGACAACCGGCGCCGGGCTATCGATTCACACGGCCCTCCACATTGCCGGCAGCGAACTGCCCGACCCCGCCGGGCGTGAAATCCGCATCCTGTCACGCGAACTCGACATGGGCACACCGCTGGACGTCGCCTTCGAACGGCTGCGTGATCGGGTTCCAGGCCGTGACCTGGGCGTACTCGTATCCACCCTGGTCATTTCCCACCGTTCGGGCGGTTCACTCATCAGCGCTCTGCGCGACCTGTCGTTCACATTGGAGACGCGCAAGGAAACCAGCCGCGAGGTCCGCACAATCGTCGCCGAATCGAGCTACACCGGCTACATGGTCGCCGGCATGGGCATCACGCTGCTCGCGCTGCTCACCATGTTCAACAACCGGGTGCTCCACGACATGACAAGCTCCATTGTCGGACAGATCGTCCTTGTTGCCGTCTGCGGCGCCTATGTTCTTGGAATCGTTCTGATCAACCGCCTGACGAGGGTCAAACTGTGATTGCGCTCGTCTTCGGGCTCTGTGCCCTTCTCGTCTTCCTCGTCGCCTACCGCGGTCTGAGCATGATGCGCTCTGACCCTCTGGACTCACTGTCAGAACAGGATCGCGCCCTTGTTCGCGGGCCGATTCAACAGCAGAAAGCCGACAACGGCCCCATCAGCCGCCTGGCCGTTGCCATCAGCGGCGAATTCGAGAAGATTCTGGGGTCCGGTTACCGAAACTTCATGACCCGCAAGATCGTGGAGTCCGGCAAGGACGACTACGCGAGCTTCTCCCAGTTCATAACGACCAAGACCCGCCTGCTGCTGCTGGGTACGGCACCTGCTCTTCTTGTCGGAGGGTACTTCGGCTACTGGCTGTTGGCGCTGGGAATTCTGCTCGCACTGTTCTTCATCCCGGACATTGCCCTGTGGTCGAAAGCTGCCGAGCGCCAGGAGAAGATTGAAGACGATCTTCCCGACTTTCTCGATGTTCTGGCTGTGACGGTGTCCGCTGGGCTGTCATTCCGCGGAGCGCTCGAACGTGTTATCGAAAGGTCTGAGGGTCCGCTTGCTGAGGAAATGCAGCTGGTTCTTCGCCAAATGGACGTGGGTCAGTCCCGCGCCGAGGCTTTCGCGGATCTGCGTGCGCGCACGTCGTCGAACTCCCTTGATTCTTTTGTCGTCGCTCTCATGCAGTCAGAAGAACTCGGATCACCTCTGACAGAGGCCCTCAATCAGATCGCGCTCGACATGCGCCAGGTGACAGCTCAGCGCGCACGTCAGAAGGCGTCGAAGGCCAATCCGAAGATCTCTGCTGTTGTATCGCTCATTATGGTGCCGGCCACAATGCTGCTCATCGGCGTAGCCATGTTCTACTCGGTTGACTTCGCCGACATCTTCGGAAAGCTGCGACAATGAAGCCTTCGTGGTCACGCTCCGAATGGCAGGCTGGACAGGTTCTCATCCAGGCGGCCAAACTGGTGCTGTTCATGCGCCTGCTGGCCAACCTGCCGATGGTCCTCACCTGGCGTGACGAACCTCCCACACCATTCGCGGTTGTCTTTGCCGCACTGACGACGGCAACCACCCTCACGCTCATCCTCACCTGGTCAGTCGTTGTGCCGTTCATTGTCAAGCACCCCGCAACCGTTCTGCTCGACGTCACCTTGTCTACGGTCCTCGCCGCAGTATCGAACTCTTCGATCGTCTACACCGCCTATCTGGCGTGCGGCGCGTTCCTCGTGGGAATGCTCTTCGAAGCGTCGTACCGCCACCTCATCACGATTCTCATCATCGTGGTGTACGCAACGGTCATCATCCTCAACCCCGACGGCGCACACTCACCTCCGCTGATAGTCTCGGTACCCGTCTGGGCGACCATCATTACGCTGCTGGTCTGCGTCCACATGGGCGCGACACTGCGCACGCTTCAGTGGCGGATCGACGCTGCACTCGAACAGTCAGCGCAGAGCGCCCACGACGCAGCACTGGGAGAAGAGCGTTCGCGCCTGGCGCGCGAACTCCACGATTCTCTGACGAAGACTCTGGTGGGCATCGGTCTGCAGGCAACTGCACTGCGAATGAAGCACCCAGAATGCGCCGAGACCGCCAAAACCATTTCGCACGCGGCCAATGAAGCAGTCAAAGAGTCCCGAAAGATCCTCACCGACCTGCGGGACGGGGCACAGGCCCCGGCACAAGAATCGCTTCAGCAGGCGCTGGAGGAACTCGGCACTCTCTACGACATCACAGTCAACACAGAACTCGAACTTCGCCACCTGCGCTCATCCGACCCCGCGGCCTACGTGGTCCGCAAAATCGTCGAAGAGGCCGTCATCAACGCCGCTAAGCACAGTGGGGCGGATCAGGTCGACGTCGTCATCCGATCGCTGCCCGGAGGCATCACAGCGATCGTCAGCGACCGGGGAACCGGCATGCGCCGCGGAACCTTCGACAGCAGCGTCGGGCACTACGGCCTGACCGGTATGCGCGAGCGCGCAGCGTCCATCGGCGGCCGAGTCGACATCGACTCCAAACCCGGGACCGGAACGACCATCAGCATCAATGCACCGCTGAAAGGACAGGAACATGACACAAAAGCTTCGCATTCTCATAGCTGACGATAATTCTGTTGTGCGGGTGGGCCTTGAGCACATCATCACAGCTCTTGAGGATTTCGAACTCGTCGCCGTTGCCGCCGACGGGGCCGAAGCCATTGAGAAGGGACGCGAAACCCAGCCGGACATCTGCCTGCTCGACGTTCGCATGCCCGGCACCGACGGAATCGCGGCGGCGGCTGAGCTGTCAGAGTTCAGCACCGTCGTCATGCTGTCGCACAGCGAAGAAACCGAAATCATCAAAGCCGCTCTCCAAGCGGGTGCGCGCGGGTACGTGGTCTATACAGAGTTCGACCCTGACAGCTTTGCCCACAGCCTCCGGTCCGTCGCCGCGGGTTCGTTCCTCATTTCCGAAACGGCAGCCGGAGCGTTTTTTCCACCCGGGGGTGCAGAGGCAGCGGCGTTGGCCGCCGGCGACGACAAAGCTGGCGACAAAGCAGCCGCGGAAGCGGCAGCTCGACAGGCTGCCAGGACTCCGGCCGCCGGCGGATCCGCACCGTTCAACCTCTCGCAGAGAGAGCGCGAAGTCATGGAGCTCATTGCCGACGGCCTGACAAACCGCGTTATAGCCGAAACCCTGTTCCTGAGTGAAAAGACCGTCAAAAACCACGTCAACCACATCTTCGCTAAGCTCAGCGTTTCAAGCCGTGCGGAAGCCGTCAGCGTGTGGCTGCGCACAGTGGCGATCCCCAACTGACCAGTGCCGGGCGGAAGAAACAGGCGACCGAGAAAGGAAGCTCCGATGAGCGTTCAATCAGACACGGCTGATGTTCCCGTGGCCGCGCACCGTCTGCAGCCTGGTAGTCAGCGTGCCGGTGGAGAATCCGGCCAGGTTTCGATTTCCGTTCTCCTCACGTCCCTGGCGGTCATCGGCGCGGCACTGGCCTTTATGGTCTTCGCAGAGGCGGTCGATGTGCGTTCAAGCACGCAGAAGAGTGCTGACGCTGCCGCTACGGCGGCGGCAGAAGATGCTCGTGAAAAGTGGATCGAGGCGTGGCTGCGCGCACAGAACAGCCCGAAGGGCAGCGACAGGCCCAGCCACGGCGGCGGCATCCTCCCTGAGACCGGAGGGACCGACAAAAAGGAGTCCTCCCTCAAATTCACCTACAAGCCGCCGGAGCCCTTCTGGGCTGCGGCCGCAGCTAGCGCATATCCAACCGCCATCAGCTATGCGCGGAAGAACGACGGGGGCACCGTGACGTCGTACATGCCCGGTGGCGGCAATCGCATCAGCGTCGACGTCTACCGGGCAAAGCAGAGCGAAAGCCCGCAGGGCAAGAAGTTCGTACCGACGGTCGGCGGAAAGTCATCTGCGACAGCCCAGGTCGTAGCCCCCAGGGGCCTGGCGTGTGCACCTTTGCCGAATGGCACAGTACAAGCCTGGACTCTGCAGTGTGTCAGCGCCAAGGGCACAGCAACGGCACAGTATGCTGAGGGTGTTCTTGTGACCTGGGACAAACGCGCGTTCAAAAAGATGTACACCATCCGCCTGGACCGCTGACTGCTCCTGCCGCACATGGGCCCAAAGGAAAACCGAAGCCAGTGGGCACAACTAACGGTCCCAGGGCCCTGGGAATATTCACAGAAATCCGAGATAGTAGAAAACGTACACACAGTGGAAACCCGGAAGGTAACCCAATGACTACTCTTCTCAAGATGAGCAACAGCATCCAGGACCGCGTCGAAGCACTCCAGGCCCGCGCAGGGGAAAAGGGCGCCGTCTCCATTGAATACCTGGCAATCGCACTTGTCGTCGTTGTCGTTCTCACCATCGCCATCGCTGCGGCAAACGGCGCCAGCGGTACGCTGGGCGACAAGTTCAAGGAAGCTGTCGAGAACATCTTCTCGGCCGGGTGATCTGACCCACTTGGCTCTTCGGGGCTCGGAAGCGCACGCTTCCGAGCCCCATTTGCTTTTCCACATGCTTTTCCTCCCGCTCTCTTCCAACTCACAGCTGGAACTTCTACAATGGGGTCATGACTCTCACACCAGAGCTCGAAGCAAAGTTCAACGAACAGATCACCCTCGAATTCGAAGCCAACATGGTCTACCGCCAGCTGGCAATTGAAGCTGACAAGCAGGACCTTTCGGGTTTCGCCACCTGGCTGCGAGCGCAGGCTGACGAAGAAATCGAGCACGCCAATAAGTTCATCAACCACCTGCTGGCCCGCGGTGGTGCGCCTGTGATCGGCTCCCTGTCAGCACCGAACGTGGCTGCTGACCCGTCGGCGCTGACCATCTTCAAGGCTGCGCTCGACCACGAAAAGAAGGTTTCAGAAGCTATCCGTGAGCTCTACCGCGCGGCTGAAGCAGCAGGCGACATCGACGCTCGCCCGATTCTCAACTGGTTCGTCGACGAACAGCTGGAAGAAGAAGACACCGTCGGTGAAATCGTCGGCCAGCTCGAACTGATCGACGGCGACGGCTCCGGTCTGCTTCGCTTGGACGGCGAACTGGGCTCACGCACCAGCACGGGCACCGAAGACGACGACTGAACCGAGTCCCTCCTGAGGTTCGGCCCTCAAACCAGACTGAAATGTCACAGGCCGACCGCTGCACCGGCAGCGGTCGGCCTGTGACATTTTCACCCCCTGATGGACGCGCGGCGTGGTTGTGTTGGGTCAAGACACACAACACACCGAACCAAAGGAGACCATGTGCAACCCTGGATCACTCAGCTGACCCCGCTGTCGTTCCTCGAACGCTCTGCCGAAGTGTTCCCGGACAGTCCGGCCATTGACTACAAGGACACAGTCTGGACTTTTGCCGAGCTCAAAGAAGCCGCGGAGGCGCGCGCACGCATGTTCCTTGACCTGGGAATCCAGCCGGGTGACCGCGTGGCCTACATGCTTCCGAACGTGCCGGAGATGCTGGCCGCCCACTATGCCGTGCCGCTCATCGACGGTGTGCTCGTAGCCATCAACACCCGCCTGGCGCAGGAAGAAGTCCGCTACATCCTCGACCACTCCGGGGCAAAGGCACTCATCATCGACGCCGAGTTCCTGCCGACCATCGCAGACATCGCAGATGAACTGGCGAGTGTCACCACCATCGGCGTTGTGACAGACCCGCACGCTGACAGCCCGGGAAGCGGTCCGGCAGACAACCCGGCCGGCACCTCGGCCCCACAGGTCGGCACACCGTTCGAAGACCTGCTGGCTGCCAGCAATTCCAACACAGCGACAGCCGACACCGCCTTGGACTGGAGTGTCGATGACGAGAACCGGCACATCTGCCTCAACTACACCTCCGGCACCACGGGCAAGCCGAAGGGTGTTCTCTATACGCACCGCGGCAGCTACCTCAACGCGCTTAACCAGATCACCCACTTGGGACTGAACCACGGCAGCCGCTACCTGTGGACGCTGCCGATGTTCCACTGCAACGGCTGGACGAACCCGTGGGCTCTGGTTGCCGCCGGCAGCCTCCAGGTGGGTCTGCGGGCTGTGCGCAGCGACGAGGTGTGGCGACTGATCGAACACCACCGTCTCACCCACCTGTGCGCAGCACCCACTGTCATCCGCACCATCACCCACGCCCCCGAAGAGCACCAGCTGGCCCACCCGCTGACGATCACCTCGGCGGCGGCACCGCTGAGCCCCACCACGCTGTCGGAAGTCGAGGAACTCGGATTCACCGTTCTGCACGTGTACGGACTGACTGAAACCTACGGGCCGTACACGGTGTGCGAACCGCAGACCGAATGGGCGCAGCTGCCCACCCCGCACCGCGCCCGATTCCAGGCTCGGCAGGGTGTCGCCCAGGTGCTCTCCGATCCCATTCGCGTGGTTGAACCGTCACCGGGCGCGGATGGTCACCTGATCGATGTTCCGCGCGACGGAGTGACGGTCGGTGAGATCGTCATGCGCGGCAACACCGTCATGGCCGGCTACTACCGCGACGAAGCAGCAACAGCGAAGGCCTTTGCCGGCGGGTGGTTCCACTCCGGTGACCTCGCCGTGTGGCACGAGGACGGCTATGTCGAAATCCGCGACCGCGCCAAGGACGTCGTCATTTCCGGCGGAGAGAACATTTCGACGATCGAAGTCGAACACGCCGTGGGCTCTCACCCCGCGGTGAGCGAGGTCGCAGTCATCGGCATTCCCGACAAGGACTGGGGTGAGCGCCCCGCCGCGTTCGTCGTTCTGCGCCCCGGGACTAAGGCGCAGCCGCAGGAGATCATCGAGCACGTGCGCACACACATTGCCCGATACAAAGTGCCGAAAGTCATCGAAATCGTCGACGAACTGCCCAAAACCTCCACCGGCAAAATCCAGAAGTTCCAGCTGCGCGACGCCGCCTGGCAGGGGCATACCAGCAGCGTCCAGGGCTGAACAGCTGACATCACCCCCGGGGTGCCTGTCCCCGAAAGACCAGCGGCACCTCGGAAGGGGGTCATCTGAACAGCTGTGCCCGGGTGGGGAGCCCTCTTTCCCACCCTGGCACTGTGCTGCTGTCGGCTGACGAGGCGCCTCTCACTACCTCGGGGCCTGCGACACCCGGTGGTGTGCGGGAGCTGCGGCACCCGTCTGGCTGCGCTTCAGCCTTCGTATTCTTTGAGTTTGTAGCGCTGTGTTTTGCCCGAAGGGGTTTTCGGCAGTTCGTCCACAAAGTGGAAGCGGCGCGGATAGGCGTGGGCGGAGTAGCCTTCGCGGACTGCCTGCTGGAGTTCTTTTGCCAGTTCGTCGCTGCCGGTCCAGCCTGGGCGCAGAACGATGAACGCTTCGGCGATCTCGCCGCGCACGCCTTCGGGGTCGGGTCGGCCGACAACAGCGACATCCGCAACGGAGTCGTGTTCGACGAGCACTGATTCGACATCGAACGGGCTGATGCGGTAACCGGCCATGAGGATGAGGTCGTCATCGCGGCTGGCGAAGAACACATCGCCGTCTTCGTCAATGCGACCGAGGTCGCCGGTCAGGTACCAGCGGCCATCATCGGAGTAGCGCACCGCGGTGCGTTCTGGTTCGTTGTGGTAGCCCATGAACCAGAAGTTCGGGCTGTTGTGGGTGTCGATAGCGATGACGCCTTCGACAACATCGGCTGAAATGCCGGGCATGGGTCGGCCCATGGAGCCCTTTTTGACCGGCTGGCGGTAGCCGTCGGCCCAGTGGCTGCAGATGACCATGCCCAGTTCGGTCTGGCCGTACTGGTCGCGGACTTCGCAGCCCAGAGCGTCTGGCGACCACGCGAGGATGTCGGCAGTCAGCGGCTCACCGGCTGACGATGCCCTGCGGAGATTGGCCTTCTGATCGGTATCTGCTTTGGCCAGGGTGCGGTAGAGCGTCGGGGCGCCGGCGAAGTTCGTCACGCCCAGTTCGGTGAGGACGCGCAGGGTGTCCTCGGGGCCTGCTTTGCCGGTGTAGAGGATGTTGGGCACCCCGATGGCGAGAGGCCCGACAACGCCGTAGTACAGGCCGTACGCCCAGCCGGGGTCCGCGGCGTTCCAGAAGACGTCGTCATCGCGGACGTCGAGGCTGATCTTCATGTACGTCTTAAAGGCCGCGAGCGCTCGCACGGGGACCGGCACGCCCTTGGGCGCACCCGTAGTGCCCGAAGTGTACAGCTGCAGGAACGGGTGGTCCGGAGCCGCAAGGTAGTTTTCCGTGAAGGGTTCAGCGGTTTCGAGCGCGCGCTGGTATTCATCGCCTGCCATGAACACCGGCAGGCCCAGCGGTTCGACTTTGAACAGCTGTGAGTCTTCCGTGACGACGAGCTTGGCATCGGATGCCTTCATCCGCATTTCCACCGCCGGGGTTGCAAAGGCGGTGAACAGCGGAATGTAGACCGCGCCCAGGCGGACGAGGGCCACGAGGGTCACCACGAGCTCTTCGCGCTTGGTCAGCAGAACACCCACGCGGTCGCCCTCACCGATGCCCATGGACTTGAAGTGGCCGGCGAGCTTACGGCTGCGCTCCCCCAGCTGCCCATACGTCAGCTTCTCAATGTTGAGGTCATGGTCAACGAAGGTGAAAGCGACGGCATCCTTCGGGTGGCTGTCGCACAGCTTCGCGGCGACATCGACTTCACCGGCCTGCACTTCTGCCAACCACGCGTCGACCGTTTTCTGATCAATTGTCACGGTGACTCCAATCTCTGTGTGTGAGTCAGATCATCGTATCGAGCAGGAACGGCAGACCATGCCGCGGTCTGATCTGTAAGACGCCGCCGCAGCAGGATACGTTCATGCTGGCAGCAGGAAGGCTCAGTGGAAATCAATCAACCGGGGATACCCGGATAAGAGTGCCATCGGGATCGGCGACGACAAATGTTCGGCCAAATACGTCGTCATATGGTTCCTCCACAACCTGGGCTCCTTTTGCGACCCAGTTCATAAACATTTCGTCTATTGCGGCAGGCGTTCCCGGCACCATAAGTCCGACCTCAGACGTTCGAGGTGTGCTCGGATTCGCCAGCTCGCTTCGCCCAGACCACAGCGCAAACAAGACCCCGGGAGCAACTTCAAAAGCAACATAACGGGGACTGGTGAATGTCGGTTCTATCTCAAACAGTCTGCTGTAGAAGGCCGTGGCATCTACAGTGTCGCGAACGTAGATCAGGAACAGGTTGGGTGCGGGCATAGAACACAGTCCTCACATTGTCGGTTTTTGCCTACTGCTTCATTTGACCAACTAATCACGACACAACCTGTCATCTATTCTGCGAAAATCGGTCGGTATGAAAGCTTCCAGGTTGTTGCACCTTCTCCTGCTGCTGCAGACACGTCACCGCGTCACCACTGCCGAACTCGCGGATCGTTTGGAGGTATCAAGGCGGACCGTACTGCGAGACGTCGAAGCGCTGTCGGCAGCAGGCGTACCTGTGTACGCTGAGCGCGGGAGGAACGGCGGGATCGTATTGCTTTCCAATGCACGACTCAACGCATCTCATCTTGAGCCCCGTGAACTGGAGGCCCTCTCGGTCGCAGGTTTGGACAACGAACATCTAGAGAGTCTGAGGTTGTCGGCAGTGCATGCTTCAGCCGCACTCAAGATTGCTGCCCGTCAAAGCGCAGCACCCGGGCTTTCGAGCCATCCCCTCCTGTCGGAACTGGTCCTCGTGGACAGCAGCGCTTGGCTTGCTGATTCGAGCCCGAAGTTGAACGTGGCTGATCTGATATCAGCGCTGCGACTCAAGCACCGAATGCGCATCGAATACCGTCGCAGCTCCGAAGAACAGGCGTCGTCGCTGGTGGTCGACCCGTACGGGATCGTTGCCAAGTCGGGCCGCTGGTACCTCATCGCCGATGAGCAGGGAACCGCTCGATTATTTTCTCTGGAACGGCTCTCGGCATTCGAGGCTCTTGATACGCCGGTGGTTCTCCGCCCAGATGAAACCCTCCGCAGCGTGTGGGCAACACTGAAAGAACGCACTGAGTCGCCAGGTCGGCTAAGCGTAATCGCCAATCTCAGAAAAAGCCGACTGGACCTGGCGCGACGCGTCCTCGGCTCCCGAATCCGGGAAGTCTCATGCGCAGAAAGCGAATGGTGCACAGTTGTCATCCGCTACCCCGACATCGAGTCTGTGCGTCAGCTCCTGCAGTTCGGCAATCACATCGAAGTACTCGCTCCTGCGGCAGCCCGGGAACGCATCTGTCAGCTCGCCCACGATTTGGTCGAACGGCACTCAACTCCCACCCGGTGACTGGCACGCACCCGCCCCCCCCCCACCGTTTACCGTCCCCGCACGTCGACGCGGCGACCAGCCCTCGCCTGGATGGCCCCAGAACCTCCCTCATCCGGTGTTCATGTTCCGGTGTTTGAATGAACTCATGAGCAAACTCTTTGAACACGAAACCGAAGAAACCATGACACGTGAGCAAGTCGCGGAGCGCCTGCGTGAACTTGCCGACGCGCTCGCCCGCCAGAACAAAGTCCGCGTCACCGACGGCGAACACGATGTCACCGTAGACGTGCCCGACACCGTCACCTACGAATACGAAATCGAAGTCAAAGAGGGAGGCAAATCAGAAATCGAAATCTCCATCACCTGGAAGTGAGAACCTTTCAGGAGCCCCACCTCGTCAGTCCCGCTTCGCCAGGTTCACCCTCTATTTGACTGAGATGATCCCGGGGAACCACGTGGCGATCTCCGGTATGAAGATCATGATGACCATGAGCGCCACTTCGATGATGAGGTACGGCACCGCGCCTCGGATGATGTCCCGAATGTCCAGCTGCGGCATGACGGACTTCATGGCGTAGAGGTTCAGCCCCACCGGCGGGGTGATGACCGCGGTTTCCAGCACCACCACCAGGATGATGCCCAGCCACAGCGGATCGTAGCCCAGAGCTGTGAAGATCGGCAGCAGAATCGGCGTGGTCACCAGCAGAAGCGAAGCCGCATCGATCAGGCATCCAAGCGCCATGACAACCAGCAGCAAAAGCACCGCAACAACCCATGACGGGATAGTGAGCGCGCCCGCCCACGCCGTGACGTGTTCGGCAAAGCGGACCAGCACGAGCATCTGTGAGAACACAAAAGCCGCGCCTACGATGATGAGCAGGCCAGCAGAGATCTGCGTGGTCTCACCAAGGATTTTCTTGATGTTCGCCCACGACAGCTGGCGTTCGAAAACGCCCACAACCACAATCGCGCCGATGACACCGACCGCAGCAGCTTCCGTAGCCGTGGCAATGCCGGTGTAGATAGAGCCCAACACCAGCACAATCAGCACAAGCGAGGGCAGAACTTTCTTCGTTGCCTCAAGCTTCTCCCCCAGCTGAACCTTGGCTTCTGTGCGCGGGGCGATGTCCGGGCGGATCAGGGCTGTGATCATGACGTACAGCGCCATGAGGGCAGCCAGGAGAATACCGGGCACAAGACCGCCGGCAAACAGTTCGCCGATGCTCACACCGGAAATCGACGAATAGAGGATGAACATGAGGCTGGGCGGAATGAGCATCGCCAGCGCACCGGAGGCAACAACCGAACCCGTCGCAAAAGACGGCCGGTAGCCGCGATCAAGCATCTCCGGCACCGCCATGCGGCCGACAACGGCAACTGATGACAGGGACACCCCCGACATCGCGCCGAAAACCGTCGACGAACCCACCGAAGCCACACCCAGACCACCCGGCAGTCTGCCCAGCCACGCATTGGCAAAGCGGAAGAACGCCCGACCCAAACCGCCGACAGCCAGAATCTCGCCCATGAGGATGTACATGGGAGCCGCAACCAGCGAATAGCTTTCCAGCTGGGACACAAAGGCGATCGGCACCTGCTCCAGACCGCGCGGGCCCTCCAGCAGAACCAGGCCGATGATTCCCGAGGCTGCCAGGGCAACGAAGATCGGGGCGCGCAGTGCAATGAGCACTGCCAAGACCAGCAGCGCAAAGCCGACGATGACAGCGTTCACCGGTCCTCCACCTCGCGCATCTGCAGGACGTACTGGAGAGGAATCGTGACGGCCGACGTGAGGAAGCCGAACGCCACGAGGAAATAGTGGATCCACACCGGGATGTTGAAATTCCCGGCGGTGTGAATCTGCGCGCCGAAGAACGCAGCGAACGTGTTCAGCGACACCAGGCCCGCGGTCAGGCACACGGCGAAAACGGCAGCGGCGACGATCCCGTCGGCTATCCGCTGCAGGCGCGGACTGAACTGCCGGTAGAAAAGATCCATTGCAATGTGCTCACCGCGCAGCGAAACATCCGGAATCGCCAACATGATGATCGCAATGAGCCCCACGGAGCTGATGGTGATCGACCAGTCCAAAGGCAGAGCGAAAACATAGCGCATGACGACGTCGTAGCCGGTGATGAGCACCAGCACCACGACGATGACACCGGACAGCATGCGCAGCGCGTGGGCGATCTGCGACAGTGCTTTCACGGGTTCCTCGCCTGCTTCAGCGCTCGCGTGGCGAGTTCGTCATCGCCGACCTTGTTCTCCCACCATTCCTCAACCCATTTGGTCGCGTTGCGGAACTGGCGGGTCTGGCTCTTATCAAGCTCGATCAGCTCAATGCCGGAGTTCTCAAACACAGGCATGTATTCGTCATCCTGAACGTCCTTGGCAAGCTTCGTGCCGTCGACTGAGAACACCCGGCCGGAATCGTGCACCGCCTCGCGCACCTCCCGCGGTATGCGGTTGAACCAGTCGAGGTTGACGTAGGTGTCATAGGTGTAGGCACCGAAATGGCCGATCGTGGCATAGCGCAGAACTTCCTGCAGCGAGCGCGACACCACAGTGCCGGGATAGGACACCATCCCGTCCACTGTGCCGCGCTCCAGCGCCTCGTAGACTTCGGCTGACGACAGCGCAACCGGTGCTGCGCCGAGAGCTTTGAGCATTGCGCCCTCAACGTGACCGGATACCCGGATGCGCAGACCCCGCACATCTTCCGGCCTCGTCACCGGACGGTTGACGGTGTAGATCCACTCGGTGGGACACATGATGGTGCCCACGCTCATGATGCCCTTCTTCGCAAACTCCACGTTGAACGTCTTGCGCAGATCCGAACCTGGGCTCATGGCCTCGCGCAGGGTGGGATAGTCCGCACCGCTGAAAGGCAGCTCAATCGCCCCGAGAATGGGGAAGCTCGTCGATACGTAGCTTGATGTCTGCATGGCAACATCCGCCACGGCACGCAGCAGACCCGTGACCGTCTGCTCGGAGTTCAGCAGCGTGCCGGCACCGTACACATCGACGGTTCCTTCGCCTAAGCGCGCGTCGACGTTCTTCGCGAACTGCGCAATGGAGGGCTCCAGGTCCGTGTAGCTGGGTGTGAGGTAGTGCGACACTCGCACGGTGCCGTCGGCCCGCAGACCACCGGTGTTCATCATCGGGCCACAGCCGCTGAGGCCGCTCATGCCCAAAGCCGCGAGCGCACCGGCGCCGAGGACAGCCCTTCGGCTGACAGCTGGTCTTTCCACCGGCACCTTCCATTCACTTCGCGCCTGGCTGTGCCCAATTGCAGGCGCACAGTCAGCAGACCCGATATTCGCGCATTAACTATACGGTTCCCGTCCTGTGAATGCGCCTGCGCCTGCAATCGAGCGCAACAATTCGCTACAGTGACACCACCCACAGACTTTCAGGAGTGATTATGAGCGAAGTGCTGACCGCCGTCGACGCCGGGGTGCTGACCATCACCATCAACCGCGAAGACAAAAAGAACGCGCTGACCAACGACATGTACACCGCCCTTGCTGACGCCCTTGAGGCCGCGCGGGATGACAACGATGTCCGAGCTGTTGTCATTCAGGGCAGCCAGCGTGTGTTCAGTGCGGGCAACGACCTCGGCGATTTTCAGAGCACGCCCGCCGACGCGGGCCTTTCACGGCCGGTATTCCGGTTCCTCCACTCACTCGCAGTGTTCCCCAAGCCGCTGGTCGCCGCCGTGTGCGGTCCGGCGGTCGGCATCGGCACCACCATGCTCCTGCACTGCGATTTGGTGTATGTCGGCACCAACGCAAAGCTCAGCCTGCCGTTTGTCAACCTGGGGCTGTGCCCTGAGGCTGCTTCTTCTCTGCTGCTGCCGAAGATCGCCGGGCACGCGCGCGCTGCCGAACTGCTCATGCTGGGCGAGCCCTTCTCTCCACAGCTGGCTTACGAGGCGGGGTTGGTCAACGCGGTCCTCGAACCCGAGGAGGTCCTCGCCAAAGCACAGCAGACTGCGGTCAAGCTTGCTGCCAAACCGCAGAAGTCCCTGCGTGTGACGAAGGAGCTGCTGCGGCCGGAAGCACTGCGCAAGCAGATCCTTGAGCGCATTGACGACGAAGCTCAGACTTTCAGCGCCATGCTCCACGAACCGGCTGCGCGCGAGGCTTTTGCCGCATTCATGGAAAAGCGCCGCTCGGACTTCAGCGGTATGTGAACTGACACCTAAGCGGCTGCGGCCTTCGGCTGCCGTAGCCGCTGCAGCTTCCCGCTGCACCCAGCCGCCTCGGCCAACCGCTGCACCCAGCCGTCCCGCCCAGCCGCGGTAATGCAGATTCACGCTTTAATGCGCCGCATCAGCGCGTGGATCCGC
>NZ_KV802360.1:306242-437165 GCF_001810665.1 Brevibacterium sp. HMSC063G07
GCGCCGCATCAGCGCGTGGATCCGCATTACCGCGCAAACCTGCGACGGTTGGACGAGGCTGCGACGCTGGAACCGCCCCACACAGCACTGGGACCTCGCCGTGACCATATGCCGCGCTCAGTCGGCCACGATTTGTCGGCCGGTGCCGCCCAGCACAAAGGCATCACGCGCGGCCAACACAGAAACCGCGAACAGCACGGCGAACACGCACAGCAAAGCAATGATCGGCACGGTCCAACCACCGCTCAGCGAGTGCAGTGCACCCATCCCAATCGGCCCGGCAGCTGCCAGAATGTAGCCGAAGCCCTGCGCCATCGTCGACACTTTCGCGGTCAGAAGCACTGACGGGGAGCGCCACACAATGAAGCTCAGGCACAGCGCCAACAGCGCACCTTGGGCGAATCCCATGAGCGTCATCCACACGTACGGGGCGGCCAGGGGTGCAAACAGCAGGCCCGTGAAGCTGCTCATGCCCAGTCCGACCGCAATCAGCATCGGCAGCCAGGTGGGCCGAACCCGCTGGGCGAATATGGGCGCCAGCAGCGATGTGACGGTTGACGGAAACACGGTGAATGCCACCATCCAGCCGGCCTGCTGTGCTGGCATACCGGCGGCCATGAAGATCGAGGGAACCCAGGTCAGCGACGCGTAGTACGTCATGGACTGGATGCCCATGGTGAGGGTCACCGCGATCGCCACCGGGTCTGCCAGCAGCTGCCGCATGCCTGCGCCCGTATCGCCGCCGCGGGCTGCTGGACCGGTCTCGCCCGGGCCCGCTTCCCCCGCCGAGGTGCCGCTCGGTTTGCCGCTGCCGCCTCGTCGGAGAAGCTGGGGAACCCAGGCCAGCAGCGCGAACACGGCCAGGCCGGCCCACGCGGCCAGCGCCCAGCGCCAGCTGCCGCCGAAGCTCTCCCGCAGCGGCACCGTCAGACCGGAGCCAAGCGAGGCGCCGATGCCGATGAACGCGGAGTACAGGCCCATCATGAGGCCGGATTTCGCAGCGAAATCGCTTTTGATGACTGCGGGGATGACCACGTTGCCCACTGCAATGGCGGCACCGACGAGGCACGTGCCGAGGAACAGCATCTGGAGTCCTGGCACGCTGCGCAGAAGAATGCCCGCGGCCAGGACAAGCAGCACGAGTCCCAGGAGTCGGCGCATCCCCAAACGCTGTGAGAGCCCCGGCGCCGCAAAGGCGAAGATGCCGAAGGCAACAACCGGGATTGTCGTCAGCAGGGATGCTGCGGCTGCCGAAAAGCCCAGATCAGCGCGGATGTCGCCAATCACCGGCCCAATCGAGGACACGGCGGCGCGCAGGTTCAGCGAAATCGCCAGCAGTCCGGCGGCGGTTATCCATGCCGCAGCGACGCCTGAAGTCCTGGGTCCGGTCATGGAGCGACTGTATCCGATACGACGGAGGCAGCCTGTCGTCGCCGGTGGCCCCGCCGCCAACCGCGGCCCGACGATGCCGCAGCCCGTCGACGCCAGACTCACGCTGTAATGCAGCTTTGCGCTGTAATGCAGCGCATTAACGCGTGAATCTGCACTACAGCGCACATCCGGACCATCCCGAACGCACAATCAGACGCCGCCGGAAGCAGCGCGCAGCCAGGCTTCAGGAACGATGCGTGCGCGGGCCGTCTTCAGCCGCACCAGGTGCTGCGTCCGCACCTTCAACTTCCGCGGCCTCTTCAATCGCCGCAATGTCATCAATCATGCTCGGCTCAGCAGAAGCGTCGTCAGCAGTTTTTCTGCGCCGACCGATGAGCGCGCCGATTTTCTTCAGCGAGCTCAGGCTCTTCCGGTCTTCGCGCAGACTGGTTATACGCGGATCGGTTTCGGCGATGAAGTCTCCCGGCATGGGGCCAAAAGCACCTGCTGCGCTTTTGATGACGACGTTGGCCATTGAGCGGTTGACCATGATGCCGACGGCAGCGCCCAGCCCGAATGGCAGAATCCGGCCGACTGTGGAGCCGACGGTTTTGGTGCCGTAGCGTTTGATCATTTCGTCGCGCATCTTTTTGATGAGCGAGTTCAGCAGGTTTGACGGGATGGTCTGTGTGACCGTCGACGCCCAGGCCCGCCCGGTGCGTTCGACGTTTGTCTGGCCTGCGACCCCGGTGTCTTCGGAGAATTGACGCACCAGCTTCCGTCCGGCTTTGCCCAGCATGAGGCCCAGCACCAGGGCGTTGGCGCGGGGGCGGTCGACAATCGTCATGCCGTGCAGTTCGGCCATGGCCTGCGCGTACAGTGCGGAGGCTTCGAGGAATCCGGCGGTTTCGGCGGCTGAGACTCCCAGGGCGGCGGTTGTGCCCAGTCCGGGGAAGACGGCGACGGCGCCGACTGCAGCACCGGAGCCCATGGCCACGTTGCGGTAGTGCTTGCCGATGATGTCGGCAAGTTCCTGTGGCGAAGCGCTGGGGTTGCGCCTGCGCATGGTTCGCAGATAGGCCAGCACCATGGGCCGCTGCACGCTGAGCAGTTTGCTCAGCGAAACCTCGACGGCCGGCTGAAGGGTGCCATCGCGGCGCACGGCGAACCCTGCGGCTTTCTGTGCGCCCTGGAGCGCTTTGCTTGTCTTAGACACGGGCCCCACTGTAGTGGTCGGTTCTGAACGGCTCCTTAGACTGGCCGTCATGAGCTCAGAACGCCGGTTCCACAAACCTGTGAGACGTCCCAACCTCGACGGCAGCGATTCGCGCCCCGGCCCGGCTGAACAGTCCGAGCTTGCCCACGAACTTGCCGGGATGGTCATCAGCGACCGCTCCCGCAAGCGGGATTCGGCCAGCACTGAGCGTTTTGTCCGTTTGGCTGACGAGCACGGCTTGGAGCAGATTGCGCAGCTGTGGGCGCGGTCTCCCGCGGTTTCGCTGCCGGGTGCGCTGTGGCGCCTGTACGCGCTGCGCACCTGGATCCGCCGCCGAGGCGCCGAAGCCTCCCGCTGGTACCGCACCGGTCTTGCCGACGGGGCTGCCGCTGTGTCGGAGGCGATAGCGGGTGCTCCGCCAATGCCCACTCCGGATGAGCTTGCCGATGTTGTCGATGAGATTATGCGCGGAGCTTTCCGCGGGGATTTCGCAATCGCCCTTGAACGGGCTTCTGCTTTTGTTTCGATTGTCACACGTGGGCGAGCTGACGATGATGCCGACGACAGCAGCCTTCGGTCTTTTGCGCAGATGAGCGAGGACTTGCGAATCTGTGCTGGCCAGTTCCGCGAGGGCCGCTTGGTTTAGCGGGACAGCACAACTGGTCTTCGTCCCACTGGGCGCATACAGTGGAGGTGTGCTCTTCGGAGCACGGGTGTCGGGCCGCTAGATGCCCCGGGCTCCAACATTTGCCGCTTCGAGCGGCCTTCCGCCGAGAGGCGCACTCGGCCCGACACCACCCCTCAGGTATTGAATAGACGAGGACAGGACATGGCCCGAAAGTCCGCGAGTGCGGTTTTCTTCGATCTGCTGGCCCAGCTGTCCTTCGCCATGCAGGAAGCCAACCTCGTCTTAGCCGAACTGTCCGGCATCGAAGCCGAACACCGGCGCAAAGCACAGGCGCAGCTGGAAGTCATCGCCGCCAACGCCGATGACCACTTCGACGCTCTGACGCGCTCCCTGCGCGAGTCCTATCTGACTCCGATCGACCGCACGCTGCTGTATCGGCTGGCCGCAGCTATGCGCGACTGCTGCTATGAGCTGCGCTCGGTCGGCTTTGCTCTGACCTCATCGGCTTTTGACGAACTTCCCGCCGGTGCGCTGGAAATGCTCGCACTGCTGTCGAACTACGCGGACAACACCAAGCGCATGACGCAGCGGCTGCCCGCCAAGTTCGACCAGTGGGAGTACACGGCTTCCGTGCACACTCTGTCCAAGCGCGCCCTCGCCCTGCGCCAGCAGCTCTCAGACACTGTGCCGGCTTCCCGCAAGGGTTCCGTGTACCTCAGTGCGGCAATTCAGCTGAGCATGACATTCCGAGACGCGTGCAACTCTTTTCAGGAGGTCGGACGCATCGTGGCAGAGATTGCTCTGACGGAATCCTGACGTGGACCCGCTGCTTGTGGCGGCCGGCCTTCTGTGCTTGGCCTACGGTGTCTCCAATGGCTTCCACGATGCCGGTGTGCAGGTGGGCAACGCAGTGGCCACGCGCACCCTGCGAAGGCGCCAAGCGCTCTTCCTCTGTGCTGGGTTCAACTTCATCGGCGCGCTCTTGGGCCAGGGACTCCTGCTGGCTCTCACCGGCCATCTGCTCACCGCGGAGACCCTGGGGCATGACCTTCTGCTCATCCTGATTCCGGGGCTGTTCGCAGCGCTTGTCATCAACACCTCAACGTATTTTCTTGCAGTCCCGATTTCGGCAACGCACTGCCTTTTCGGCGGTCTGCTGGGAGCAGGTTTCGTCTACGGAGCTCAGCCGCTCAACACAGACCTGGTCACCGACTCCCTCTTCCGCCTGGCCATCAGCCCGATCGTCGCACTGCTGGTGGCGTGGCTTGCCCTCACCGCGGTCGTTCCACTTCTGCTCAACCGCGCACCGAAACCCGTATTCCGCGTGTTCCGCCAGGGCACCGCAGTGGGCACGGCCGCCCTGTCAGCCGCCCACGGTTCACAAGACGCACAGAAAATCGGTGCGGTGTTCATAGCCGCGTGGCTTTCTTCACGCGGCAACACCAGCATGGACCAGCTGCCGGGCTATGTCCTGTGGATCATCATTGTCACGATTGCCCTGGCAATTGCAGGAGGCACCCTCCTGTCAGGGTGGCGCGTTGCCGACACGGTGTCGAGGCGACTGTCCACCCTCGACCCCGTGGGGGCAGGCACCTCGACCATGGTGGCCGCGGTCTTGTCCTATCTGGCCGCTTTCGTCTTCCGCGTGCCGATCTCAATGAGCTTCCTGGTGGTCGGCACAAACATCGGCGCCGGACTCGCCTCACCCCACAGCCGGATCGGCTGGCGCAGCCGAAACCGGCTGCGGACCCTGGTGTTCGTGCTGTCTGTGTGGCTGATGGGCATGCCCGCCAGCGCCCTGCTGGGTGCGGCATCCGCTGGGGTTTTCCGCGCAATAGCCGCCTGACATCTTTCCCGCCGACACCAGGCAACACACAAAGGAGAAGTAGTGCAAAGGGGCGCGCAGACCTTAGCCAGCACGCCCCTTCGGATCTCAGCGGACTCAGCCGTCAAGCAGCCAATCATTGGGTGCGAACAGCTCGAAGTGGACGGCATCATCTGTGAAGCCTGCCTCGCGCAGCTGACTGCGCGCATCTTCGAGGAATCCGGTGCCGCCGCACACGTAGACCTGAGCGTCCTTCGGCAGACCGAGCTTGTCGATTGACAAACGCTCAGCACCGTCAGAGTAGACGCTTTCTGCCCGGGCGTTCTCAAGATCGTCAACGAGCGCGCTGCGCTCAGCTGCGAAGACATCGGCCTTTTCGTTCGCTTCGCAATGGGCGACGACTATCTCTCGCTTCGAGCCGTGGGCGTGCAGTGCTGCGAGGATGCCCATCATCGGCGTCGTGCCGATGCCCGCTGACAGCAGAGCCACAGGCTCGGTCCCGTCGATGTCGACCACAAGGTCGCCGAAGGGAATCGTGGCGTCCAGCTGCATGCCGACCTCAGCGTTATCGCCCAGCCAGTTCGAAACCTCGCCTGCGGGAGCATCGCCTTCAGCCAGCACCCGCTTGACGACGAAACTCAGCGTGCCTTCCTCGGCGGCCACCAGCGAGTACTGGCGCAGCTGGCGGGCGCCGTCAGGCAGTTTGACGCCGACGGAGGTGTACTGGCCTGCACGTCCGGCAGGCAGCGCCGTCCCGTCGACGGGCTTGACGGTGAAGCGGACGATCGTGTCGGAAAGATCTTCGCGTTTGTCGACGACAACGCGGCGGAAGACGTCTCCGGCTTCAACTCCGGCGGAACTGTAGAGGTCCTTTTCAAAGTCGACGAGAACGCGGGCCATGATCCAGTAGACGGCATCCCAGGCTTCAGCGACTTCTGGTGTGACAGTGTCTTCCCCGAGAACCTCGACGATCGCCTCGAAAAGGTTGTCATGGACGATCTGGTACTGGTCTTCGGTGATCCCCAGCGATGCGTGCTTATGCCCGATCCGCTCAAGAAGATCGCGCGGATCCGCAGCGTCAGGGTTGACCAGCATGGACGCGAAGGTGGCGATGGAGGCAGCGAGTGCTCGCTGCTGCGCGCCGAGCTTCTGGTTGCCCCGGTTGAAGGTGTCGGCGATCAGCTCGGGGTGCTTGGCGAACATCTTTGAGTAGAACAGGGGTGTGATCTCGTCGATCTTCGAGCCGACCAGCGGCAGGGTTGCGCGGATGACGTCGGCGTGTTCTTCGGAGAGCTCGGTGCGGTCGATATCGGCCAGGTGGGGCAGCGGCTGGGTGGTCATCAGGTCTCCTTCGAGGTGGAAGAGGACGGTGTGCTCGGGGCCAGAAGGTCCAGAGCGGATGATCGGCGGACGAGTCCGCCGATCTGAACGCCGTCGAGGTGGCTGAGGAACGCCTCTTGCGCTGCGGCGAACTCGCTTCGCAGCGCACATCCGGACAGAAGCGGGCATGGAGTCGGGGTCGTGCAGCCGACGACATCGCCATCGCCTTCGAGTTCGCGGACGACAGCGCCGACCGTGGTTTCGAGAGCTCCGGGTGCCAACAGCAGTCCCCCGCCACGTCCGCGGCGCGAATCGATGAGCCCCATTCCGGCAAGCCGCGCGACGACTTTGGCCATGTGGGCCTCGGGCGCTCCTATGAGCTCGGCAATGTGCACAGTCGAGACCCGCTCGTTCGCACGGGCTAGGACCATGAGCGTGCGGAGGCTCAGATCTGTGAATCGCTCAAGCTTCATGAATCCCACGCTACATAATCTGACTTATAGACTCCAATTAAAAACCGCGGCCCCTCGCAGAGCCAGCCGGTGTTTCAGTATCCGGTGTAGCGGCCGGGCCTGTGGTTGGTGGCAAGCACCACATTGAGCACAACAACGCCGATGACGGACACCAGCACCGTCTGCCACGGACTGACAAAGAACGATGCCACCACGATGACCCCGTCGAGCACCATGAGAACAGCGCCGGCGTTCAGCCCCGCCCGCTCCTGCAGGATAAGAGCCAGGATATTGAATCCGCCCAAAGATGCTCCGTGGCGGAACAGAATGAGAATGCCGACTCCAGAAATCAGACTGCCGGTGGGAACCCCGTAGAGAATCGGGAGATCGTGAAGGCCGAGCATTGCCTCGTTGAAATCGGCCAGCGCACCCACGACCGACACTGCCAGCAGGGTCCGCAAGGTGAACCCCCAGCCCTTCTTCCAGATGGCCAAAGCGAAGAAGGGCAGATTGACCAGCGGAAACAGCAGCCCGATGGGCAGATCGACAACATAGCTGACAAGCAGCGCCAGCCCGGCTGTCCCACCTGTGACAGCTTCAGCCGAATGCAGAAGAGCCAAGCCGATGGACGTCAGATAGCTGCCGGTGATGAATCCCAACAAGTTTTCGTACCAGCGGTGGCGCACCGGGGCGGGAAATACCGGCGGCGGCACTGGGTTTTCAGCAGTTTTCGGCACTGGGCAATAATAGCCACCATGCCGCAGCAGCATTCGCGTGGAAGAACCCTTGCCGCCATCACCGCTCTCGCAGCCGGCACTTTCGGCATAGGCACAACGGAGTTCGCCACCATGGGCCTGCTTCCGAACATTGCGGAAGCGTTTTCAGCTTCCCTCACCGAAGCCGGGTCTGCGGTGACCTTCTACGCTCTCGGCGTTGTCATCGGCGCCCCGGTCATCACTGCGTTCGGCGCGAAGCTCAATCGCAAAATGCTGCTGGTCATTCTGGCCTGCATTTTCACCGTCGGCAATATTGCCGTGGCCGCAGCACCCACCCTTCCAGTTCTGCTGGCGGCCCGCTTTTTCACGGGTCTGCCGCACGGAGCCTATTTCGGGTTGGCGGCGGTGGCTGCCGCCGGAATCGTCCAGGAGGGAAGACGCGCCCGCGCCATGGCCGCCGTCGGCTTGGGGCTCACGGTTGCCGCGATCCTCGGCGTTCCCGCGGCAACCGCCGTCGGATCCCACCTCGATTGGAGGCTCGCCTATCTGCTGATCGCCGCAATCGGGGCCGTCACCGTCGTGGCCATCCTCATCCTCGTTCCCCGTGTCCAGCCGACGACCCCGCCGTCAGTGCGCGGTGAGGTTCGCTCACTGGCCAATCCGCAGGTCATCCTCACCTTGCTTGCCGGAGCGGTCGGCTTCGGCGGCATGTTCGCCGTCTACACCTACATCGCCCCCGTCGTCACCGACTTGGCTCACCTTCCCGGAGCAGCCGTGCCGTGGATCCTCGTCACCTACGGGGCCGGCATGACGGTGGGCCAGATGATTGCAGGCCCGCTGGCAGACGCCTCCATCGAACGAGGCGCCATCACCGGGGCTTCCCTCATGGGGTCCGCTCTGGTCGTCTTCGCCTTCACGGCTCACCTTCCGGTCCTGCTGTTTCTGTGCGTGTTCACACTGGGGATCTCTGGCTCTGTTTTCGTCACCGCCCTGCAGATGCGCCTGCTGCGCGATTCACATGATGCCCCGAATCTGTCAGCAGCAATGAACCATGCGGCATTCAACACCGCGAATGCGGCAGGAGCGTGGCTTGGCGGAATCGTCTTGGCCGCCGGCTACGGCCTGCGGGCTCCCGCAATTGCCGGCATCGGGCTCAACGCGGTCGGCCTGGGGCTTCTTCTGACCGCTGTTGCCCTGCATCGCAGATCACGTGCTTCGCGACAGATTCTGCCGCTGTGATTCCGCTACTCTGAAACTGTGAGCAGTGCCGTGCCGCGCACTGCCGAACACGAGAGGAGCAGCCATGCGGATTGCCCTGTTCGCCACGTGCATTGTCGACGCAATGTATCCCGAAACGGCGAAAGCAACCGTCGCGATCCTGGAACGTTTGGGCCACACCGTGATCTTTCCCCGCAAGCAGGCCTGCTGCGGGCAGATGCACATCAACTCCGGTGCTTTCGCCCAGGCCTACCCGGTCGTGAAGAACCACGTCGAAGCCTTTGAATCAGAAGAGTGGGACTGGGCGGTCGCCCCGTCGGGTTCCTGTGTGGCCTCACTGGGCCACCAGCATGGGATGATCGCCGAGTCGCAGAACGACGAGTCTCTGAAGTCGCGCGCAGATGACATCGCCGGGCGCACCCTTGAACTCGCCCAGTTCCTTACGGACGTCGCCGGGGTGAAGAACTCGGCTGATGACCTCGGCTCGTACTTCCCGCACACCATCGCCTACCACCCGTCGTGCCACGGCATGCGCCTGCTGCGTTTGGGCGACCGCCAGGAGCGGCTGCTCTCAACCGTCGAGGGTGCAACCGTCATCGCACCGCAGAACCAGGAGTCCTGCTGCGGTTTCGGCGGCACGTTCTCGGTGAAGAACCCACAGGTGTCCTCCGCGATGTTGCAGGACAAAGTCGAAGCTCTCGTCTCGACCGGAGCGTCAGTGTGCTCCGGCGGTGACGCCAGCTGCCTTATGCACATCGGCGGCGGCCTGCAGCGCCAAGAGGAGCTCATGCCGGTCATGGGCGAAACTCCCGCAACCGTCCACATGGCCCGCATTCTTGCATCGACAAAAGACAATCCGCTTGTTCTCGACCGCACCAAGGTCACAGGAGGTGCTCTGCGATGAGCCAGACATTCCTCGGCATTCCGTCCGTTCCACCGCCGGGCAAGGGCTTCCTCACGGAAGCCACCCCGTTTCCGCAGGTGGCAGAACACGAACTGACCAATGCGCAGCTGCGCGCTTCATTGACCAACGCCACCGGGACCATCCGCCACAAGCGAAACCTTCGGATCAGCGAAATGCCGGACTGGGAGGCTCTGCGCGCTGCCGGTGCGGCGACAAAGGCTCATGTCATGGCGAACCTGCCGGAGCTGCTGCAGCAGTTCGAGGAGGCCTTCACCGCCGCTGGCGGCACGGTCCACTGGGCCCGTGATGCCGACGAAGCCAACAGGATCGTCGAAGAGCTCGTCGTCGAAAACGCCCCCGTGCTCGCAGACGGCCGCCGTGAGGTCATCAAGGTCAAGTCGATGGCCACGCAGGAAATCGGCCTCAACGAATACCTCGCCGAGCACGACATCGACGCCCTTGAAACCGACCTGGCCGAACTCATCGTCCAGTTGGGCGATGACCGTCCCAGCCACATCCTGGTGCCTGCCATCCACCGCAACCGCAATGAGATCCGCGAAATCTTCAAGCGCGGCATGCCGGATGTTCCCGAAGACCTGTCGAACAACCCGGAAGACCTCGCGGAAGCCGCGCGAAAGCACCTGCGCCGCAAATTCCTCGAAACCAAGGTCGCGGTCTCCGGAGCGAACTTCGGCATTGCCGAAACCGGCACGCTCTCAGTGGTCGAATCCGAAGGCAACGGCCGCATGTGCCTGACCCTGCCGGAAACCCTGATCACGGTCATGGGAATCGAAAAGCTCCTGCCGAGCTTTGACGATCTCAGCGTGTTCATGCAGCTGCTGCCCCGGTCCTCCACCGGTGAGCGCATGAATCCCTATTCCTCGCTGTGGACAGGCCGGGCCGATGGCGACGGCCCGCAGAACGTCCACGTGATTCTGCTGGACAACGGACGTTCGCGCGTACTGGCCGACGAGGCCAGCCGCGAAGCGCTTCACTGCATTCGCTGTTCGGCGTGCATGAACGTCTGCCCCGTCTACGAACGCACCGGCGGCCACGCCTACGGTTCGGTCTACCCCGGCCCGATCGGCGCGATCCTCACTCCGCTGCTGACGGGAGTCGAAGAGGCCGCCAACGGCTCCCTGCCATACGCATCGAGCCTGTGCGGGGCCTGCTACGACGCCTGCCCCGTGAAGATCAACATTCCCGAGCACCTGGTGCGGCTGCGCAACCAGGATGTCGAAGCAAAGGAAAAGAAGAAGCCCGTCAAGGTGCCCACAAACCAGCTCGACGCTGCGCTGAGCGCGGCCAGCTGGCTGATGAGCGACGGTGACCGCTTCGGCAAAGCACAGAAGGCCCTGCCCCTGGCCAACCTCGTGTCACCTAAGACCGGGGTGAAGGCCCTGCCCGGTGTTGGCGGCAAGTGGACGCATTCGCGCACACTGCCCACCCCGCCGAAACAGTCGTTCCGCGAATGGTGGAAGAAAGAGCGAGGAGACAACGCATGACCGCCAAGCACGCAATCCTCGACCGTCTGGCCTCAGCGCTGGGCCGGCCCGTCACGGAGGGCAGCACCGAACCCGTCAGCACCGAAGCGATTCCTCGGGACTACCGCGTGAGCGCAGAAACGGGTGAAGCTGAGCGGATCGAACTTCTCACCGATCGCCTGCTCGACTATGACGCCGGCGTCTACGAGGTGCCTGCTGAGCAGGTGCCGAAGAAGGTCGCCGAACTGCTAGGCGACGCCTCCAGCATCGTCGTTCCGCACGACCTCGACTTCGGCTGGACTGAGAAGACCGGCGCGGAAGTGCTGAAGGACTCGGGTGATGAGCCCCTGTCGATTGACACGCTCGATTCGGTTGACGCCGTTGTCACGGGTGCGACAGTCGCAATTGCCGACACCGGCACCATCTGCCTGGCCGGCGAGCGCACGGGACGGCGGGCTATCACGCTCGTACCGGACCACCACATCATCGTGCTGCAGAAGAAGGACGTCTGCACGATCGTTCCCGAAGGCATCGGAGTGCTTGAAGAGCGCGGGCTGACCACCACTCCGCAGACGTGGGTGTCCGGCCCCTCAGCCAGTGTCGACATCGAGTTCCAACGCGTTGCCGGTGTGCACGGGCCGCGCACACTCGATGTCATCATCACCGACTGACGCAGGCGTCTCAGCAGGTCAGGGCTTCAGAACGAACTTGTTCTGAAGCCCTGATCTGTGTACGGACTCCAGTGCACGGCGGGCCTGCCTGAACGCGGCGGGTGAACTTTGCGAGAAGAAGCTGGGAGTTTAGGCTGAGGAGTCAATCTGACGTCCGCGCCACAGCCGGCGCAGCACAACCGGGAGGCTCTGTGAGCACCACTCAGCCGTCAGGCGGCAATGCGCATATCGCCGCCATTTCCTCAATGTCACCGGAAGACCAGGCGAGAACCGCTCGCCGGGCCGCAACCGCCGCCCTTGTCGGCACCGCAATGGAGTGGTACGACTTCTTCCTGTTCTCCACGGCTGCGGCCATTGTCTTCAACATCCACTTCTTCGCATCTGACGACAAGGTCACCGCACTGCTGGCCTCCTTCGGAACCATGGCCGTCGGCTTCGTCGCCCGGCCCATCGGCGGAATCATCTTCGGGCACCTGGCTGACAAGGCCGGGCGCAAGCTCGTCCTCATTGTCACCGTCACCGCCATCGGCATAGCCACCGGGCTCATCGGCATCCTGCCGACATTCGCCACAATCGGCGTGTGGGCACCGACCCTGCTGATTGTGCTGCGCATTGTGCAGGGGCTTGCCGTGGGCGGTGAATGGGGTTCGGCCGTCACGGCGGCCGTCGAATCCGCCCCACCGGAGAAGCGTGCACGCTACGCGGTCATGCCGCAGGTCGGCTCTCCCATCGGAACCATTCTGTCCTCCGGCGCGTTCTTCATCATCGGAGTGCTCCTGCCGCCTGAAAGCTTCGAAGCCTGGGGCTGGCGCATCCCGTTCCTCGCCGCCATTCCGCTGCTGCTGATTGCACTGTTCATCCGCAAGCACCTGGATGAAACCCCCGAATTCCAAAAGCTCATTGCAGAAGGCGAAAAGGAATCAGTCCCGTTCTTCAAGCTGCTGGTGGAAGCTCCCCTGGGAATCATCGTGGGCTTTATGACCACACTGCTGGGCGTGGCAGGCTTCTTCGTCGTGACGACCTTCGCCGTGTCCTACGGCAAGAACTTCCTTGGGCTGCCTGCCAACCTCATGCTCGCGGCGACCATGGTCGGCGCGGCCATGCAGATCGTCGTGATGATCCTCTATGGTCGCGTCGGCGAAAAGATCGGCTCGGCCCGCGCCTCGATGATCGGCGGCCTGCTCACCATCGCGTTCGCGTTCCCCATGTTCTGGATGATCGAAACCAAGTCCGCGGTGCTCGTCATCTGCGGTGTCGCAGCCGGCATCACGATCGTGTCACTGTCCTACTCCGTCAACGGCTCACTCATCACGGCCTTGTTCAAGCCCGAATACCGAACCTCGGGTGTTTCACTGTGTTCGAACCTCGCCGCCATCGTGGCAGGCTTCATGCCGATGCTCGCCACCCTGTTCCTCGGCGTAGTCGACGGCGCCTGGTGGCCTGCGCCCCTCATGCTCATGACACTGGCTGCGATCACCGCAGTCGGTTCAGCACTTGCCCCAAAGGTCAGCCTGCAGATTGAGGGGTACCGCCACTGAGGCGAATTTTCATACACCCCGTCAGCTGCAGCTGACAGAACAGAAGCCGGGCCCCGCATTGCCGAGGGCCCGGCTTCTTCGGTTCCCGGCACCTCGCGCCCTTCCCGTCCGGCACGAGAATTCTCACGGGGGTGCAACCGACCCCTCATCAGTATTGAGTTATTATACTGTCTAATGCATATTCATTAATCTGTAGGTGAGGGGCCGATCCCTACCTACAGCGGCAGCCGCTGCCGCACACCACTAGGAGCAACCGTGAAAAAAGCCCTCGCAGCACTGACTGCCGCAACCGCACTGACCCTCACAGCCTGTGGAGGCGGCGAAGCCGACGACAGCGGCCTGGTGCAAAGCGGCAAGCTCACCGTCTGCTCCACCGTGCCCTACGAGCCGTTTGAGTTCGTCAAGGACGGCGAAACCGTCGGCTTTGACATCGACCTTGCAGACAAGCTCGCTGAACGCCTCGATGTCGAAACCGAAGTGCTGAGCACCCCGTTCGAGGGCATTCAGTCGGGCACTTCGCTCGACACCGGCAAGTGCGACATCGCCATCTCCGGCATTTCGATCACCGATGAGCGCAAAACCAAGATGGACTTCACCGACCCCTACCTCAACGACAACCTCGGCATGGCCGCAGCGAAGTCGGACGGCTTTGCGAGCCTGAAAGACGTCAAGGACAAGAAGGTCGGTGTGCAGGCTGCAACCTCTGGCGAAAAGCACGCACAGGACGAAGGCATCACAACGGTGCAGTACGAAAACGGCGGCATGCTCACTCAGGCGCTCATGGCAGGCAAGGTCGATGCCGCTGTCGGCAACATCTCCGTCATCTCCGCAGCAACCAAAGCCGATGACAAACTCGAACTCGTCGAAACCTACGAAACCGGCGAACAGCTCGGCGCGGCTGCCAAAAAGGGCAACACCAAGCTGACCGAAGAATTCAACGCCATGTTCAAGGAAATGCTGGACAACGGCGAATACAGCAAACTCGTCGAGCAGTGGTTCGGCGACGAAGTCTCCGAAAGCCTCAGCGTGGCCAAGAACTCCTAAGCGGCTCCGGCGCGGCAGGCAACAATTTCTGCACCCGGATGAATTAGGCCCAGGAACACCCCAAATGTGACCCGCAGCACTGTATGGTTTTTTCTCATGAGGCGGCACGAATGGGCCTGCCGCGCTATCAAGGAGACATCGTGAAGAAAGCACTCTCGATCGCCGCTTTCGCTGCGGCAGCATCCTTCGTCCTCGTCGGCTGCGGCAGTGGAGGGGGCGACAGCTCCGCGGAAAGCAACGGAATCGAACTGATTCAGAACGGCAAGCTGATCGTCTGCTCCGACATCCCCTATGAGCCGTTTGAGTTCGTCAAGGACGGCAAGACCGTCGGCTTCGACATCGACCTTGCAGACAAGCTCGCCGAGCGTCTGGGTGTTGAAGCTGAAGTCGTCACGACTCCATTCGAAGGCATCCAGTCGGGCACCTCACTCGACACCGGCAAGTGCGACATCGCGCTTTCGGGCATTTCGATCACCGACGAGCGCAAAACCAAGATGGACTTCACCGACCCCTACCTCAACGACAACCTCGGCATGGCCGCAGCGAAGTCGGACGGCTTCAAGAACCTCGACGACGTCAAGTCCAAGAAGGTTGGTGTGCAGGCAGCGACAACCGGCGAAACCTACGCCAAGGACAAGGGAATTTCACCAGTGCAATACGAAACCGGCGGCATGATGACCCAGGCGCTCATGGCTGGCAAGGTCGATGCCGCTGTCGGCAACATCTCCGTCATCTCCGCAGCAACCAAAGCCGATGACAAACTCGAACTCGTCGAAACCTACGAAACCGGCGAACAGCTCGGCGCGGCTGCCAAAAAGGGCAACACCAAGCTGACCGAAGAATTCAACGCCATGTTCAAGGAAATGCTGGACAACGGCGAATACAGCAAACTCGTTCAGCAGTGGTTCGGCGACGAAGTCTCCGACAGCCTCAGCGTGACCGAAGACGCCAAGGGCTGACACTTCGCCCCACGGGGTGCCGCTCACCGCGGGTGGGCGGCACCCTTTCCCGAGCAGACTCCCCCATTCCCACCCCTGACCAGGAGGCACCGTGGCTCTGAGCATGAAGCAGCGCCGGCGCACATCCCTGACGATCCAGTACGCAATCTTCTTCATCGTCATCATCATTCTGGCCGTCACAATCGACTGGCCGAACATCGTCGACAAGTTCTTCAACTTCCGGATCATGGCCCAGCAATTCCCGGCCGTGATCACCACAGCACTGAAGAACACGATCATCTACACGGCCCTGGGCTTTGTGTTCGCCATGGCACTGGGCATTCTGCTGGCGCTCATGAAGCTGTCTTCGGTGGGCCCGTACCGGTGGATCGCAACGGCGTACATCGAATTCTTCCGAGGCGTCCCGGCACTGCTGGTGTTCCTCGCCTTCGGGTTCGGCATCCCCACCGCATTCCAGGTCAACCTGAACAACTACCTCACCGTCATGCTCGCGCTGGGAATCGTCGGCTCTGCGTACATTGCAGAAACTCTGCGCGCCGGCCTGCAGGCCGTGCCGAAAGGCCAGTACGAAGCGGCCCGCTCGCTGGGCATGAGCCACTCCAGGGCAATGATTTCGGTGGTTATCCCGCAGGCATTCAAAATCATCCTGCCGCCGCTGACCAACGAAATCATCATCATGACGAAGGACTCTTCGCTCATCTACCTGCTGGGTCTGCTGCCCAGCCAGTTCGAGCTCGCACTGTTCGGCAAGAACGCAATCGCCGCTCCGGAAGCCGGCCTGACGCCGCTTGTGATCGCAGGTGCCTGCTACCTCGTCATCACACTGCCCCTGGGCTGGCTGGCCCGCAAGTTCGAATCCCGCCAGCAGAAAGCGAATGGAGCCTGACATGACTGCCGAACAGACCACAGCCGTCAAACCGGCTGTCAAAATCACCGACCTGCACAAGTCCTACGGCGACGTCGAAGTCCTCAAGGGCATCAACGTCGAGGTCCTTCCCGGCGAAGTCGTCTGCCTCATCGGCCCATCGGGTTCAGGCAAATCGACCCTTCTGCGCTGCATCAACGTGCTCGAACAGTCCAACAGCGGAACAATCGAAGTCGCAGGATTCACCGCCACAGATCCCGACACCGACCTCAATGTCATGCGGCAGCACGTGGGCATGGTGTTCCAGAGCTTCAACCTCTTCTCCCACAAAACGGTTCTGGAGAACTGCACGATCGCACAGATCAGAGTTGCCAAGCGCGCCCCTGCCGAAGCGCAGAAGATCGCCCTGGAAAACCTCAAGGTCGTCGGTCTCGACCACTTGGCAGACCGCTACCCCGACCAGCTCTCCGGCGGTCAGCAGCAGCGCGTGGCGATCGCCCGAGCCCTGTGCATGAACCCCGAACTCATGCTGTTCGACGAACCGACCTCAGCTCTCGACCCCGAAACGGTCGGCGATGTCCTCCAAGCTATGCGCCGACTGGCAGGCCGGGGCATGACGATGGTCGTTGTCACCCACGAAATGAACTTCGCCCGCGAAGTCGCGGACAAGATCGTCTTCATGGACGGCGGAGTCGTCGTCGAAATGGGCCCACCGAATGACGTCATCGGCAATCCGCAGCACAAGCGCACGCAGAGCTTCCTGAAACGTGTGCTCGACCCTGACCACATGGAACACGAAATTGAATAGGAACCGAGTCAACGTAGTATCGAGGCATGCGCCTTGATCTGAGAATTGACAATGCCCACCTGCTGACAATGGAGTCCGCAGGCGAAGCCGACCCCTACGGCACCCGCGCGAAGCTGGGCTCCATCGGCATCATCGGCGATCGGATTGTGACCGTGGGCGATGAAGCCCGCGAAACCGCAGCCGATCGTGTTCTCGACGCCGACGGACGCTTTCTCACCCCCGGCTTCAACGACGTCCACTGCCACACCGCCTGGTACGGCATGACGCTGCTGGACGTCAGCGTTGAAAAGCTCGGCAGCATGGACGCCGTGTACGCAGCACTCGAAGCTGCCGTGAAGGAAAAAGCCCCCGGAGAATGGGTGACCGCCACCGGGTTCAGCCAAAACGACTACGACGGCCAGTACCCCGACATCCGGGTGCTCGACCGGATTGCCGACGGCCGTCCCTTGTTCATTCGCCAAGTGTCCGGCCACGCGGCGATCGCCAACACGGAAGCACTCGAACGCGCCGGGGTTTTCCGCAACGACTTCGAAACACCCGAGGGCGGCAAGATCGTTCGCGACGAAAACGGTCAGCCCACCGGGCTCATTGAAGAAACAGCCCAGGCGCTCGTACAGGACCTCATCCGCCCCTATTCGCGGTCGCTGCTGGTCGACGCTATTGATGCCGCCACCTCGTCCTACGCCCAGCAGGGCCTGACCAGCTTCGGCGATGCGGGCATTGCCGCCGGGTGGATCGGACATTCGCCCACGGAACTCGGCGCCTACCAGGAGGCCCGCCAGAACGGACGCCTGCACGCGCGCGGCCAGCTCATGCCGATGGCCGATGCTCTGCGACCAGTCCACGCCCACGACGACGACCACAACGGACTGGGACTCGACCTCGGCGTCGTCAGCGGATTCGGCGATGCCATGCTGCGCCTGGGACCAATCAAGATCTTCATGGACGGCGCGATGAGCTCCGAAACCGCCGCCATGTACGACAACTACGAAGGCTCGGATTCCCCCGGCTACTTCCAGGACGACCTCGAAGTGCTGCGCAGGCAGATTCTCGACACCTACCGGGCCGGGTGGTCTCTGGCGGTGCACGCTATCGGCGACAAGGCCGTGGCAAAGGCCATCGAGTTCATCTGCGAAGCCCAGGACACGTACGGTTTCCCCGCCCAGCGCCAGCCGGGACACACCATCCCCAACCGCATTGAACACGCCGCCATGGTCAGCGACCCCCAGCTTAGAACCCTGCGCGAATACGGCATTGCGGTCACCCCGCAGGCAGCCTTTGCCGATGCAATCGGCGATGCCCAGAACGCTTCTCTGGGCGAGGCTCGACGCCCCCTGCTCTATCGGGCCAGGGCATTTTTCGACAGCGGAGTTCTCCTGCCTGGCTCATCCGACCGTCCGTGTGCCGACGGCACACCCCTGCGCGGTATCCAGGCTTTTGTCGACCGGCGCACCCGCTCCGGCGACATCATGGGCTCTGCCGATGAATGCCTCACTCCCCAGCAGGCGCTTGCCGCATACACCTCGATCGCGGCGGAGGCCTCCGGCGATCTTGCCGACAAGGGAACCCTCAGCCGCGGCAAGCTGGCCGACATCGTCTTCCTCGATGACAACCCGACCGCGGTTGATCCCACCACAATCAAGGACATCAACGTCGCGGCCACCATGCTGGGCGGCCGCTTCACGCACGGAAGTCTCAACTGACCATCCCGCCCACAGCAGAAAGGAGCTGACGGTGTCCGCAGACGCCCAGGCCCAAGAATTTCTCAACGACTTTGCCACCATGAGCGGCTTCGGGCAGACCGCCCGCGGCGGTGTGGACCGGGAAGCAATGACCCAAGCGGATGTCGACCAGCGCAACTGGTTCGGCGACTGGCTCAAAGAGCGCGGCTTCAGCGTCGAAGTCGACAGGGTCGGCAACCAGTTCGGACTGTACCGCTTCCACCCCGATGCCCCGTTCGTTTTGTTCGGTTCGCACATGGACTCACAGCCGACCGCCGGCCGCTTCGACGGCGCCTACGGTGTGCTCGCCGCAGCACACGCCGCCCACCGTGTGATCGAAGCCCACCGGGAAGCGGGAACCACCCCGAAGCACAACATCGGCGTGGTCAACTGGTTCAACGAAGAGGGCTCTCGCTTCGAACCTTCGATGATGGGTTCGGGTGTGTACACCGGCAAACTCGACGCCGACACCGTGCTCAAAACCGAAGACCTCGACGGCACGTCCGTTGAAGACGCCCTGCGCGCCGGAGGATACCTCGGAACCGGCGACGGACCAGAGGCCGCGGCCTACGGTGAAATCCACGTGGAACAGGGCCGCCTCATGGAAGACGCGGGCAAGCAGATCGGGCTTGTCGAAGCCACCTGGGCTGCGCACAAATACCACCTGATCGTCCACGGCGAACAGGCCCACACGGGATCCACCGTCATCGCCGATCGCCACGACGCTCTGCTCGGCGCATCCCACCTGGTCATTGCGGCACGCGAAATCGCCGACCAATTCGGCATCCACTCCTCGGTCGGGCAGATGGTCGTCCTGCCCAACTCCCCCGTCGTTGTGCCAAGCGAAGTCCGCATGCACATGGACTTCCGCTCCCCCAGCCAGGAAAAGGTCGAACAGGCCGATGCGAAGCTGAAGGAGCGCATCAAGCAGATCGAAAGCATCGCCTCGGTCCGCATCGAAGAGGGCACCGCCCACGCGTGGGACAAACAGGCCTACCACGACGCCGGGGTAGAACTCAGCCGACAGGCGGCCGAAGATCTGGGGCTGTCGCACATGAACATCATGACCGTCGCCGGACACGATTCGACGAACATGAAGGACGTTGTGCCGACCGTCATGCTGTTTGTGCCGTCAGTTGAGGGTGTGAGCCACAACGAAGAAGAGTTCACCACCGATGACGACATGCTTGCCGGTGTCACGCACCTGACCGAAGTCGTCCGCCGCATGGCCGACGGAGCACTCGACTGAACGTGAGGCTCGAAGACTCTGCCGAGCAGCTGCGAGCGGCTCTCGCACAATTCCCCGTGGAGAGCTTCCGCAGCGTGGCCGGTGTCGGTTCGGCGACCCTGGAGATCAAAAAATCCGAGTTCATCGGCCTTGTTGCGCCTGCATCGACTGAAGAAGAAGCGCGGCGGATCATCGACGAGCAGAAACAGCTGCACCCCAAAGCCCGTCACTGGTGCACCGCCTACATTCTGGGTCCAGACGCACGCACACAGCGGTCCAATGACGACGGCGAGCCAGCAGGAACAGCAGGCGCTCCGATCCTCGATGTTCTGAACGGCAGCGGACTGACAGACACTGTTGCGGTTGTGACCCGCTACTTCGGCGGAGTTCTGCTGGGTGCCGGTGGGCTTGTCCGCGCCTACGGTTCGGCTGCTTCCGAAGCTCTTGCGCGGACGAAGATCATCACCCGCAGCCTCATCGTCCCCGTCAGTGCGCGTCTGGACTATTCGACGGCGGACACTGTTCGAGCACGCGCCGAACAGCGCGGCTGGAAGATCATCGATGCCGAGTACGCGGCGGATGTCACCGTGCACACGGGAGTTCCCGCTGACGATGTCGATGACTACGTGCGCATGCTGGCCGACCTCAGCGCCGGTGCTGCACAGCCGCTGATCGGCACACCCCGCTACGTATAGCTGTTCGCTGCGCGCAGGGGCCGTCAAGCTGCGGTCAGTCGAGGGTCGCTATTCGGCCGACTTTGGCCTGGGTGAGTGACACGATGTCCTCGGGCTGCATTTCCACCTGCAGGCCGCGCTTGCCGGCTGACACAAACACCGTCGGATAGTCTGCAATTGTCTTGTCAGCTATGACGGGGTGCTGACGCCGCTGCCCGAAGGGGCTCACTCCCCCTGTGATGAATCCGGTGCGGCGCTCGGTTTCGGCCACGCCCGCCAGCTGGGCTTTGCGGCCGCCGACGGCAGTCGCAGCGGCTTTGAGGTCCAGCTGCCCCGATACGGGCACCAGCGCGATCGTCGGCTGTCCGTCGACGAGGATCATCAGGGTTTTGAACACCCTCCCGTATTCGACTCCCAGTTTGTCAGCCGCTTCCGTTCCATAGCGGCGAGCCGCCGGATCGTGCACGTATTCGTGCAGAGAGTAGGAAACTCCCTTGACGTTGAGCACTTTGAGTGCGGTTGTCGATGCGGTCTGGGTCTTCACGAGGCTTCCTCCTGCACGGCTGCGCGTGCGGGCACAATTCCGTTTGGTCTGCCGTTAACCATATGAAAACCCGTTCGATGGCACCAAATACGGGCGAGTCTCGGTGTTTCGCCTTCAGGTAGATAAACCCTTGCGTGAACGCGAAAGCACCCCGCCGACAAGCGACGGGGTGCTTCCTTTAAGGCAGTACCGCTATATTGCGATGCTCATCTGGCCTATCATCCCTGGCCGGTGAGGATGGCGATGAGCTTCTGGATCAGGTTCATCCGCTCGTTGCCGTCTTCGGAGCCCTTTTCATTGGATTCTTCAGTGTTCTCAGTCGGCTTTTCAGGCTGAGTGGTCTCCGGTGCCTTCGTGCTGTCGGACTTCTTCGGGTCCTTCGACTTGTTCGAGTCATTGGTGTTCTTGGAGTCCTTGGACTTCTCCGACTTCTTGTCGGACTTGGACTTGTCCTCAGGCTTTGTGCTCGGTTCAGTGGTGCTCTTGTCCGACTTCTTTTCGGTCTTGCGCTTTTCACCCGCAGGGGTGAACGTCGCGTCGTCGAAGGTGATCTTGTCACCTTCAGCCTTCGGGTAGAGCGACTTGTTCGCCTTCGTCGTCCACAGGTTCACCCGAAGCTGCTGGGTTCCGTTGTCCCTCGGGACACGCTTGGTCTGAGTGTCATCCGAAAGGACAGTGCCATCTGCAAGCGATGTGATAACCCGCAGGTAGTTCTTATCCCAGACGGCTTTTGTCTTGATTGTCTGAACGCCCTTGGGGATATCAAAGCGCTTGTGGGGAACCCGGTCGCCGAAGCCCTTAAGGTCATCAGGGTAAACAGTTACCATACCGAAGGTTTTGGGACGGTCCGCGCTGCCCCAACGGGAAATCTCAATGAAGTCGATTTCCGAGCTGCCCTTCATATTGGTGTGCTTTTCCATTCCGGGCGTACGGTCAATGGCAACTTCTGCAGTGTCGTACGTAAAGATTCCAAGAACGTTGCTCGGATCCATTCCGTCGAAATCTCCGGTGTAGCTGAATTCGTATGTGCCATAACCGGTTGATTCCGTAGCAATCAGCTCAACGCCGCCGTCAATGCCCTTATTCTGAACAACAAGCTCGTCTTTGCCGTTCACATGGGCACCCTGCACCCACTTACCTTCGCCATCGCTGGGGTGCGGAGCCTGCGGACCACCCCAGCCCATGACATCATTAGTGGAGCGAATAGCCCAGTCCTGACCTGAGAATTCGATCGTCTTGAACTTGTAGTCGGTTTCAAACCGACCGCTCTCATAGGAGATCTTCGGAGGAGCGGCCTTTGCCTCTACCGCAATAGAAGCAGGAAGGACGAGCCCCATCGCCAACGGAACAATTGCATACTTTGCAAGATTCTTTTTGGTGAACACCTGCGGTCTACCCCTTCGGCTTAAATGTTTATTCAGCATCAAAGTAACATCTGGATAACATCTTTGAGCGAGTCCAAAGCGTAGCACAGCGAATTCGGCGTCCGCGATGGCAAAACCGGCTGGAAAATCGCCGAAAACAGGCATTTAGACCTATTGATTTTGGGCCCCTGGCCCCACCCTTTTTGACAGCTGCTTGAACGGCTTCCGCGTGTACTCTGGCAAAGCTCAACTCAGGAGACTTTCCGAGGCTTTTCGAAAATCACTCAAACTTTGGGTACAACGCAGGCTCGACTCGATACGGCCTAGGACTCAGCGTCAACCGAGCTCAAACGAAGCTAGGCCCAGCCCAGTTCATGCAGGCGTTGGTCATCGATCCCGAAGTGATGCGCGATTTCGTGGATGACGGTGATGTAGATCTGATCGCGCAGATCGTCGTCATCTATGGCGAAGGCGACCAGGTTGTTCTTATACAGACTGATGGTGTCCGGCGGAACGAAGCCATATGAGGAGTCGCGCTCAGTAAGCGCCACACCCTCATAGAGTCCCAGAAGATCAGGCTCTTCCAGCGGAGCGTCGTCCTCGATGAGGATGGCGACATTGTTCATGGCCTCGCGCAGCTCGACCGGAAGGTCGCTCAGTGCAAGCTCAACGACCGCAGTGAACTCGTCGTCCGAAATGCCCTTCTCCACACATCCTCCACTCTCCGTCTGACTTGGCAGTTTAGGCCGGCTCAGCGCATCAGCCGAGCCCGAATCCCCTCCGCCCAAAGTGCCGCCGCAGCCCGCGTGGCCAAGGTCACGCCGGGGCACCGCCCTCGATTTTGCATTCTCTCAAAGCGGCCTATATAGTTATCTCTGTTGCTCACCGCGGAAGCGGTCAGAAACACCAGGCCCCCATCGTCTAGCGGCCTAGGATTCCGCCCTTTCACGGCGGCGACACGGGTTCGAATCCCGTTGGGGGTACTCGAAACTTCGGTTTCAATTTAAAAGAATAAGGCCCTGTGGCGCAGTTGGTCAGCGCGCCGCCCTGTCACGGCGGAGGTCGCGGGTTCAAGTCCCGTCAGGGTCGCGGAGCACAGGGCTCTTCTGCTTCAGAAGAGCCTTTGTTCTATCGACTGAACAGCCAGTCGATGGCTCTGTAGCTCAGTTGGTAGAGCGTTCGACTGAAAATCGAAAGGTCACCGGATCGACGCCGGTCGGAGCCACCAAGCAAAACCCCTGCTTCGGCGGGGGTTTTCGCGTATTCGGACATCGTTCTCACTCCCCCTTGAATACATAGTTTGAGAGGGCCCGCTGCAGCTCCCACCCACGCGCCGCACAGCACAGCAGACCGGACAGCGCGCACAGGCTGCGCTTCCGATCTGCACAGCATGCAGGCTTTGTTAAGACCCGTTAAGATTCCTGAGAACACTCTGTGTCGCCAATCACTGCTCTGACTCCTGTTGCAGATCGCAAAGCCGCGGCAAAGCGGAGCCGGAAGGAACCACATGTCTGAATTCACTCCCTGGACTCTTCTCACTGACGCGGGAATGATCGGGGCCCTGTTGGCTGTCGGCGTGCTTCTGCGCGCGATCATGAAAACGCTCCAGTCACTGCTCATCCCGGCATCGTTCATCGCAGGCTTCCTCGGCCTGGCGCTGGGACCCAACGGCTTCGGCCTGCTGCCGTTCTCCGACGAGCTCGGCACCTACGCTTCCGTTCTGATCGTGGTTGTGTTCGCGTGTCTGGCCATGTCAGATGACTTCGACTTCCGCAAAATCAAGGGCCCCATCGTGAGCTTTTCCGCATACGGGGTGCTCATCTACACCGCCCAGATTGCGATCGGCATTCTCGCCGTCATGCTGCTTTTGGGCCCCGTGTTCGGCGCGGACCTCACAATCGGCACACTGCTGTTCGCGGGCTGGGCCGGCGGTTTCGGCACTGCAGCGGCTATCGGAGATGTCTACGCCGGTGCAGGGCACGAAGATCTGCGCTCCCTCGCTTTCACATCAGCAACCGTCGGCTTGCTCGCAGGCATTGTGGGCGGCATCATCCAGGCGAAGATCGGCGCTATGCGGGGCCACGTCAAAGAGTTCGCCGGCATGGAGTCCATTCCGAAGGACATGCGCACAGGCGTGCTCACCGGAGAAGACCGTCGCACACCCATCGGGCAGCACCGTTTCTCCGGTTCCAGCATTGAGTCCCTGGGCTTCCAGGTGGGCATAGTTCTTGCTATCGCAGGTGCTGCCTACGGCGTGACTACGCTGTTGGGCAGCTGGTTCCCCGCTGTCAGCTTCCCCACCTTCTCGGCTGCCTTCCTCGTCGGCCTGGTGGTCCGCGGTCTGTTCAAAGCAACCCGCACCACTAAATTCGTCGACCGTGACAGCCTCACCTCGATTTCCGGTTCCGCAACCGACATTCTCGTGGTCTGCGGTATTGCGTCCATTCAGATGCAGGCTGTCGCCGACAACCTCCTGGTGATGTCAATCCTGTTCGTCGTCGGTCTTGTGTTCTGCCTGGTTCTCGGTCTGCTGGTGGCGCCCCGCACCCTGCAGGACGGCTGGTTCGAAAAGCAGATCTTCACGTGGGGTTGGGCAACAGGTGCTGTCAACACCGCGATCGCCCTGCTGCGCATTGTCGACCCCAAGCTGAAATCCGGAACACTGGAAGACTTCGCCATCGCCTACATTCCGGTTGTGCCGGCCGAAGTCACCGCGGTGACGTTCGTTCCGGCGCTCGCCATGGCAGGCTTGGCCTGGCCGATCCTTGGCATTTGGGGCGGTATCGCCGCTGCTGCCGCGGTCATCTTGGCGATCGTCGCGGTCCGCAACCGCTCCGCCGTACCGACCGCCGCGTAGCCGCCCGCATCCCGCATAGATCCTGAAACGCGCCCGTCACCGATGGTGGCGGGCGCGTTCTATGACAACAGCTGCCGAGGTGCGGCTTCCGTGCACCTCTCTCCTACCCCATGACGAGGCGGAGGACGGCTGCCCGAGCTTCTTCGGCTGTTCCTGCCACTGCGGTGCGGAACTGTGCACCGGCGGCAATCAGCGCCGCTGTTGCTGCTCGCGGGTCATTGCCCAGATCGAGCACCGCTTTGGCTTCGCCGCAGGCATCGGCCTGTTCGGCGGTCTCAACGAGAACTGCTTCAACCGCTGTGCCCTGCGGGGCTCCCACGGCGAAGATGCGCGGCCGGGCAACATCCGCCTCGAGCACGGCAATGTTCTCCCACACCCTGCGACCAAGCTGGTCAGCACCGCTGACCGGTGAATCGACCTCGCCTAACGCTGGCTGACGCTCATCAATCTGCACCCACACGGTCCCGTCAGCGGCCATAAGTCGCAGGACCTCGGAATAGGCGTTGGTGAGCACATCGACCCACGCCTGCCCCGCGGCATCATCGGCCAGTCCCCCGGCAAAAGCCCGAAGAACAGATGCTGGACCGGCGAGAACCGGCCGGATTTCGACCCCTTCCTCATCGAATGCTTCGGCCCGCAGATCGAAAAGCCGTCCCGGACGCACTGGCCCGGCACTCGGGGCCGCAGCACCGGTCAGACCCGCGGGTGGTTCAAGATCGAGCTCAGCACGCAGACTCACGTGAGAGCTCGAACCGCCGATGAGCCCCAGCACAATCGCGGTCGAAACCAGCAGCGAACCGTGCGCAAAGTCGGCCGGAATCGCATGCGGTTCATACAGCCCATCATCAGCCAGCTGGCGGTACGCTGACAGTCGGGCGGCACGCATATCGGATTCATATTCGGCCTCGTCAATTTCGCCCGCGAGAAGCCGCGCAATTCCTGCATCCCGAACGTCGGCAAGGAGCTCCCGCGGAACCGACAGAGTCGTCGCGGCGGGAAAAGCACGGGAAAAGTCCACTTACATCCAGCCCTTTTTCTTGAACACCACGTACAGAACCACGGCGAGCGCGACCATCGCACCAATCGCCATCGGGTAGCCGAAGGACCAGCTGAGCTCCGGCATGTCCGTGAAGTTCATACCGTAGATCGCGCCGATGAGCGTTGGGGCAAAGAGAATGGCCGCCCAGCCGGAGATCTTCTTCATGTCGTCGTTCTGGCGCTGCGAAACGAGGGTCGAATTGACCTGCAGAATCTGATTGAGCGCATCCCGCAGCTCAGAGATGTCAGGAATAACGGTCGCCAGGTTGTCAGACACATCTTCCAGATATGTCTGCAGCTCTTCGTCTTTTCCATAGCCGTGCCGGGTGATGCCGAGCAGCAGACGGCGAATCACGCCCATCATCGACGACGAGGCCTGCTGCAGTTCGATGACCTCACGCGACAGGCGGTAAATGCGCTCGGCAACCGCGGGATCACCCGAAAACACCTGTCGTTCAATCTGCTCTTTGTCGAGTTCAAGCCCCCGCAGAACCGGAGGATAGTCATCGACGAGGGAATCCAACAGACCGTGAATGACGGCCTCCGGGCCGTGTTCCAAGAGGCTGTCGTGTTCAGACCAACGTTGAATGAAATCGGCCGAACGGCTGTGCCACGCTTCTGCGGCCGCAGCGTTCTGACACAGAATAGCCACTTGGTTGTCGCGCATGAGCACGTGAATTTCGCCGACGTCGATATCTTCTTTTGAGTCCCGGTAGACAACCGAGTTGACCACCACGAAAAGAACATCGCCATAGCGTTCGACCTTGGCGCGCTGCTCTTTGGCCTCAAGGTCCTCCACCAGCAGCGGGTGAAGATCCCACACGTCCTCAAGTTCACTCAGCTGTGCTGCAGTCGGCCGGTCAACAGCAAATGCGACCACACGGTCCTCGTGCTTGCGCGCAAGCGTGTCAATTGCCGTGATCTCGTGTTCCATGTCGATCGAACGCAGACCGAACTTGTCAAAGGACACACCCCGAATGTTGTGCCGCACGGGGGCCGGCGCAGCCGTCTTCTCACGACTTCGGCTGGCAACGCGAGGAAAGCGGAGCCGACGACTGGAACTGGAGTTGTGAGCACGAACCATGCCCTCATTCTCACACGTCCCAGCCGTCAATCCGCGTCCACTCAGAAGGCTGAGAGCAGCGGACCCTCAGACATGAGCGGCCGCAGCGACGCCAGCTCCCTGCCTAATGCCCAGCAAAGCGGCACGAGCGTGCACCAGATTGCGCAGCGACGCCTCGGTCTCCCGGTAGCCGCGCGTCTTCAGACCGCAGTCCGGGTTGACCCACAGGCGGTCTGGGCCGATCGACTTCAATGCCGCTCCCAGCAGATCCTCCAATTCGGCCGTTGACGGCACGCGCGGCGAATGGATGTCCCACACACCCGGGCCGATCTCAGCGTGGAAGCCGTCATCGAGAGCATCCAGCAGCTCCATACGCGAACGCGCCGCCTCGATCGAGGTGACATCGGCATCGAGTGCTTGAATTGCCGTGATGACCTGACCGAACTCGGAGTAGCACAAGTGGGTGTGGATCTGCGTGTCCACACGAGCTCCCACAGCGCACAGTCGGAAAGCGCGCACAGCCCACTGAAGGTATTCAGCACGGCGTTCTTCGCGCAGAGGCAGCAGTTCGCGCAGAGCAGGTTCGTCGATCTGGATAATCGGGATACCTGCGTCTTCAAGGTCGCTGACCTCGTCTGCCAGGGCGAGCGCAATCTGGTCGGCGGGCACGCTGAGCGGTTCGTCGTCGCGCACGAACGACCACGCAAGAATCGTCACCGGTCCGGTGAGCATGCCCTTGACAGGTTTGTCGGTGAGGCTGGCCGCATAGGACGACCACGGGACGGTAATCGGCTCGGCACGGCTGACATCGCCGAACAGGATCGGCGGGCGCGTACAGCGGCTGCCGTAGGACTGGACCCAGCCGTTGGCTGTCGTAACGAAGCCGTCGAGGTGCTCTGCGAAGTACTGGACCATGTCGTTGCGTTCGGGTTCACCGTGGACGATGACGTCTAGCCCGATGTCCTCCTGCAGGTCGACAACGCGTTTGATTTCGGCCCGCATGGTGTCGGTGTATTCGGCCTCGTCGATCCTGCCGGCGCGGAAAGCCGCACGAGCCTTGCGGACGTCATCGGTCTGCGGGAAGGAGCCGATTGTGGTTGTGGGCAGATCAGGCAGACCCAGGCGGGCTTTCTGCGCGGCACGGCGCTCATTGACATCGCCGCGGCTGACTTCGGCTGGCAGGGCTGCCGTGCGCTGTCGCACCGCATCATTGTGGGTGCGGGCGGATTCGGTGCGGGTGCGCTGTGCTCGTGCGGCACGCGCGAAGGCAACCTCACGGCTCTGCGTGGTTCCGGTGGCGAGTGCTTCTGCGAGTGCTTCGATTTCCGTGACCTTCTCTTCTGCAAAGGAGAGCCATCCGGCGACGTCAACGGGGAGGTTCACTTCGCCTTCAAGGGTGTAGGGCACGTGCAGCAGCGATGTCGAGGTACTCACGGATACCGGCCGGTCGAAACCGCGCAGTGTTTCCAGTTGGGTTTCGAGGTCTGCCGCCCAGATGTTGCGGCCGTCGATGATGCCGGCCACCAGGTGCGTCAGCTGGGGTACGGCCGCCGTGATCCGTTGTATGTAGTCCGGGTCGGCTTGCAGAGTAGGTTTGGAGATGTCGACTGTGAGAGCTTCGGGAGCGACTGAGGCAAGCGCATCGAGGCCTGCCCGCAGTGAACCGTAGGAGGCGGTGACTGCGATCTGCGGGCGCTCATCGCCGACCGCGGCACTCAGCAGAGTGCTGTAGGCCGATTGTGCAAGACCGGCCAGTTGGTCATCATCAGCGGCGTCGAAGTCGGCGACAAGGGCCGGTTCGTCCAGCTGCACCCATTCGACTCCCGCTTCTGCCAGGGCAGCAAGAACCACCGCGTAGTTCTTCACCAGATCGTCAAGCCGGTCCAGGGGCCGGAAGTTCGGGTAGTCTTCCGCAGCCTTTGACAGTGCCAGCAGAGTCACCGGCCCCACCAGTACGGGACGGACAGTGTGGCCTGCCGAAGCGGCTTCTTCCACGAGCGCCGTCACTCGCTGTGGGCGGGGAGTGAAAACGGTGTCGGGACCGATTTCAGGAACGAGGTAGTGGTAGTTCGTGTCAAACCACTTGGTCATTTCAAGGGCCGGGCGGTCATCGGTGCCGCGAGCAAGGGCAAAGTACTCTTCCCAATCGAGGTCTCCAGCCGCACCGCCGAGAACTCCGACGGCCGCGGCGGTTTCAAGAACCTGGTCGTAGGCGGCGAAGTCGGCAGGCACAGCGTATGGCTGATTCAGGCCCAGTTCTGTCAGTCGGCCGTAGGTTTCCAGCCGCACGGAGCGTGCCGCTGTTTCAAATTCAGCAGGCGAGATCTTGCCTGACCACAGAGCTTCGAGGGCTCTCTTGAGTTCGCGGTTCGGTCCGATCCGCGGGTAGCCGGTGACGGTCGCAGTGGGGTAAGCGGCCCAGGTGCGTTCAGTGTGAGACATGTGCGTCCTCTCATAGCTGTACCGGAAGCCGCAGTCTGACTTCCTTCGCTTGCGACACTAAAGACGATGGGCCGGTGGGCTCCCCTCTGCTGTCATCTGGCGGTCACGGAAGATCACAGTCCGTCACACGGGTTCACACAGCTTCACGACCGACCGCACCGACAGTCCTCGCGGCGATGCCCAGTCGGTTGAGCACTTCGAGCGTTGTCCGCGGGTCATTGAAGGTGTAGAAGTGCAGGCCGGGAGCTCCCGCGTCGAGAACCCGCTGGGCGAGTTCCACGGTGGCGGCCAAGCCGATGTCGCGGGCGTGTGCGGGGCTGCGGGCTCCTTCCAGCTGCTCGGTCAGCCGCTGGGGCGGCACCAGACCGGACAGGTGGGCCATTCTGTTCAGCCGGGCGGACGAGGTGATCGGTAAGATCCCGGGAATGATCGGCATGGTGACGCCGGCCAGGTGGGCTGAGCGCAGCAGGCGACTGTACGCCGAGGTGTCGAAGAACAGCTGAGTGATGGCGAAGTCCGCACCAGCCCGCTGTTTCGCGGCGAGGACGTCGAGGTCTTCGTCCGGACCGCTCGATTCGGGGTGGCCCGACGGATACGCGGCAACCCCCAGGGACAGCCTGCCACCGCAGAAGCGGGCAGCGCTGCGTTTTTCCAGCTGCCGCACACGAGTGACGAGAGCATCCGCGTGCGGCAGGTGGTTCTCCGGTGGACGGGTCTGTCCGGCGGCCAGGTCCCCGCGAACTGCGAGGAAACCGCGCACCCCGGCGTCAATGAACTGCTCCACCCATTCCAGCAGCTCGACCGTGGGAGCGGCCGTACACGCCAGGTGCGCCAAAGGCCGAAGCCGGGTGGTTGCGGAAAGCTCGCGAACAAAATCTGCCGTCCCCTGTACCCAACCGGATTTCGCTGAAGATGTGATCGCCACGTAGTCGGGCCCGTACGCTTCTAGAGCGCTGATCAGCTCCGGCAGAACCTCACGCGCCTGAGGTGTGCGCGCAGGCATGACCTCGAAAGACAGTGCGGGGCGCACGGGCCTCGGGAACCGCAGCTCGGCTGCAAAGTCTTCGGCCAGTGCGGGCGCAGATGCGGATTGTCTGCTTTGGTGTGCGTGTTCCATACGGTCACACTAGAAATCCGGCCGCGACGGCGTTCATCAATCGTCACGAAGCCGCCGCGAACAGTCAGAAAGCGTCACACGTCCCAGCCGACACGCCTCAGCGAACGTGCGGTCCTTCAGCTGGAACGGGAAAACAGGCCCAGCTTCTCCCAGCTTTCCGTGTACAGGTTGAAGGCTGCGACAGCGCTGTCAAAGTCATCGGAGTCAAGCGCATCCACCCACGAGTCAACGTAGTCCTGCGCCTGCTCAGGATCGAGCACACCCGTCATGCCGCCCAGGTCGAGCTCAAGAACCGCGTTCGGATCAAAAGTCTCCAGCCACTTGCCGAACTGGGCCGCGGATTCGACAACAGCGCGCAGCCGGGACTTCTCCCGAACCACAGACAGAGCCCAGCCCACACGAGCAGAGGCAGCCACAATGTCCGTCCTGATGAAGGTGCGCTGGGAGCCGTCCTCCGCCTCGTCAGTGCGGACCCTGTCAGCGTCGAGGTCAAAGGCGAGCCACCACACGGGTGAAACCTCCCAAGCGGCGGTGCGGGTGAACACACGGTCATCGGGGTCGTCCTGCAGCCACTCCACACGCCGGGCAGCGGCACGCCTGCGCGCGGACTTCGGCACAAGGGTGTCGAGTTCATCGCGTGAAACGTTCTCCGCCAAAGCGTCAACAGCGTGCCACGAGCGAATATCGTCCTGTACCGGGCAGACCCGCGTAATGCCATCGCCCCACTCTTCTGCCGTGAGGAAAATCGGAGTGCCGCGATAAGAATCGGCAATAGGGTCCGGTGGGAAGCTGATCAGCCGGGCGTCAGCATCGGCTGCAACAAGCTCCTCGATCATCGCGCGGTTGTCCGACACCGGATAGTCGCCGAGTTCCGGATGTGCGTCCAGCGGTTCGAAAACCCTCAGACAAACCTGATACCTGCGCTCATAAGCCATACCGTCCAGCCTAGCCGCACGGCTGAGCAAACGGCGTCTTATGGCCCGTCTCAAATGGCAAAGTGCATAGGGGTCCGATAGAATGACGCCGAACTGAAGCACACAAACGCAAACCGGGGCCTATCTTGGGTGCCCTGGATCGACGAAGAGGGGGTCGACGCCTGTGGGTCGCGGCCGCGCTAAGGCAAAGCAGATCAAGGTAGCCCGGAAACTCAAGTACTACAGCCCCGAAACCGACCTTTCCGCCCTTCAGCGGGAGCTTTCCGGCAAATCAGGATCGAACGACTACGATCAGTACGACGACGATCCCGACTACTCCGAGTACGCAGAAAAATACGCAGACTACGATTCCGACGAAGACTGACGGGCCTTAGTCTGCACGGACAGTGGGGGCAGCCAGCTTGGTCTGGCTGCCCCCACTGCTTGTTTTAGCTGGCCTGTTTTGGTCGGCGCACCGCCGGGCGCTGGTGAACTGCCGAGGTGCCGCCCCAGTCAGGCGGCACCGCTGCGGGACAGTCTCAGTCCAGCAGGATGGCCGCACCGCCGTCGACGCCCTTGGCGCCGGTGACGTAGAAGCTGTCGGATGAGTGTTTGCCGGTGTCTTCGGCAACCTCGCCTAGAATCCACGAACCGCGGAAAGAGCCCAGCACATCGTCCACGCGGTCGGCGTCGACGACGAGCACCATGCCCACACCCATGTTCCACGTGCGCTCACGGTCAGCCTGCGGAACACCTCCCAGGTCGCCCAGCACGCTGAACACCGGGGGAACCTCCCACGTGCTGCGGCGCATAATGCCGATCGAACCGGCCGGCAGGACGCGAGCCATATTTGCCGATAGGCCGCCGCCGGTCACGTGCGACATGGCGTGCACCGCTCCGGGCTGGTTTTCCAGAAGTTCGAGCAGCTGGCCGGTGTAGACCCGGGTAGGCACCAGGAGCTCTTCGCCCAGGGTGCGGCCGAATTCATCAACGCGCGCGTGCAGGTCCCAGTCGGCATCCGCGATGACGCGCCGCACCAGCGAATACCCGTTTGAATGCAGACCGGAAGCGGGAAGTCCGATGAGGACATCGCCCGTCTGCACTTTCTGCGCACCGAGCATATCGGCGGCCTCAACGACTCCCGTGGCAGCACCGGCAACATCGTATTCGTCTTCGCCCAGCAGGCCGGGGTGTTCCGCGGTTTCACCGCCGACCAGCGCAACATCGGCTTCGCGGCACGCTTCGGCAATACCGCGGACGATGTCGGCGATCCGTTCGGGAACGAGCTTGCCGCAGGCAATGTAGTCGGTCATGAACATCGGCTTGGCCCCACCGACGATGATGTCGTCAACCACCATGCCCACGAGGTCCCAGCCGATAGTGTCGTGAATGTTCATCTGCTGGGCAATTGCAACCTTTGTGCCCACACCGTCAGTGGAGGACGCCAGAAGCGGGCGGTCGTAGTCCTTGAGGAAAGAAACGTCGAACATGCCGGCGAAACCGCCCACACCGCCGACGACGTTCGCGTTGTGGGTTGCCGCCACAGCGGACTTCATAAGTTCAACGGCACGGTCACCGGCTTCGACGTCGACACCCGCCGACGCATAGGTGGTTTCGGGCCTGTCGGTCAGACGGTGGCCGTCTTCATCCGCTTGGCCTGTAGATGCAGCCGGTCCGTGCAGGGGGCCAGTCGCGGAATTCGGCGGAGTCATGTCAGCTGTCCTTTGTTCCAGATGTTCCAGAGAGTTCTGAGTCAGTCAGATCGGCTTGCGGTGGAATCGGAATCCTGTAGTCACCGGAGAAGCAGGCCGTGCACAGCTCACTGCTGTTCTGCGTTGTTGCCTCGATCATGCCGTCCAGGCTGATGTAGCCGAGCGAATCAGCCCCCAGAGAACGGCAGATCTCCTGGGTGTCGAGGCCGTTGGCAATGAGTTCGGCGCGGGTGGCGAAGTCAATGCCGAAGAAGCACGGCCACTTGACCGGTGGTGCGGAGATCCGCACGTGGATTTCCTTGGCGCCGGCTTCGCGGAGCATGCGGATGAGCGCGCGCTGCGTGTTGCCGCGGACAATCGAATCGTCCACAACTACCAGGCGCTTGCCCTCGATGTTCTCTTTCACCGGGTTGAGCTTGAGCCGAATGCCCAGCTGGCGGATGGTCTGCGAGGGCTGGATGAATGTGCGGCCGACGTAGGCGTTCTTCATCAGCCCCTGCCCAAACGGGATGCCGGATTCTTCTGCGTAGCCGACCGCGGCGGGCGTACCGGAGTCCGGGGTGGCGATCACGAGGTCGGCATCGACTGGGTGCTCACGGGCCAGACGGCGGCCCATTTCGACCCGCGAACTGTGCACCGTTTTGCCGTTGATGACGCTGTCGGGCCGAGCCAGGTAGACGTATTCGAAAACGCAGCGGGCAGCCTGCTCCTGGGCAAAGCGGTGGCTGCGCAGACCGTCTTCGTCAATTGCTATGAGTTCGCCGGGCTGGATTTCGCGCACGAACGACGCTCCGACGATGTCAAGAGCGGCGGTTTCTGATGCCACAACCCAACCGCGGTCGATCTTGCCCAGCGCCAGCGGTCGCACACCGTGGCGGTCACGCGCGGCGTACAGGGTGTTCTCGTCCATGAACACGAGGCTGAAAGCTCCCTTGATCTGCGGCAGGAGGCCCAGTGCGGCGTCAGTCAGATTGTCGGCATCGGATGATGCGAGCAGCTCCGTGATGAGCGATGTGTCAGACGATGAGTCGCGGTGGGCGCGTGTGCGCCGCGGTTTCTGCTTGTGGGCGGCAACGATTTCGCGGTGCTTGTCCAGTCGCTCATCGGCCAGGCTTTGGAGTTCGTCGAAGTTCGTGAGGTTGCCGTTGTGGCACAGCGCAACAGATCCGTAGCCTGTTGGGCCCAGGGTGGGCTGGGCGTTTTCCCAGGCGTGCGCGCCGGTTGTGGAATAGCGGGTGTGGCCGATGGCCATGTGGCCCGGCAGGGTTTCGAGGTCGTTTTCGTCAAACACCTGGGAGACGAGCCCCATGTCGCGGAAAACGAGGATCTGCTCACCGGTCGAGGCGGCAATGCCAGCCGATTGAGTGCCGCGGTGCTGCAGGGCGTAGAGGCCGAAGTAGCTGAGCTTGGCGACTTCCTCACCCGGTGCCCACACACCGAAAACGCCACATTCGTCTTGGCCTTTGTCGGCGGAGTCAACAACAGCTGTCAGGTGTCCATCTGCACGTGCCACAGTCGCTATTGTTCCACACGCTCTGCCGGATTCAGCCCTCTCGGTCTGCGCGGGTCTGTTCGGCGGCAGTCTGGTCCCGCTGCTCTTCTGGGCTGGTTTCGAGCGAGGTGCCGTCGGCTTCCTCTTCTTCGGCTTGGGCTGCCCGGGAGCCTTCTGCTGCGTCAGCTTCTGGTCCGCCCTGCTCTTCGTAGTGGCCGGTGACTTCCACGGTGCGCGCCTTGCGCCGCAGAACCGCATCCAGAATCAGTGCGACCCCGGCACCCAGCACGGCTCCGGTCAGCGCGAGCAGAACAACTCCCATGCCGACGACCGCGCCGCGGCTGTACTCCTGGCTCAGCTCGCCCATGTCGAAGGGAAGAAAAGCCAGCACACCGGCGATGAGAACTCCAACAAGCGCCCCGACGGCAGCGAAGGACCCGTACTTCGGGGCTCGACGGACGGAGACGAGGGCGGTTTTCTTCATCGGGTTCTCCAGACGACTGGGCTTGAGGCAGTTTGCGGACCGGCAGACGATTCTAGAGCACGCCGCGAAGAGGCAGATGCTCGCTCAGGTCTGAGCGGGTGCCGGAGGCTTCCACCCGGCCAGCCTTCACCTCGTCAGCGAAGTCAGCCTGCCCCGTGACCAGCAGGAGCCAGGTCTCCGGCTGGACCTCGACGACATTCGGGGGTGTTCCGCGGGAGTGCTTGGGACCCTCGATGGCCTGGGCGGCGGCAAACGGCGGGATGCGGATTTCGACCGCACCACCGGGGTTGCGCTCAGCGAATTCCTCCACGGCGTAGCGCACGGCGGTGGCGAGGGTCGCTCGGTCGACGTCACCGCTTTGGTGGTTGCGCCACTCCTGCCAAACCTCGAGTGCTCGACGCCCTTCTTCGGGATCAATGCGACGGCGGATGCTCATGCTGCTCCTCAGTGCTGTTCGGTGCGGTTCAGTTCGGGTCTCAGACCGGGAGGTCTTCGCGGTCGGCGGCTGTGCCGGTCGGGGCGTCCGGCCTGGATGCGGCGAGTTTGGATTCCGCGGCCAGCAGGCCCGCGCCGGGCAGAACTTCACCAGCATCGAGCGCGCGTCCGTGTTCGTCTGCCCCGCCCGTAACGCGCGGGGCAATATCGGACAGAACCCCCAGCGCGGCCTCCATGTTCACCGCACCTGCGGATGCAAGCAGGCGCAGGGCGACAAGTGAGGCCGGGCGCGAAGAACCGTCGAGCACTTTGACCGCAGCCGCCCAGCCATCGGGTGTAGCCATGACACACACGCCCTCGGCGCCTTTTTTGGCGAGGATGCCCAGCCGTTCGATGACGACCGAGTTCTCTTTGCCGCGGCCTTCGATTGCCCACGGGCTGCCCAAAACGGCAGACATCAGCTGATGAGCGCTCTCGGTTCTTCCAGCGGCCGCGCCGGAGATTCCGCGGGCCAGACCGGGCAGGCTCAGCGCATACACGGGGGCTCCGCACCCGTCGATTCCAGCAGCGCTGACAGCTTCACCGCAGAAGTCCTCCACTGTCTGCCGGACCTGCTTCTGCACGATCGAATCGGGGCGCAGATAGTCTTCCGGCCGTGAACCTGCGATCTTCTGTGCCATGAGGAAGGCGGCGTGTTTGCCGGAGCAGTTGAAGAACAGCCGCGATTCAGCCCGGCCGCTCATGCGCATAGCCGCCCTGTTGTCAGCATCAGCCGGTGCGCAGGATGGGCACTGGAGGTCGTCTTCGCCGAGGTTGACCGACGACAGCATGCTCGTAACAACCGACACGTGTTCGGCTTCTGCACGGTGGCTGGCGCTTGCCAGAACCGCGGCCTCCCCGGAAAGCGGCACGCCCAGCTGCATGCACGCAATCGCCTGCAGCGGTTTGAGGCACGACCGGGCGAACACCGGCTCCGCAGGGGCCCCTATCGCTGCGACGACAGCACCGCTGGGGTCTACGAGAGCCGCCGAGCCGATGTGCCGCGATTCGACGAAGTCAGAGCGGGATACGACGGCGAGCTCTTCGGAGCTGTCTGCGGTGAAGGTCTGCATGCCGTACACCCTAAGCGCACGCCGCCACGAGGTCACGTCAGAGCCCGTGCGATGTTGACGGCTAAACTTTTCGGTGTGAAGGTCTTGGTTTTGGGTTCGGGCGCCCGCGAACACGCCCTTGTCACCGGTTTGGCCGCCGATCCCGGAGTTCACGCGCTCTTCGCAGCGCCCGGCAATCCGGGTATGGCACAGGAATGTGAGATCCGCGGCGTAGAACTGACCGACCCTCAGGCGGTTGTCGCACTTGCCCACGAGCTTGCGGCAGACCTCGTGGTGATCGGCCCCGAGGCTCCCCTGGTTGCCGGTGTCGGCGATGCGCTGCGGGAAGCGGGGATCGCAGTCTTCGGCCCGGATGCCGCTGCGGCAGAGCTTGAAGGCTCGAAGGCCTTTGCCAAGGAGATCATGGAAGCTGCGGGAGTTCCCACATCGCAGTCGGTTGCCGCGGCCTCACTTACCGAATGCGAAGAAGCATTTGACCGATTCGGTGCCCCTCACGTGGTCAAAGCCGACGGTCTGGCCGCCGGCAAGGGTGTTGTCGTCACATCTGACAGGGACGAAGCTCTGGCCCACGCCCGCGCGTGTCTTGCCGAAGCGGACCGCGTTGTCATCGAGGACTTCCTCGACGGGCCCGAGGTGTCGCTGTTCGTGCTGTGCGACGGCACCACCACGGCTCCGCTGGCCCCGGCGCAGGACTTCAAGCGGGCACTGGACGACGATGAGGGCCCCAACACCGGCGGCATGGGCGCCTACACTCCCCTGCCGTGGGCTCCCGCGGGGCTGGTCGACGACGTCATTGCGCAGGTCGCACAGCCGGTTGTCGATGAAATGGCCCGCCGCGGAATGCCCTTTGTGGGCCTGCTGTACTGCGGGCTGGCGCTGACGAAGAACGGCATTGAGGTCATCGAGTTCAACGCCCGGTTCGGCGATCCGGAAACCCAGGCTGTTCTGCAGCGGCTGACAAGCCCTCTGGGCACTGTGCTGCACGCCGCGGCAACCGGTCGGCTGGCACAGCTGCCGCCGCTTGAATGGGCCGACAAGGCGGCCGTCACGGTTGTCATGGCCGCGCAGAACTACCCGGCCAGCCCCGCCAAGGGCGATGTCATCACCGGCATCGACCAGGCCAACGCACTGGAAGACGTGCACGTGTTCCACGCTGGAACGTCAACGACTGAAAGCGGCGAGCTTGCAACCAGCGGCGGACGCGTTCTGTCGGTGACCGCACTCGGTGCCGATCTTGCCGACGCGCGCAGCCGCGCCTACGAGGCCGTTGACCTTATTGAGTGGCGCGGCGAGCACCATCGCACCGACATTGCCCAGGCCGCGGCAGAAAACCGCATCACGATCCCGCAGGGAGGAAGCCGATGACAGGCCACCAGGTTGAGGCAGTCGCCGTTCCGGGCTGGAAGCACGTCTACTCCGGCAAGGTCCGCGACCTCTACGTGCCCGAAAGCGCCGAGTCGATTGAGGTCGCCCCGTCACTGCTCATGGTCGCATCCGATCGCATCTCCGCCTACGACTTCGTACTGGAATCGGAGATCCCCCACAAGGGCGCCGTCCTCACCGGGCTGTCCGCCTGGTGGTTCGACCAGCTGGGGGACATCGTCGGCAACCACGTGGTGAGCGCCGATGTGCCCGCTGAGGTTGCCGGGCGCGGACTCATCTGCGAACCGCTCACCATGTTCCCCATCGAGTGCGTGGCACGGGGCTACCTGACCGGATCGGGGCTGGCCGACTACCAGCGAACCGGAGCTGTCTGCGGAGTGGCGCTGCCCGAAGGGCTCGGCGAATCCGATCGTCTTGCCGATCCGATCTACACGCCCGCGGCAAAAGCCGAGGTCGGCCAACACGACGAAAACATCACCTTCGAGAAGTCAGCCGACATGCTCGGCGAAGCTGATGCACAGGCTCTCCGGGAGCTCACGCTCAAGGTGTATGCGCGGGCTGAGGAAATCGCCCGCGAGCGCGGCATCATCCTGGCTGACACGAAGTTCGAGTTCGGCCGCAACGGTGCCGGTGACATTGTGCTGGGAGACGAGGTGCTCACCCCGGACTCCTCGCGCTTCTGGGACGCACACGACTATCAGCCGGGCAGATCGCAGGCGAGTTTCGACAAGCAATTCGTCCGCGACTGGCTGACCAGCCCCGCATCGGGCTGGGACAAGAACAGCGGACAGCAGCCCCCACAGCTGCCCCAGGACATCATCGAAAAGACCTCGGCACGCTACATCGAGGCCTTCGAAAGGATCACGGGCGACCCCTTCCCAGAGCGCTCGACCACCGTGTGACCGCACCGGCCGGAAAGTGGGCCTGACGGCCTACGGGGCCCGGGTCCAACACCTGGTGAGGCGGCTGCGCGGCTCATCGTAAGTGCCTTCGTACGTTGTTAAGATGATGGCGCCGTCATCACCGGAGCGAACGAAGGAGCGCAGGTGGCACGTTACATCGTCGAGGTCATGCCGAAACCCGAGATCCTCGATCCCCAGGGCAAAGCCATCGGGGCGGGACTCGATCGTCTGGGATTCTCCGGTTTCGCGGTTCGCCAGGGCAAGCGCTTTGAGCTTGAGCACGACGGCGAACCCACGGACGAAGTCCTCGAACAGGTGAAGAAGGCAGCCGAAACGCTGCTGGCCAACACCATCATCGAAGACGTTGTCGGCGTCTACCCCGCTGAGGACGGCAACAAGTGACCGCCACCCGCACCGCCTACACCGACGGCGGACCACTTATCGGAGCCCAGCGCTCAACCACGGTGCTCGAGGGGGCCCAGAACGTGCGCATCGGCATTGTCACGTTCCCCGGCACCCTCGACGACCGCGACGCCGCTCGGGCCGTCACGCTCTCGGGAGCACAGGCCGTGAGCCTGTGGCACGCGGATGCAGACCTCAAGAGCGTCGACGCTGTGATTCTGCCGGGCGGCTTCAGCTACGGCGATTACCTGCGCTGCGGCGCTATCGCCCGCTTTGCTCCCGTCATGGAGTCCGTGACCGCCGCAGCCGAGGACGGCATGCCCGTCCTGGGCATCTGCAACGGCTTCCAGGTTCTGTGCGAAGCCGGACTGCTGCCCGGAGCTCTCGTGCGCAACTCCGCCCAGCAGTTCATCTGCAAGGACCAGGAACTCGAAATCGTCAACGCCGACACCGCCTGGACCCGCGACTACGAAGCCGGCGAAAAGATCATCATCCCGCTGAAGAACGGCGAAGGCTCCTTCCAGGCTCCCGCTGAAACCCTCCGGGAGCTCGAAGCGGACGGCCAGGTGCTCGCCCGCTACGTGGGCGCCAACCCCAACGGATCAATCGACCTCATCGCGGGTGTGACCAACAAGCGCGGCAACGTCGCAGGACTCATGCCCCACCCCGAACACGCTGTCGAAGCCGGCTTCGGCCCCGATTCCGCTTCCGGCATGCGCCAGGGCGTCGACGGTCAGGGGTTCTTCACGTCCGTGCTGCGCACAGTTTTGGAGAAATGAGTTCATGAGCGAAATGGATACCCTGCTGCGACAGGCTGCTTTCGGATCGGTCGAAGCCCAAAGGACCTTTGAATCTCTTCTGGCCCAGACCAATGGCGAATGGGAAGTCGACCTGCAGCGCGGGCACATTGTGTTCGGCGATCAGCTGCACGCCGACGTCCATCTTCTGGGTTCCACCGACACTGTGTCCGGAACCTGGCGGTGGGCGTGGTCGGAGCTCAGCGACTTCTCCGGTCCCGTTGTCGAACTGGCCAACGCAGTGCGCGACTACGGTCAGAGCGAGGGGATCAACGACCTCACGCTCGATGAGTTCAAAGCAGGTGATGACGACGCCCTCGGCCTGGTGATCGCCGCCAAGCGGATCACGGGCCACTGGGTGCACTACCCGCTGAAAACCGGCACGATGACCGTCTGGACTCTGCTGGACGTGCACGGACTGGGCGAGCTCGGACCGACCATCCGCTCCGTCGTCAAAGCGCTGGCTGCCGGTGTGAAGTCAGGAAGCATCACCGGTCACAGGCAGGCGCTGCTTGACTATGCGGCGCTGCGCGGCTTTGCTGTCGCTCCCCTGGAGGGCACCAGCCTGCGGATCCTGCTGACCGACGGTTCAGCTGACATCGACTTCGACAAACACTCCCGCCTGACCAGCTGCCAAGTTCACGCACCGCTGGCTGGCGAAGCTGAGGCGCAGTTCACCGCCGCGCAGCCGGTTGCACCGCAGTCGGTGCCGATCGAAGTCGACTTCAGCGTGCTTGAACAAGTCGATGAAGAACCGCGTGCCGAAGAGGCCACCCCCGCCCCGGGCGAACACTACTCGGGCGTCGGCGAAGTCAGCGAACCAACACCTGCACCCACGGAACCCGAAGAGGCCGAGGCGCCGCAGGCTCCCGATTCAACCGAGGCTCCTGAAGCCGCAGAGGCTCCCGAAAAGCAGGAAGCGCCTTCGGAGTCGGCAGAGGAAGACACATCGGAACCCGAGCCCAAAACCGAGAGCCCGGCACCGGTCGAAGACCAGCCCAAGAAGAAAAAGGGATTCTTCGAAAGGCTGTTCGGCCGATGACGAGGACGGAAGCGGCCTTACCGGCTGCTGCTATTGCGGCTCTGCTGCGCTGACGGGTCGCACCCGCGAGCCCCCTTTGTGTCTGGGGTCACTTTGCGCCGGTAGGGTGTCGGCATGACCGAAGAAGCTCACTCCCCCGCATACATCCCCACCCTCACGTCACTTCTCGATGCGCCGCGCACCACTGGTCTGAGCTGTCGCCGTGACGGCGGTCCCCTGTTGGCCTCCGTACAATCGCTGGACGGCACGGGGCGCTCCTACGCCACGCATCTGGCTGAGCTCGCCGGTGATAAGAACACCGATTACGCGACCCCACGGCGTTTGACCCGCGGAGCAGCTTCGATCGGTGCGACAGATATCGCCGACGACGGCTCGGTGTTCTTCACCGCCAAGCGTGCCGGTGATGACGGCGAAGAACCCGGCGACGCCGCACTGTTTCTGCTTCCGGCCCGCGGTGAGGCGCGTCGCATTGCCACACGCCCCGGCGGTTTCGGCCAGGTCGTCTGTCGCCCCGGTGTGCTTGTGGCACAGCTGGCAGTGCACTCGCAGGCGAACAGCGAAGAAGAACACGCTGAGCTTGCCAAGAAGCGCTCAGACGCGAAAGTCTCCGGCATCCTGCACGCTGAGTTCCCCACCCGCCGCTGGGATTCCGACCTCGGGCCGAGTGTGAACCGACTGGCGGTGGCACAGCTGCCGCAGGATTTGGGGAAGCTGAGCTCCACCTCGGACGATTTTGCGCTCAAGCGCGACGGCGACGGCCTTCCGCCGCTTCTGGACTTCACATACCCGCAGATGCCGGACGGCACTCTCATCGCGTGGGAGGTTTCCGCCGACGGCGCGTGGGCGCTGGTGACAGTGCGGCGGACACTCATAGACCACATCGACCAGGTGAGCATCCACCGGGTCGACCTGACCGGCGAACACGCGCCCCAGCAGCTGCTGACGTCCCAGCCCACGGACGCGCGCTGGCTGGGTGCGCTCAGCCCGGATGATTCGCGCGTAGTCATTGAACACGTCGCCGAATGGATGCCCAATCAGGATTTGGACCCTCAGACCTACGTCCACTCCGTTGACAGGGCTGGCGGGTTGACCGGTGAGCAGCGCCTGTGGCCGGAGTTCGACCAGTGGTTTGACACTGTGTGGCTCGATGACAGCACGCTTGTGGCCGCATCCGATGACCACGGCCGCGGTTCCGTGTGGATCGGTGGTCTGAACGATTCGGCCCCGCGCAGGCTGGCTGGCGGTCCGGGGCAGAAGTACACCTACTCCGGGCTTGCCGTACACGACGGCCGCGTGGTGGCTCTGCGCTCTGCCATTGACTGCCCACCGCAGCCGGTGGCAATCGACCCGACCAGCGGTGAGGTCACCGAACTTGCCAATCCGACCGGAGCGGTCAAGGTGCCGGGTCGGCTTGACGAGGTCACTGCGACTGCTGAGGACAGCACCGAGATTCGCGCCTGGCTGTCGCTGCCGGAAGGCGACGGCCCACACCCGCTTGTTGTGTTTGCACACGGTGGTCCGTGGGGATCGTGGAATGCGTGGACCTACAGGTGGAACCCGGCACCGTTTGTGGCTGCCGGCTTTGCGGTGCTCCTGCCGGATCCCGCGATTTCCACCGGCTACGGCCAGAACATGATTGCCCGCGGTCAGCAGCAGCTGGGCGGCACACCTTTCACCGACATCATGGCTTTGACCGACGCGACCGAAAAGCGCGCTGACATCGACTCTGTGCGCACGGCTTTTGCCGGTGGGTCCTACGGCGGCTATATGACCAACTGGGTTGCTGGGCACACGGGTTCGCGCTTTAAGTGCGCTGTCACCCACGCGTCCCTGTGGAACACGGAATCCATGGGCCGGACAACCGACAATTCTTCGTGGAACGACGCGATGGCCGGTCAGTCGCGGGAGTACTCACCGCACCTGTACGCTGCCGACATCGAAATCCCCATGCTCGTCATCCACGGCGACAAGGACTACCGGGTGCCCATCGGCCAGGGTCAGGAACTGTGGTTTGACCTGCTGCGCAAGACGAAGACCCCAGCTGGGCCGGACGGGCTGACGCAGCATCGCTTCCTGTACTTCCCCGACGAGGGCCACTGGATTTTGGGCCGCGGCAATGCGGAGGTCTGGTACCGCACATTCATCGACTTCCTGCGCCACCACGTGCTGGGCGAAGAAACCCAGACGGCAGCGGAACTTGGCTAGGACAGACTCGCCGGGTCATGGCCGACTGCTGCGGCCGGGTGTGCTGTTCACGTACACCTGGCCGCCGCTGCTCGCGGCAATCGGCAGCGTCGTCTTAGGAGTAACCGACTCGCTGTTGATAGCGCACTATTCGACATCGGCACTGGCCGGTGTGGCTCTGGGTGCGGCACTGTATGAACTGCCCATCAACGCGCTGCTCGGCGCACTCATGGCCTACCGTATTTTGGCCCCTCGTCAGCCACAGGGTGACGATGGCGGCCTGGAAACAGGTGGTTTGGCAATCGCCCTGAAGCGAGTTCTGCCGTTTGCCGCCCTGCTCTCATGCGCTGGCGTGGCCGCGTCCGCCTGGGGCTTTTTCACGCTCAGCGACGCCACATGGTCGGCGGCTCTGTCATACAGTGCGGGCCGCGCACCGTCCCTCGTCACAGAAATCGCCGGGGCAACCATGGCGATTGCTCTTGTGGCTTGGGGTCGGACGAGCGTCCCACTGATCGCCTTTTTGATTTCCGGTCCTGCAAACCTTCTGCTGGACGCAGTGCTCATCTACGGTCTCGGCCCTGCACCGGAGCTCGGGGCCTTCGGAGCTGGTATTGGGAGCACCATCAGCACAATCCTGCCGCTGTTTTTCCTCGCGGGCCTCATCGCAAGACACCGCACACAGAACAAACCGAGCGCCGAAGTCCGCAGGAGCTATGCCGAGTGGCCAAAGCTCGCCTGGCCTGCAGTGGGCTCCGCGGTCGTGGACTACGGCGGAAATGTTGTCTTCACGCTGATTCTCGCCGCCTCGGGCACAGCCGCACTGGCGGGAATGCGCTTTGGCGTGCAGGCCCATCTGCTCGCATTCATCTTTGTATCCAGTGTGTCGTCCGCAGCCCTGTACATCCTCGGCAAGGTCTATGCGGAAGACCCGAACACCATCCGAGGCGGAGCGAGGGAAGTGCGCAGAACGTTCTTCTTGATCGGAGCTGCTGTCGGCTTTCTCGTGCTGCTGGGTGGATTTGCTGCCGCACCGTTTTCGTCACCTGATTCCGATGTCGTCTCCGCCGTCCGTCTCTCGACTGCTGTCGTCGCGCTGCTGTGCCCCATCGCGGGATTGACGTACGGCAATGTCACTCTGCTGCGGCTGTTCGGGATGACGAACCGCGAGTTCGTCAGCAATGCGCTGGGTGTGTGGTGCGCGCAGATTCCCCTGGCCCTGCTTTTCGTTCTGCTGGCAGACGGAGTGCTTCCCTTTTTCGGCCTTTTAGCCTACTGGGCCCTTCGCTGTGCGGTGAGCCACCGCCAGGTGACACGGCATGTACTCGCGCGCAGCCTGTAAGGCAGCCAACCCGCTTGTTACTGTGAAAACGATGACAACCGCTATCGAAGGAGCATCGTGAAAACTGCACGCCTACTCACCGCTCTCAGCGTTTCCGCTGTCATGCTGTTCACCGGCTGCAGCGGAGGAAGCGGGGGCACCACTGAAGCGAACAAGGATCGCGACTGGGGCGACTGCACGCCCGCGGAAAACTCCAAACCGCTCGACGGCGTTGAAAGCGCAGAAGACGAAGACAAATCCGTGACCGTCGCCGCGTTCAACGGTTGGGATGAAACGATCGCGACCGCGCACCTGGCCAAATATCTTCTGGAGAAGAACTACGACTACTCGGTCGAAGTCAAGATGTTCGATCTGGCCCCCGGCTTTGTCGCCACCGCCAACGGTGATGTCGACTGGATGTCATCGTCAATGCTGCCGGTCACCCACGCAAAGTACATCGAGGAATACCAGGACAAACTCGAAGACCAAGGATGCTGGTACGACCAGGCCCAGAACGTCGTGGCCGTCAACGAAGATGCCCCGATCACCAAACTCAGCGAGCTGAAGGACCACAAGGACGACTTCAGCGGCGAGATCGTCGGCATCGAAAAGGGCTCAGGCCTCATGGGCGCAATGGAAAAAGACGTCATCCCAGAATACGGCCTGGAAAACTTCAAGCTCATCTCATCGTCGACCCCGGCAATGCTCGCAGCTTTGAGCAAGGCTGAGAACAGCGGCGACAACATCGCCGTCACTCTGTGGCACCCGCACTGGGCGTACGACGAGTTCAACATCCGCGACCTCGAAGACGACCTCGGTGCCTTCGGCGACCCAGACTTCCTCTACTCGTTCTCACGTGTCGGCTTTACGGATGAACACCCGCAGGCAGCGCAGGCCCTGAAGAATCTGGCGCTGACCCCAGAACGTCTGGAGGGCCTGGAGAAGGTCATGGCCAAAGACTACGACGGCAAAGAACCGCAGAAAGCCGTCGATGAATGGGCTCAGGACAACCAGGACTTCTTCGACGAATGGCAGGGCGGCGGCCTCAGCGCAGACAGCTGATTTCCGCCGCATAACGTCATCTTCACTTCACGGCCCGTCATACACCCGTCATGTATGACGGGCCGTGAAACTGTGTGACCGCTTAAGCTCCCCACGAGGCAGGGCTCTGGAAGCCTCACAGCTATGACTGGACTGCACACACCCCTTTCGCCGCTGAGCTTCCTTGAGCGCAGCGCCCGCGTCTACCCCAACCGCACAGCCGTCATCGACGGCGAAACCGCACGCACATTCGCCGAGTTCGCCGCCGATGCCCAACACCGCGCACAGCTGCTGGCCGACCTCGGCATCCGCCCTGGCGACCGCGTGGCCTACATGGCGCCGAACACCCTCGAAATGGCAACCGCTCAGTTCGCGGTGCCGCTGGCCGGTGCTGTCCTCGTCCCGCTGAACATCCGCCTGACCAGCGCAGAAATCCACTTCATCCTCGAACACTCCGGCGCAAGGGTCTTCGTCATTGACGCCGAATACATCCCGGTTGTCCAACCGCTGATCGGCCAGCTCACAACCGTCGCGACCATCGCCGTCGACCGCACTGCCGACCCCGCCGCACACCTGCCTGAAGGCTTCGTCGACCTTGCGGACCTCCTAGCCCAGACCCAGCAGCCGGGAGCAGACCAGACCGGGCAGGCACCTCGTGAGTTTCAGTGGGCGCCCCACAGCGAACTCGACCCGCTGGGCATCAACTACACATCCGGCACAACAGGCAATCCCAAGGGCGTCATCGTCACCCACCGTCAGGCGTACACAAACGCCATCAACCAGGTGATCCACTCCCGCTTCGACACCGACAGCGTCTACCTGTGGACCCTGCCGATCTTCCACTGCAACGGCTGGTGCGGCGTGTGGGCGCTCATCGCAGCCGGCAGCACCCAGGTGTGCCTGCGGGCAGTGCGCGGACCGAAGATCTGGGAGCTCATCGACCGCCACCGGGTCACACATTTCAACGGCGCACCGACCGTCGTGCGCACTGTGCTGGCCACCGACGAAGCCCACCGGCTGAACTACACACTGCGCGTCACCTGCGGCGGAGCGCCTCTGGACCCGCGCACGCTGGCCGATGTCGAAGCCCTCGGATTCTCCGTCACCCACTCCTTCGGCATGACCGAAACAGCCGGTCCTTACACGATCGCCTACGAACAGGACGAGTGGAAGGACCTCCCTGCTGAGACCCGGGCGGCTCTGCTGGCCAGGCAGGGTGTGGGGCAGATCGGCTCCAGCGAACTGCGCGTTGTTCAGCGCGAACCCGACAGCGATGGCCTTCTTGTCGATGTGCCCGCCGACGGAGCGACAATCGGCGAGGTCGTGGTGCGCGGCAACACCGTCATGGCCGGCTACTACCGCAACCCCGAAGCCACCGCGAAGGCCTTTGCAGGTGGCTGGCTGCACACCGGGGACCTCGGCGTTATGCACGCAGACGGCTACGTCGAACTGAAGGACCGCGCAAAGGACATCATCATCTCCGGCGGCGAGAACATTTCGACCATCGAAGTCGAGCACGCCCTGGGCGCGCACCCGCTGGTGGCCGAAGCCGCCGTTGTCGGAGTGCCCGACCCCAAGTGGGGCGAACGCCCGCGCGCCTACGTCGTCACCCGCGAAGGCGCAGAGCTTGAGGACGATGTGCTCACAGCACACCTGCGAGCCCGCCTTGCCGGTTTCAAAGTTCCGCGCGAATACCGCTACGTGGCTGAACTGCCCAAAACATCAACGGGCAAAATCAGCAAGGTCCAGCTGCGGGAGGGCTGAAACGCCGCGCCCAACAGCGCCGCCGACTACACGGCAAGCTCAGCAGCCGCACGGCAGGCTCAGCCGCCCCGCCCTCACATGCCGACTGACACGCAGCTGCCGCACGTGGGGTGCAGGCCCGCGCGGGTGCACGCTTCGCAGCGCAGGAACTGCTGGCGGCAGCTTTCATTGGCGCAGTTGACGAATTCCGGGGTGCGTTTGCCGCACTCCAAGCACGAGCCCAGAGACTCCGCACCGGAGCCGAACTCCATGTGCATGCGCTTGTCGAACACGTACAGCGAACCGTCCCACAGGCCTGAATTGCCGTAGGTTTCGCCGTAGCGGACAATCCCGCCGTCCAGCTGGTAGACCTCGTTGAAGCCGCGGTTCTTCATGAGCACCGACAGCACTTCGCAGCGGATGCCGCCGGTGCAGTAGGTCACCACCGGGCGGTCCTTATATTCGTCATATTTGCCGGATTCGATTTCGTCAATGAAGTCCCGCGTGGTCTCGACATCCGGCACGATCGCACCGCGGAAGCGCCCGATTTCGGCTTCCATTGCGTTGCGTCCGTCAAAGAACACGACGTCGTCACCGCGTTCGTCCATGAGCTTGTGCAGGGCACCCGGTTTGAGGTGCTCTCCCCCGCCGATCACACCGTCGGCATCGACCTTGATTTCATCCGGCGCAGTGAAGGTGACAAGCTCGGGCCGGACTTTGACCGACAGGCGCGGGAAGTCGTCACCGTGGCCGGTTGACCATTTGATGTCGGCCTTTTTGAACGGTTCGTAGCTCTTGGTGATGCGCACGTACTTTTTGACGTCGTCGATGTCCCCGCCGAGCGTTGCGTTGATCCCGTCTTTGGAGATGATGACGCGGCCTTTCAGCCCGCACCCTTCGGCGAGCGCGTGCTGCCACAGGCGCACGGCTTCCGGGTCAGCAAGAGGGGTGAATACGTAGAAGAGGACGATTTTCTGCACCGACATAGTCTCAATTGTATTGAGCACCCCAACTGCCGAAGCGCCGGTCACTGCCCGCGGCCCCGCTCTCCAGAGGCTGGACGCACCGGTTCCCGTCAGCTGTTTCGTCGCATGAGAGCCGTATGAGACCTGTGCCACAATGCGCGTATGGACGTTTTCTTCAAGCGAGGCGGCGCGCACAGCTTCACGGCCACACAGCACACCTCGGGAGCGTGGAACCCGAAAGAGCAGCACATTTCCCCTGCTCTGGGGCTCATCACCCACATCATCGAATCTGACGCGCAGGCTCGCGGGCAGGAGCACCTGCAGATTTCGCGGATCAGCTTCGACATCTACGGCGTGGTGCCGATTGCAGCCTTTGACTACAGCGTCGAGGTGCTGCGGCCGGGCCGGACCATCGAACTGGTCGAGGTGCTGCTCACCTATGACGGGCGGGTCATTGTGCGGGCTCGTGCCTGGCTGACTCTCGAGGCGGAGACCGCTCCTCTTGCCGCCTCGCCTTTTCCGGAGCTCACCCCGCTTGCGGACATGGAGTGCTTTTCCGGTTCGAGCGTGTGGCCGGGTGACTACATTGCCACTCTGCGGGCTTACCGGCACCAGTTCGAGCCGGGGCGTGCGCACTTCTGGCTGGCTTCCACGGCCGATCTCGCCGATGAGCCCACCTCGCAGTTCGCCAAGTCTGCTGCCCTGTTCGATACCGCCAACGGAATGTCAGTCCGCGAAGATCCGCGGAAGGTCGCATATCCCAATGTCGAGCTGACCGTCACGTACATTCGCAAACCCCACGCCCCCGTACCGGGAATCACGCCGCAGCCGGTCCCCCAAGACCCTGTCGGTCTGCCCTGGCAGGCCGGGGATGTCAGCGTCAGCTTCGGACCCAGCGGCATCGGCTTAACCCACACTGTGTGGCATGACGCCTACGGCCCGTTTGCCGTCGTCACACAGTCCCTGACAGTCCGGCCGATCAGCTGAGCGGCACCTCGTCATCTTCGGACAGCAACCCGGTTCAGCCCCCTCGGCCACATGCCCCACGAAGGCACCCGCGCGGTAGGATGACCACGTCAATCCCCGTCATCCCGCGCACCCGGATCCGCGCAAGCAGCGCACCAACGAGAGGACGTCGACAGGCATGTCATCCACGAACCCCTCCGCCGACAAAAAGGTCAAGGAGACCGTCGAATACGCGGCCGCCAACCCGGATGTCGAACAGGACTGGGCGTCACTCGGTCTGAAGGAAAACGAGTACGACGCGATCCGCGAAGTCCTCGGGCGCCGTCCCACCTCGGCAGAGCTGGCCATGTACTCCGTCATGTGGTCCGAGCACTGCTCCTATAAGTCCTCCAAGGTGCACCTGCGCAAGTTCGGCGAATACCTCACCGAAGACATGAAGAAGCACATGCTCGTGCCGATCGGCGAAAACGCCGGTGTTGTCGACATCGGGCAGGACTGGGCTGTCACGTTCAAAGTCGAATCCCACAATTCGCCGACCATGGTCGAGCCCTACCAGGGTGCCGCCACGGGTGTCGGCGGCATTGTCCGCGACATCATCTCCATGGGTGCGCGCCCGGTTGCCGTCATGGACCAGCTGCGCTTCGGCGCGATCGACCACCCGGACACCGCCCGCGTGTGCCACGGAGCCGTGGCCGGCATCGGCGGCTACGCCAATTCGCTCGGCCTGCCGAACATCGGCGGCGAAACCGTCTTCGACCCCGCCTACCAGGGCAATCCGCTGGTCAACGCGCTGGCCGTCGGAATCATGAAGCACGATGACATCCACCTGGCGAATGCCTCCGGTGCAGGCAACAAGGTTGTTCTGTTCGGTGCGCGCACCGGCGGCGACGGCATCGGCGGTGCCTCCATCCTGTCTTCCGAAAGCTTCGAAGAGGGCTCTGAATCCAAGCGCCCCGCCGTGCAGGTGGGCGACCCGTTCAGCGAAAAGGTGCTCATCGAGTGCTGCTTGGAGCTGTTTGCAGCCGACACCGTGGAGGGCATCCAGGACCTCGGCGCGGCCGGTATTTCCTGCGCGACCTCGGAACTGGCCTCCAACGGCGACGGCGGCATGCACATCGCACTGGACGACGTCCTGCTGCGCGACCCCACGCTGACCCCCGAAGAGATCCTCATGTCGGAATCTCAGGAGCGCATGATGGCAGTTGTGCGGCCTGAAAAGCTCGACGAGTTCATGGAGATCGTGGGCAAGTGGGAAGTCGAAACTTCGGTTCTCGGCGAAGTCACCGACACCGGCCGCCTGGTCATCGAATGGCACGGCGATGTCATTGTCGACGTTCCCCCGCGCTCCGTCGCCCACGACGGCCCGGTCTACGAACGCCCCTACAGCGAACCGTCCTGGCAGGCTGAAACGCAGGCCAACACGGTCGACGCCGCAGGACTGGCCCGCCCCGAAGGCGGCGATGAACTGCGCCAGACCCTGCTGGACCTCGTGGCCTCACCCAACCTGTGCTCGAAGGAATGGGTCACCAACCAGTACGACCGCTACGTGCAGGGCAACACCGCTCTGGCCTTCCCCGACGACGCCGGTGTTATCCGCGTCGACGAGGAAACGGGCCTGGGCATTGCACTGGCGACCGACGCCAACGGCCGCTACACCTACCTGGACCCGGCAACCGGCGCCCAGCTGGCACTGGCCGAGGCCTACCGCAACGTCGCCACCACCGGTGCGCGGCCAATGGCGGTGACCGACTGCCTCAACTTCGGTTCGCCGGAAGACCCCGCAATCATGTGGCAGCTGGCCACCGCAATCGAAGGTCTCGCCCAGGGCTGCCAGGCTCTCGGCGTTCCCGTCACCGGCGGCAATGTGTCGCTGTACAACCAGACCGGCGACACCGCGATTCTGCCCACCCCGGTTGTCGGAGTCATGGGCGTTTTCGACGATGTCACCCGCGCCACCCCGTCGGGCTTCACGGGTGCTGGCCACGCCATCTACCTGCTGGGCGAAACAGAAGAGGACTTCGGCGGTTCGGCGTGGGCGGATGTCGCGCACGGCCACCTGGGCGGTCTGCCGCCTAAGTTCAAGCCCGAAGCTGAACGCGAACTCGGCGAAATCCTCATCAACGCCAGCCGTGACGGCATGATCGACACCGCGCACGACCTCTCCGAGGGCGGCCTGGCGATCGCCGTGGCCGAAGCGGTCATGCGCTTCGGCATGGGTGCGCGCATCTGGCTGGACGAAGTCATCAAGCGCGACGGCGTGGACCTGTTCACCGCGCTGTTCTCCGAAACCGCAGCGCGTGCAATCGTCGCCGTGCCGCGTTCGGAAGAAGTGCGCTTCACCGATATGTGCACCGCCCGGAACTTCCCGCACGTGCGCATCGGCATGACTGATGCTGGAGAAGACAACCGGGCGAGCCTCGAAGTGGTCGACCAGTTCACCATCGGCCTGCAGGAGCTCCTGGAAACCTCCAAGGGCACCATGCTGAAGCACTTCGGCTGACCGTAAGCCAACTTACGAGGTGCCGCTCACCTGACAGGTGAGCGGCACCTCGTTGTCTGTGCGCCGGGAAGGGCGGTGGGCGCGGCTGGGGTTCGGCGGGGAGGCCGGATGGAATGTCCGAGGGTGCCGATAGTGTTGACCATGAGAGAACTCAGACGACTAAGGAGGGTCCATGAGCTCGAACTACGCGGTGACAAACCCGGCCGACGGCCAGGTCACAGCCGAATACGACACCATCTCCGACGCCCAGCTGAGCCAGGCGCTCGACACAGCGGTCGAAGCCCAAAGGCAGTGGGCTGCGCGTCCCATAGAAGAACGCGCAGCCATTGTGAAGAAAGCCGCCCAGCTGTTCGACGAACGCGCTGACGAACTCGGCCACATCATCGGAAAGGAAATGGGCAAGCGCCACTCAGAAGGCGCAGAAGAAGCCCAGTTCTCCGCTGAAATCCTCAACTACTACGCGGACAACGGCGCAGAGTTCTCAGCGGACAAGAAGCTCGACACCCCCGGCGGCACCGCTGTGCTGCAGAGTCGGCCCATTGGGGTTCTGCTGGGCATTATGCCGTGGAACTTCCCGTACTACCAGGTGGCCCGCTTCGCTGCACCGAACCTGGTGCTGGGCAACGGCATTGTGCTCAAGCACGCCGAGATCTGCCCCGAATCCGCGCAGGTCATCGAAGACATCTTCCGCGAGGCCGGTCTGCCCGAGGGCGTGTACACCAACGTCCGGGCATCTCACGACCAGATTGCCGAAGTCATTGCCGATAGCCGCATTGCCGGTGTATCGCTGACCGGTTCGGAACGCGCCGGCGCCATTGTGTCGGAGCAGGCGGGCAAGGCTCTGAAGAAGGCCGTGCTCGAACTCGGCGGTTCCGACCCGTACGTCATCCTCGACACCGAGGACGTCAAGAAGGCAGCGCAGGACGCCTTCGCCACCCGTATGTACAACACGGGCCAGGCGTGTGACTCCAATAAGCGCCTGATCGTCATGGACGACGTCTACGAAGAATTCGTCGACGAACTGGTCCGCCTGGCCGCAGACATGAAGCCCGGCGACTACACGAGCGACGATCCCACGGTCTACCAACCGCTGTCCTCGCGCCGCGCGGCCGAAAACCTCGCAAAGCAGATGGAGCAGCTGAAGGAGGCCGGAGCCACCATCCGCACCGGCGGCGAACTCGCCGACGGCCCCGGCGCCCACTTCAGCCCCGCCGTCGTAACGGACGTTCCGGTGGGCTCAGATGTCTACTACGAAGAGCTGTTCGGCCCGGTGCTCGTTGTGTACCGCGTCAGCTCTGACGAAGAGGCCCTGGAACTTGCCAATGATTCTCGCTTCGGGCTCGGCGGCACCGTGTTCAGCACCGACACCGCGCGGGCCGAAGCGCTGGGCAGCCGCCTGCACGTGGGCATGGCCAAGGTCAACTCCTACGACACCGATTCGGCCGCTCTGCCCTTCGGCGGTGTGAAGAACTCCGGCTACGGACGTGAGCTCGGCCCCGTGGGCATGGACGAATTCGTCAACAAGCGCCTGTTCTACACCAAGGAGGACTGAATGAGCATGGACTACAAGGTCGTCAACCCCGCTACGGGCGCGACCGTCGAAACGTTCCCCGCCATCACCGACGACGAACTCGAAGCGGTTCTCGCCAAAGCAGAAAAAGCCCAGCGCGCATGGGCTGAGCTCGACATGAGCGAACGGTCGAAGATCGTCAGCCGGGTTGCCGACCTCTACGATGAGCGCGCCGAAGAACTCGCCGACATCATCGGCGTCGAAATGGGCAAGCGCCGTTCGGAGGCCGTTGGCGAAGCCCAGTTCTGCAGCCGCATCTACCGCTACTACGCCGACAACGCTGCAGAATTCACCAAGGATGTCCCACTGGATGCACCCGGCGGCAAGGCTGTTATGCAGCACCGGCCGGTCGGCACCATTCTGGGCATCATGCCGTGGAACTTCCCGTACTACCAGGTGGCCCGCTTCGCAGCGCCTAACCTCATGCTCGGCAACGCGATTGTGCTCAAGCACGCCGAAATCTGCGCAAAGTCTGCCGGTGTGATGGAAGAGATCATGCTGGAAGCAGGCGTGCCCGAAGGCGTATTCCAGAACATCTACGCCAAGCACGACCAGATTTCGAAGGTCATTGCCGACGACCGCATCGCCGGTGTATCGCTGACCGGCTCCGAACGCGCCGGTGCCGCAATTTCGGCGCAGGCGGGCAAGGCCCTGAAGAAGGCCGTGCTCGAACTCGGCGGTTCTGACCCGTACATCGTGCTGGACTCCTCCGACGTCAAGGCCTCGGCTCAGCTTGCCTACAAGACTCGCCTGTTCAACACCGGCCAGGCGTGCAACTCCAACAAGCGGATCATCGTCATGGACGACATGTACGAAGAGTTCGTCGACGAACTGGTCCGCCTGGCATCTGAGGCCACCCCCGGCGACTACACGAGCGAAGACCCGAGCGTCTACATGCCGCTGTCTTCGCGTGCGGCAGCGGAGAACCTCTACGACCAGATTCTCCGGGCCAAAGACGCAGGCGCCACCATCCGCACCGGCGGGCAGATCTCCGACGAGGGCGCCTATGTGTCGCCCACTGTCATCACCGACATCCCGGTGGGTTCGGACATCTACTACGAAGAGTTCTTCGGTCCGGTGCTCGTGGCCTACCCGGTTTCATCTGACGAAGAGGCCCTGGAACTTGCCAACAACACCCAGTTCGGCCTGGGCGGCACAGTATTCAGCGAAGACGTCGAACGCGCCCAGAAGGTCTCTGACCGGCTGGAAGTCGGCATGGCTTCGGTCAACATCCCCAAGGCCGGTGGAGAACACCTGCCGTTCGGCGGTGTGAAGCGCTCCGGCTACGGCCGTGAACTCGGACCGGTCGGCATGGACGAATTCGTCAACAAGCGCCTGTACTACGTGGCTGACTGACACAAGCCGTGCTCAGCTGAGCACAGCCAATCCAGCCAAGCGGCGCCTCGTCATTTTCTGGCGGGGCGCCGCTTGTGTTACGCGAATGTTCCAAAATGCGTCAACGCCCCAGCACGCATGTTCGCCCGTTCATATGATGAAAAAAATTTCTTCAAGGAAGGAGCACCATGACCATTCGCGTTTCCCACGCCGGCTCGCTGCCGCGCACCGACAAGCTCATTGCCGCCAACGCCGCACGCTTTGACGACTCCATCGACAAGGAAGAATTCGGCCAGCTGCTGACCGATTCCGTGGTTGACATCGTCAAGCGCCAAAACGACATCGGCATCACCGAAGTCAACGACGGCGAATACGGCCACGCAATGGCCGCCGAAAGGGACTACGGCGCCTGGTGGCACTACTCCTTTGAACGCACTTCGGGCTTGGAGCTGCAGGAAGTGCACTTCCACAACGCTCCCCCGGTGCGTTCCGAACCGGGCAAGGTCGTGCTGACCAGCTTCCCCGACCGCCGTGACCGCCACCTGTTCCCCGGCGTGTACGGCGACGCGGAAGCTTCTGGCGCTGACACCGGCCAGCAGCAGCAGTTCCCAGTGGCCGTAGAGCCGGTGCGCTACGTCGGCCAGGAGCTCATCCAGCGTGACATCCAGAACCTCAAACAGGCCTGCGAGGCAGCCGGAATCGACCCGTCGACCGCCTACATCAACTCACTGGGCCCGAGTTCCGCAGCACGCATCCAGAACGGCTACTACGACAGCGACGAAGAGTTCATCTGGGCCATGGCCGATGTCTTCCGCGAAGAGTACCTGGCGATTGCCGAAGCCGGTTTCATCATCCAGATCGACGACCCTTCCATCGCTGAGAACTGGGACCAGATCAACCCCGCACCCAGCTTCGAAGAGTACCGCGAGTTCACGCGCCCGCGCATCGAAGCGCTCAACCACGCTCTGCGCGGCATCGACCCGCAGCAGGTGCGCTTCCACACCTGTTGGGGCTCCTGGCACGGCCCCCACGTGACCGACCTTCCGTTTGAGGAAATCGTCGACGACGTGCTGAGCATCAACGCCGCAGGCATTACCTTCGAGGCTGCGAACGTCCGCCACGAACACGAATGGCGCATCTGGGAAGACACTAAACTGCCCGACGGCAAGTACATCATTCCCGGCATCGTGTCGCACTCGACGAACATCGTGGAACACCCGCAGCTGGTCGCAGACCGCATTGAGCGCTTTGCCCGCCTGGTAGGCCCGGAGAACGTCGTCGCATCCACCGACTGCGGTCTGGGTGGGCGCATCCACCCCGAGATCGCCTGGGCGAAACTCGAAAGCCTCGCACAGGGCGCTGAAATCGCCTCCAAGCGCCTGGGCAGCTGACCCAAATCAGCTGCGCTCACCAAACATCGGCACGCAGCCAAGCGGCGCCTCGTCATTCATCTGACGAGGCGCCGCTTGCCTTTTCCCTAACCGCCCCTCACCCGCGGGCACCGGTTCTTCGAACCGGCGGCCTACCGTTTGTCGCGGGAGGCGATGACGGCGAAGACCGTGCCGAAGATGCCGATGAAGATCTGCCCGCACAGGCCCAGCAGAGACATCATGATTGCCCCGCCTTCGCTGACCCACACGGCCAGGACAATCGTGCCCAGCAGCGCAATCCCGGCGATCCAGGGGGCTGCGGCAATGTAGATGAACGCAGCCCGGTGGGCGCGCTGCCACACTTCTGGTGACCGGCGGGTGGCGCCCATGCGAATGCCCCAGCGGTCATTGGGGCCCAGGCGGCCGGCGGCCGCCGCACGTGTCGGCACCCACAGAACCGCGGCCAGGCCGATGCCCAGCAGTGTGAAAACCGCCGCTGTGATCAGCCCCGGGCTCATTGTTCACCGCTTTCAGCCAGGCCCAGGCGGTCGAGCATCCAGGCGGTCCAGAACGCTGCTTCGCGCCACGCGTCATAGCGTCCGGAGGCCCCGCCGTGACCGGAGGTCATATCGGTTTTGAGGATGACGTCCGCGCCGACTTCGCGCAGACGGGCAGTCCACTTAACCGGTTCGACGTACAGAACCCGGGTGTCGTTGAGTGAGGTGATCGCGAGAATCGGCGGATACTGCTGCTGTGTGACGTTCTCGTACGGCGCGTAGCTGCGCATGTACTCGTAGAACTCCTTCGAGTGCAGCGGGTCGCCCCATTCTTCCCATTCGATGACGGTCAGCGGCAGTTCCGGCATGAGCATCGAAGTGAGCGAATCGACGAAGGGAACATCCGCGATGATCCCGGCGAAGCGATCCGGGGCCATGTTCGCCACCGCACCCATGAGCAGTCCCCCGGCAGAACCGCCGCGGGCAACCATGCGCTCCGGCGATGTCCAGCCGGTGCTGATCAGGTGGTCGGCCACGTCAATGAAGTCGGTGAAGGTGTTCTTCTTGAACTCCATGCGGCCCTGCTCGTACCAGTGGCGTCCCATTTCACCGCCGCCGCGAATGTGGGCGATTGCAAATACGACGCCGCGATCCAGCAGGCTCAGGCGGACCGCTGAGAACGCCGGGTCCATGGAAGCCTCATAGCTGCCGTAGCCGTACAGGTTCAGCGGTGCCGGGCTGCTGCGGTCAATCGCGTCGGTGCGCCATACGAGACTCACCGGAATCTGTGTGCCGTCGGCAGCCGTCGCCCATTCCAGGGTCTGCGAATATGCGCCGAGGTCAACACCGGGAACCTCTGTCACCTTGCGAATCTGCTTGCTGTCCGGAGTGCAGTCGGCAACCGTGTGGGGGCGCACGAGCGAACCCATGGTGACCCGCACGTGCGGCTGATCGAAGGAGTGGTTGTCCGCTGCTATGAAGCGGTAGCCCGCGTCTTCACCCGAATCAACTTCCGTCATGGGCCGAACACCGTCTTCGGCCGGTGCGCTCAGGTCGATGAGGCCGACCCGGGCGAAGCCCGCGCGCCGGTAGCCCACGGCAATAAGACCGCTGAACGCCTGGACTTCCTCAATGCGCATGCCGCCCACATCACGCAGCACTTGGGACGGCTGTGCTGTCGGATCAGCTGCCGGAACATCGGCGATGTCGAAATCGGCCCTGTCGCGGTTGTGGACGATGAGGAAGCGGTCCTCACCGTCGATAACAGCGTGTTCGACCGAATAGTCCACGTCCTGTTCTCGCGGCCACACCGGCTGCGGTTCGGCTGTCGGGTCTGAGGTCGGAATGAACCAGGTGCCCGAGGTGGTCTTCGCTTCGGTTGAGATGAACAGGAAGTCACCGGTGCGGCTAAGCTCAGCGCCGACGAAGAACCTTTCGTCGTCTTCTCGGAACACAACTACGTCGGCGTCAGTTGAGTCTCCCAGGGTGTGCCGCCACACGGTGTCGGGGCGCCAGGAATCGTCAACGGTCGTGTAGTAGACGTGGGTGCCGGTGCCGTCGAAGCACGCGCCGTAGAAGATGCCGGGGATTTCGTCGGGCAGGTCTTCACCGGTTTCCAGATTGCGGATGCGCAGAGTGAAGCGCTCATCGCCGACCCTGTCAACGGCGTAGACGAGCAGCCTGCCATCGGGGGAAACGTCGAGGGAGCCGACGGCGAAGAAACTGCTGTCACCTGCTTCGACATTGAAGTCGATGAGCTGCTCTTCACCGGCCAGCGCCACTCCGGGTTCGATCTCCGGCGGAGTCCAGGCCTCGCCGCCGCCTGCCGCGCCGGGTTCACCGGCCCCAACATCACTGACCGGAACACGGCAGTACGCCGGGTAGTTCTTGCCCTCAGAGGTGCGGGTGAAGTACCAATAGCCGCCGCGGCGAGCCGGAACCGACAGGTCGGTTTCCTTTGTGCGAGAGCGAATCTCTTCGAAAATCTGCTCGCGCAGATCACTCAGATGCGCCGTACGGGCATCCGTGTACGCGTTTTCGCGGTCCAGGTAGTCACGGACCTGCGGACTGTCCTTTTCGCGCATCCATTCGTAGTTGTCGACGAACGTATCGCCGTGGAAGGTCCGCTCGTGGGGAACCTTCTGCGCGGGTTCGGGTATCTGCGGGGTTTGGTGCATGGCACAAGGGTAGCCGTCTTCCATCCGCCAGAAGAACGGTCCGGCGGATCAGTCCAGAAGGTCGTGGCGGACGATCGACTGTTCGCGGTCGGGACCGACACCGATGACCGAAATCCGGCAGCCGGACATCCGTTCGAGAGCCAGCACGTAGTCCTGCGCGTTCTTCGGCAGATCCTCAAAAGTCCGGCAGCCGGAGATGTCTTCCTTCCAGCCGGGGAACGTTTCATAGATCGGCTTGGCGTGGTGGAAGTCCGACTGCGACATCGGCATTTCGTCAAAGCGCTCACCGTCGACCTCATAGGCCACGCACACCGGGATCTCGTCCAGATCATCGAGCACGTCGAGTTTGGTCAGCACGTAGTCGGTGAAGCCGTTGACGCGGCTTGCATAGCGGGCGATGACCGAGTCAAACCAGCCGCAGCGACGCGGCCTGCCGGTGTTCACGCCGAATTCCCCACCCTGCTTCTGCAGGTATTCGCCCATGTCGTCAAACAGCTCCGTAGGGAACGGACCTGCGCCCACGCGGGTGGTGTAGGCCTTCACAATGCCGACCACGCGGTTGATGCGGGTGGGTCCAATACCGGATCCAACACAGGCACCGCCTGCGGTGGGGTTCGAGGACGTGACGAACGGGTAGGTTCCGTGGTCAACATCGAGCATGGTCGCCTGACCGCCCTCCATGACGACGACCTTGCCGTCATCGAGAGCCTTGTTCAGCAGCAGTTCGGTTTCAGTGACCATGGGCGCAATGCGGTCGCGGTACTGCGCGAAGTACTCCATGATTTCGTCAACCGTCACATCGCGGCGGTTGTACACCTTGACCAGAAGTTCATTCTTCTGGCGCAGCGAGCCTTCGATCTTCTGCCTGAGAATCGATTCGTCGAACAGGTCCTGCACACGGATGCCCAAGCGTGCCGTCTTATCCATGTAGGTGGGGCCGATGCCCCGACCGGTGGTGCCGATCGCGCGCTTGCCCAGGAACCGTTCGGTGACCTTGTCCAGCGTCTGGTGGAACGGGGCGACAAGGTGGGCGTTGGCCGAGATCTTAAGCTTCGACGTGTCAGCACCTCGGGCTTCCAGACCGTCGATTTCGGAGAAGAGCGCTTCGAGGTTCACAACGACGCCGTTGCCGATCACGGGCACAACATTCGGCGACAGAATGCCAGCCGGCAGCAGCTTGAGTTCGTACTTTTCGCCGCCGACAACCACCGTGTGCCCGGCGTTGTTGCCGCCGTTGGGCTTGACGACATAGTCGACCTGGGTTCCCAGGATGTCTGTTGTCTTGCCCTTGCCTTCGTCGCCCCACTGGGCACCGACGACCACGATTGCAGGCATTCGTCACCTCACGTTGACTTCTTCACGCGCTGACAGCGCATACAAAAAGGCGGATGACCGCCGTTGCGGCACCAGTTTAGCCGATGCGGCCGAATGTGATGCGGGGCACTGCGGTGACGCAGCCTGCGCGTGAGCCGCCCGGCGCCTCGTCAGCTGCCGGAGCCGATGCGGTCTATGGCCTCCGGATCAGAGTCGCGGAGGAACTTCTCGATCCGGTGGGCTTCTTCGGCTTCGCCGATGCCGGCGGCAGCGCGCCCCAGGTTGTACAGGGCCCGCAGGAAGCCGCGGTTGACCTCGTGGGAGTACGGGATCGGCCCAACACCGCGCCACCCGGCCTGGCGCAGCGCGTCGAGACCGCGGTGGTAGCCCACGCGGGCATAGGCGTAGGAGTCCACCAGGCGGCCCTCGGAGAAGGCTTCGTCGGCCAGCTCAGCCCAGGCCAGGCAGGAGGCCGGAAGGTCGTGGGCGACGTCAATGGGCTCTTCGCCTGCATCCAGGCGACGGCGCGCTTCGACATCCGGGTGGTCATCGGGCAGGTAGGTGGGCTGTGGGCCCAGCTGCGATGCGTCGAGGTTGCCGATGTGTGCGGGTTTGCCGAGCGGCTGACTCATGTCTCTCCTTCAGCGGGGTGCGAAACGCAGGATGCGCTTCACTCGTTGCTTTTGACAGCGGGCGGCTGGACGGCAAAGGGATCAGTGGTCAGAGCGCCGAAGACGCCGTCCTTTTCAAGCTCTTTGAGCCGGTCTTGTGATTCAACGCCGGAAGCCCACACGCGAATTCCCGCGCTGTCGTAGGCGTCCGTGTCCAAACGGCCCTCGGCTGCTTCGAGCGCGACCATTGAAATCCCGGCCTCCCGCAGTTCACCGGCGGTGGTCGATGTGACCTCACCTGTGTACATGCCGGCGGCTCCGGCTTCCTCTGCCGCACTGAGGACTTCCAGCGATGTCGAACGCACAATGAGCGCATCCGGGTTTGAGCGCTTTTCGGTGATGTCCAGGACGTCGGTGAGCACTTCCTGCGATTCGACGCCAGGCGCGAACACCAGGTACTTGCCATAGCGCTTCATGGCGTCGTCAAATGTGATCGGGGTGCCTGGGCGCGTCTGCTCTTCACTGTCGTCTTTGCTCTTGGCCGGCGGGATCTTTGCCGACAGGAAGTTCGCTGTCGCGGTCTTGTCCAGAGGGCGAGACAGGTTGAGGTCGGCCTGTGCGGTGTCGGCGTTGGCCAGCACGAGGTCGCCGTCAGCGGTCTTCGCCAGATCGATCGCAGGGAGGTATCCGAACTTGGCGTTCTCTTCCAGAGCTTCGCGGGAATTGGCCGGCAGAGAATCCGAACCGCCGCCGAGTGCCGCCACCGCGGGCGTGTTGAGGCCGTCGACCGTCAGCCGGTCCTTGGGCGAGAAGACGAAGACCGCCACGGCCACCAGAATGCCCACAAGCACGAGCGCTCCGGCAATGAGCGGCGCGTTGAAACCCTGTCCCGGCTTTTTGCCGAACTCGAACTTTTTGCCCATCAGCGGTCCTGTTCTTCTGCCCGGGTGCCGCCTGTGTCTGTTCTGGAGCGGTCGGCATCCCCGTGGTCGGCTCCCGTGACGATGCCTTTGAGGAAGCCGGTTCCCCACGCAATGTGCATTGTCGGCACAGCCGCGACAAAGGCTGCTTTTTCCCGGCGGTCGGCGTCGGGGGCTGAAACGGCCAGCGCCGAAACAGCGGCGGCATAGGTGGCAGCTCCCATCTGTGCTGCGCCGATTCCCCAGCGCACCGGTGTCGGCAGGCGGCGGGCAGCGCCCGCAGCCTGCAGCGCTGTGCCCACCGCGGCGGCGGCAAGACCGCCGACCAGCACGGGTGGGGCGAAATAGCGCAGGCTGTTGCGGGTTCTGTGGCGGCGCACGATTTCGGCCCGCCACTTGCCCGTCGCATAGAACTGCTGGGCAACGCTGCGGATATCAGCGCGCGGCCAGTAGGTCACGGTGAGTTCGGGGTTGAACCACACCAGCCCGCCGGCAGCGCGAATGCGCAGGTTGAGTTCCCAGTCCTGGCCGCGGCGCAGGGTGGGGTCAAAACCGCCCAGCAGCTCAAAGACTTCACGCCGGAAGATGCCCAGGTAGGCGGATTCGCTGGGGCCGGCCTGCGCGCCGGAGTGATAGGCCGGGCCGCCCAGACCGATGGGCGACATGTAGGCGCGGGCAACGGCTTTTTGGAACGGGGTGTCCCCCACCGCGCGCATGAGCCCGCCGACATTGGCAGCACCGGTTTCGCGCAGCGTGTCAACTCCGAGTGCCGCGTAGTTTCGCGGCAGTTCGGAGTGCGCATCCACCCGGATGATCACCGGGTAGCGAGTTTCGGCAATTGCCAGGTTGAGGCTTGTAGGGGTGTCGCCCGCGGGGTTGTGGACCACCGTGACGCGCGCGTCTTCGCGGGCCATGCGCTCAGCGATTTCAGTCGTCCTGTCGGTCGACGGCCCCAAGCCGATGACGATTTCCTTCGGCCCCAGGTACTCCTGGTCCAGCACCGTCTGCACGGCGCGTTCAATCCGCTTCTCTTCGTTGAGCACCGGCATGATGAAAGACACGCCCGGACGCTCATCGAGTTCCCACAGCTGGGATAGGTCAATGCTCACGCAGCTCACCTGTGTGCTTCGTATTCTTTGACAACGTCATCAGTATCGCCGTCGGCCATGAGGACGCCCTTTTCAATCCAAATCGTCCTGTTGCACGTGTCGCGGATCGACCGCATTGAGTGCGAGACGAGGAAAACTGTACCGGCCGATTCCCGGATGCCGCGGATGCGGGCTTCCGACTTCTCCTGGAACTGGCGGTCACCGACCGCGAGCGCTTCGTCGACGATGAGGATTTCGTAGTCCTTTGCCGTGGCAATCGCGAACTTCAGCCGCGCGGTCATACCCGAGGAGTACGTGCGCATCGGCATGTCAATGAACTCCTGCAGACCGGTGAACTCGACGATTTCGTCGTACTTCTCTTCGATCTCTTCGCGCTTCATGCCCATAGCGAGGCCGCCGAGGATGATGTTCTGGCCTCCGGAGAGGTCGCGGATGAGTGCTGCGCCGACACCCAGGAGGTTCGGTCGGGACCTCGCGTAGACGGCCCCCTCGGTGGGCGGGATGAGACCGGTGAGTGCGCGCATGAGCGTCGACTTGCCGGATCCGTTCGTGCCGATCACACCGATTGATTCATTAGCGTTGGCCGCAAAGGACACGCCTTTGAGAGCTTGGACTTCCTTATAGCTGCGCTTGCGCTGGAACAGCCCACCGGCCTGCCCGGGAGTCATCCGCTTGCCCGTGGCCAGTGTTTTGAACGTGATGTGAAGGTCGTCGACGACGACGACCGGTTCGCCTTCGCGGGGCTTGGATTCCATATCAGCTTTCTCGACCATAGCGCTCCTCTGCTCGCCAGAAGAAGATCGTGCCGATGATCAGCAGGCCAAACGCCCACACCGCCAGGTGCCACCAGTAGTTCCAGTGGATTTCATAGGCGTCCATGAGGATGCCGCGGCCCAGTGACAGCACCTCGAACAGGGGGTGCCAGTCGAAGATGGCCTTGAGCACCGGCTTGTCTTCAACAAGTGCAAGAGGGTTGAAGAAAACACCCGAGGTGTAGAAGATCATGCGCGAAATGAACGGCGTGAACTGGCTCAAGTCGCGAAAGTGGACCGTCAGGCGGGCGAAGATGAGCGCCACCCCGGTGTTGAGGATCGCAAACAGAGCCACCAGCGGGATCATGAGCAGCCACTGGAGGTTCGGCAGATCGCCGCCGATTATCACGAGCACTGCCATCAGCAGCAGGGTCGGAATGAAGTTGAAGAACTCTTCGAGCACCTTTGCCAGGGGCAGCACCATGCGCGGGAACGGCAGGGACTGCACGAGAGCCGTGTTCGAAATGATCGACTTCGCTCCGCCGTTCATCGACGAGTTGTAGAACTCGAGCATGAACACGCCGATGATGACATAGGGGGCGAAGTTCGGCGGTCGGCTGCCTGCGAGGATGAAGCCGAACACCAGGCCGTAGATGAGGGCGGAGAACGACGGGCGCAGAAGCACCCACAGCTGACCCAGGCGATTGCGCTCATTGGCGCTGCGCATGCGATAGCGGGCCAGAGTCACTGTGAAGTCGCGCCGCCGCCAGACTTCGCGCAGGTAGGCGAGGAACGGCGCCCTGGCGCCCACCCGCTCGAGTGAGTGCTCAGCGGCGAAATCACTCATAGACATGAACGCGCGACTCTTCCTTTGACGTTGATGAACACAAAGATTCTACCGAGTGGCCAGATGAACTTTGCTCATGTGGCTTTTAGGCGATTCGCCCCGCAGGCTGGCGCACGCGTCTGCGCATGTCGAAGTCCGGTGCTGCGGCTTCTTTCCTCGTCACCGCACCCGGCATCTGATGGCCTTCTGCGATCGCGTCGAGTCCTTCTGCAAGGACCGGCCCGAGCAGGCGCTTTGCGGCATTGTGCGCCGGAGGCAGGCCGATTGTCTCCACCCGCAGCACGACGCTGTCTTCTTCGGGACCGCTGAAGAACAGCAGCTGTCCGCGACCTGCGCGAATATCGCCCAGCGCAACCGGGTTGGGGTCGCACGCACTGTATGAGGCCCCTGCCGTGAACACCCGGGTGGTGCCCTGGAAGCTCCAGCGGGAGGGCACCTCTTGCCACCTGGCATCGACATCCTCACCGGCAAGTACCCGGCCCAGCCACAGCCCTTGGGAAAGCGCTGTCGGCTCCGCACCGCCGTCGCCCAAACCTGCGTTCGGGCCCTCGACTGGTTCGGCGCAGTCGCCCACGGCCCACACGCCGGGCACCACCTGCAGGTCAGCGCCCACGGCCAGGCGACCGGAGAACGTCAGCGGCCACGAACACTCCGGGAGCACCGGGCGGGAACCGACCGCGGCAGCCCACACATCGGCAGATGCGACATCCGGGTTCGGGTCGTGGGGAACACAGCGCACGCCCGCAGCCTCATTGAGCGCAAGCACAGCCCGGCCCAGTTCCGGGCTGGTTCCAGGCAGGGGAAGGTCGCCGCGCAAGTGCAGCGACACCTCCACGCCCCGATCGGCTGCCGACCGCGCGATCTCAAGGGCCAAGAAGCCCGAGCCCAGAACACCCAGCCGCGGGAGGGACCCAGTGGACTTTGGAGCACCGCCTTCGACGCTGGCTTCTGGGTTCAGGTTGGCGGACTCGGTGCCAAGCACAGCAGCACGGAGTGCTTGCGCCTCGGGAAGGGAGCCCACGGTGTATCCGCCTGGAATCGGCGAGCGGCGCGGACTCAGTCCGGTGGCAATGACAATCGATTCGGCCTCCAGCACCCGGCCATCAGCCAGGTGCACGGCACCCTGTTCGACGCGCACGGCTTCTGCCGTGATGCGTGCTGTGCCCGGAGGAACGGGCAGCGGAGTGACGGTGAGCTCGTCACCAAAAAGCCCGTCGGTCAGGGGCGGCAGTTCAACAGGTTCGTCCCGTGGGTCAACAATCACGGCGGTCTTTCCAGCACGCGACAAGACCTGGGCGATCTGGCTGCCGGCAGCACCGCCGCCGATAATCACAATGTCCGACTTCTTCACGCCACCACTGTACTCACGGCAGCAGACCACGGCCGCGCAGTGCGCTTGACCTCTGCCAGGCCCGGACACCGCGCGCCCACCCCGCATGGCAGACTGACCGTATGCCCAACGAACAGCCCAAACCCAGCGATTTCCCGCTGAGTGCAATTGAAAAGATCCGCTACGGCGACACCGACAGGCAGGGTCATGTCAACAACGCCGTCTACGCGACCTACTTTGAGTGCGGCCGCGTGGAGATCATCCAGTCCATGGAGGATGTCTTCGGTGCCGACGACGCCTTTGTGCTTGCGACCATCACGATCGACTACCTGGCTGAAGTGCTGTGGCCCGGCGAAGTCGAAATCCGCACGCGCCTGACGAAGATCGGCAATTCGTCAATCGCCCTAGAGCAGCTGCTCATCAACGAAGGCGAAGTCCGCGCCAAGGCGACCTCCGTCATGGTCATGACGAACACCTCCACCCGCCGTTCAGCTCCGCTGCCCGAGACGGCCAAAGAGCGCCTGCGCACCTTCATGTGACGTCTACACCCTGCTGCGCCGCATAATCCGGCCGCCGGGTACTGTCCCCAGACCAAAGAACGAGGTGCCGCTCACCTTCCCCGGGTGAGCGGCACCTCGTTGAGTTCTCGGCTGGGGTCGGTGTTCTCAGCCCCGCAGGGAACGTGCCAGCTTGCGCCGGGTTTCCTGTTCCACGGGGTCTGGTACGGGCAGCGATGCGATGAGCCGCTGCGTGTACGTGTGCTGTGGTGCGCCGAGCACCTGTTCGCCGGTGCCCTCTTCGAGCAGCTCTCCGTGGAAGAGCACTCCCAGGCGGTCCGACAGCATGTCGACTACAGCGAGGTCGTGGCTGATGAACAGTGCGGCGAAGCCGAATTCATCCTGCAGCTGGGTGAACAGCTCAAGCACACGGGCCTGGACTGATACGTCGAGGGCGGACGTGGGTTCGTCGGCTACCACCAGTTCGGGCTGCAGGGCCAAGCCGCGGGCCAGCGAGCAGCGCTGACGCTGTCCGCCGGACAGTTCGTGCGGATAGCGGTCGGCGTAGTGGGCCGGAAGCTGGACGGCGTCGAGCAGGCGGATGACTTCGCTGCGACGGTCGCGTTCGCTCATGCCCTGCCGGTGTACCCGGAAGGGTTCGGCAATGCAGTCCCCGATTGACAGGTGCGGATTGAAGGATGCGGCGGGGTCCTGGAACACGAAGCCGATCTTCTGCCTCAGCGGCTTGAATTCCTTTTCCTTGAAGCCGACCATTTCCTGATCGAAAACCCGCAGGGAACCTCCGCTGGCACGGGTCAGACCGGCGATGGCACGGCCGATGGTGGTTTTGCCGGAACCGGATTCGCCCACCAGGCCGTAGACCTCGCCTTCGCGGATGTCGAAGTCCACGCCCGTGATGGCCTTGAAGTCCGGTTTGCCGAAGCCGCCGCGGTAGGTGATCTCCAGACCGCGAGCCTTGACGATGGTCTCAGCGTCGGCAAAGGGATCAGCGGTATTCTCCCCTGCCGAGGCGCCTGCAGGCTCGGCATCTTCCTGCGCCTGAGCTTGCCCCACCTGGGTTTTCTGCACCTGAGCGCGCCCGGAGGCCGGGCCACCCCTAAGCGTGCGGATTTTGGGCACCGCAGCCAGCAGGGACTTGGTGTACGGGTGCTGAGGGTCTGCGAACAGTGAGCGGACCTCGGCAACTTCGACGAGCTCACCGCGGTACATGACGGCAACCCGGTCTGCAAGGTCGGCGACGACTCCCATGTTGTGGGTGATGAGCACGATCCCGGTGGAGAATTCGTCTTTCAGCGACCGCATGAGGTCGAGGATTTCCGACTGGACTGTGACATCCAGTGCGGTTGTCGGTTCGTCGGCAATGACCAAGTCCGCGCCGAGGGCCAGGGCCATGGCGATGACTATGCGCTGCTTCTGTCCGCCCGAGAACTGGTGTGGGTAGTAGTCGAAGCGCTCCTCGGCCTGCGGGATGCCGACCTTCTCCATGGCTTCGACGGCGCGCGCCCGAAGGTCTTTTCTGTTCGCCTTGGGGTCGTGCGCGCGCAGGCCTTCCGTGATCTGCCAGCCGACGGGGAAAACGGGGTTGAGCGCGGTGGACGGTTCCTGGAACACCATCGCTGCTTTGCGGCCCCGCATGCCGGTCAGCTGGGAGGGAGCCATTGTCAGGACGTTTTCACCGGAGACGACAACCGCGCCTTCTGCCACGGCAGTTTCCGGAAGCAGCCGCAGGATGGTCTTGGCGGTGACGGTTTTGCCGGAGCCGGATTCGCCGACCACGGCAAGCACTTCGCCGGGGTCGACGGTGAGGCTCACACCCTTGACGGCGTTGACATCACCGGCGTCGGTGGTGAAGGTGACGCTGAGGTCCTCAATCGACAGCAGATGTTCAGACATTCTTGCTCTCCTTTGATTTCCGGCCGCGGCGGGATTTCTTGCGCAGACGCAGGCGCGGGTCGTTGAGGTCGTTCATGGATTCGCCGACCAGCGTGATGCCGATGACCGTGAACACGATCGCAAGGCCGGGGAACAGAGCAGTCCACCAGATGCCCGATGTGACATCTGAGAGCGACTTGTTGAGGTCGTAGCCCCATTCGGCGGCAGAGGTCGGCTCGATGCCGAAGCCCAGGAAGCCCAGCGCGGCGAGTGTGAGGATCGCCTCGGAGCTGTTGAGGGTGAAGATCAGCGGAATATTGCGGGTGGCATTCGGGTAGATGTGGCGGGCGATGATCCGCAGGTTGGAATCACCCAGAACCTGCGCTGACTCGACGAACGGTTCGGCCTTCAGCCGCACTGTTTCAGAGCGGACCACGCGGAAGTACTGCGGGACGAACACCACCGTGATCGAAATGCCCGCCGCGAGGACACCGCCGATGACGGTCGACTGTCCGCCGGAGATGACGATTGTCATGACGATTGCCAGCAGCAGCGACGGGAACGCGTAGATCGCATCGGCCACGACCACGAGCACACGGTCGAGCCATCCGCCGATGTACCCGGACAGCAGACCGAGGATCACACCGAGGAACACCGAGGCGAGGACTGCTACGACGATGACGAACACCGCTGTGCGAGCACCCCAGATGACGCGTGAGAAGACGTCGAAACCGGTGACGGTCGTTCCCCAGATGTGCTCCGCCGAAGGTGCCTGCTGCGGAACGAAGCGCCCGTTTTCATCACCGAGGTCGGCATAGCCGTACGGGGCGATGAGCGGAGCGAAAACAGCGCAGATGAGCACGACGCCGCAGATGATGAGACCTGTCACCAGCATTCCCCTCTGCAGTCCAGAGGACTGGAGGACGTGGCTGATGACGGGCAGCTTCTTCCACCAGGGCTTCTGCGCGTAGCTGCCGGAGGAGTCCTTATCAGCGGCCGTGGATGCTGCCGGTGGGGTTTCGGGAGTGTTGAGGGTGCTCATCAGTACCTCACTCGGGGGTCGATGAAGGCGACGATGATGTCGACAATGAAGTTGGTGACCGCGACGATGACCGCCAGCATGACCACGATGCCCTGCACGGCAACGAAGTCACGCGCCTGCAGGTACTGGAACAGCTGGAAGCCCAGGCCCTTCCATTCGAAGGTCGTTTCGGTCAGCACAGCGCCGGCCAGCATGAGGGCGATCTGCATGCCCATGACGGTGATGATCGGAATGAGAGCCGGGCGGAAAGCGTGGCGAGTAGTCAGGCGGAACTCGCTGACACCTCGGGAGCGGCCGGACTCAATGTACTGCGCACCCAGGGTGCCGATCAGGTTCGTGCGCACCAGACGCAGGAATGTGCCCCCGGTGATCAGGCCCAGCGCGATCGCCGGAAGAACGGCGTGGGACAGAACATCGCTGACAGCAGCGAAGTCGCCGATCCGCAGCGCGTCGATCAGGTACAGGCGGGTGGGGGCGACAACCCCGTCCAGCAGCACCTCCGTGCTGCCGGATGCGCGACCGGACACCGGCAGAACCGGCCACAGGACACCGAAGACCAGCTTCAGCAGCAGACCGATGAAGAACACCGGGGTGGCGTAGGCCAGGATGCCGAAGATCCGAAGCACCGCATCGGGTGTGCGGTCACGGTATTTCGCGGCAATCATGCCCAGCGGAATGCCCACGAGAAATGCGACAACCAGCGAAAACAGCACAAGCTCCAGGGTGGCGGTGCCGTACTGCGCGAGAACCTGCGTGACGGGGCGGTTGTCCGACACCGTGGTGCCGAAGTCACCGCGCAGCAGATTGCCCATGTACTCGAAGTACTGGATGAGCAGCGGGCGGTCGTAGCCGGCTTCGGAAACGCGCTGGGCCAGCTGCTCTTTTGTCAGCCGACCGCCGAGGCTGGCGGTGATGGGGTCACCGGTGATCCGCATGAGGAAGAAGACGAGCGTGGTGAGAATCCACACCGTCGGAATGATGAGGAGGAACCGGATCAGCAGATAGCGGCCCAAACCGGAGCCGCGACTCTTCGCCGTTTTCTTCTTCTCCGGTCCGGCCGGACCGGATGCGAGATCCGGAATTTCGACACTGGCTGTCATAAGAGCTTCCGTACGTAGAGGGGATGTGCCGACCGAAATTCGTCGGCCGCCGCTTGCACACGCGGGCGGCCGACGAACCCAGGTCTGAGAATCAGGCGAGGCCGCCGCGTCCATCAGGTGTCAGCGGCGGCCTCACAGGGAGTGATTACTTGCTCAGCATCGACAGGCGGAACTGGAACGACGGGTCGAGCGTTTCGTCAATGCCCTTGACGTTCTTGTCCGCAACGGCGATCTGGTTGCCCTGCAGCAGCGGCAGCGTGGGCAGCTGCTTGGCCAGGTCGTCCTGGATGTCGCCGATGAGCTTTTCGCGCTTGCCTTCGTCCGGCTGCGAAACCTGTTCGAGCAGCTTCTTGTTGATGCTGTCGTCCTGGAAGTGGTTGGCGAGGAACGCCGGTTCTTCCTTGGTGTTGTAGAAGAACGGAACCAGGTAGTTGTCAGCGTCGGAGTAGTCCGGGAACCAGCCCAGCTGGTACATCGGGTAGACGTCGTTGGTGCGGTCCTTGGCGTACTGCACCCACTCGGTCGACTGGAGGTCCACCTTGAACAGCTGGGTGTCTTCCAGCTGCTTCTTCACAGCGGCGTATTCGTCACCGGAAGACGGCCCGTAGTGGTCCGGGTTGTACTGCAGCTTGATGTTGACCGGGGTTTCCACACCGGCGTCTTCGAGGAACTTCTTGGCGGCGTCTGTGTCCGCGCCGCCCTGCTTGTCGCCGTAGAGGCCCTTGAGTGATTCGTTTGCACCCTTCATGCCTTCGGGCACGTAGGAGTACAGCGGCTGGTATGTGTCCTTGTAGACGTCCTTGGCGATTGCCGCGCGGTCAACGGCCGATGCCATGGCCTGGCGGACGGCCAGAGCCTTCTTTTCGTCCGGGTTGTCGGACTTCGCACCGTGGGGCATCGTGTCGAGATTGTACACGATGTAGCGGATTTCGCCGCCGGGACCCTTGTGGACGGTGAGGTTGTCCTTGCCTTCGAGGTCTTCAATGTCGGTCGGCGACAGCGAACGGTAGGCGACGTCGATGCTGCCCTTTTCGACATCGAGCTTCATGTTGTTCGCGTCGGAGTAGTACTTCATCTGCACTTCGGCGCTCTTGGCGGCCTCGCCGCCGCCGGAGTAGCCGTCGTACTTCTTGTAGGTGACCAGTTCGTTGAACTTGTAGGTGTCGATTTCGTACGGGCCGGCAAAGGCCTTGCCCTTGACGATCTCGTCGTCCTTCGTGATGGCGTCGGCGGCGAAGACGTCTTCGTCGACAACCGGTCCGGCCGGGCCTGCAAGCACCAGCGGGAAGGTCTGGTCGTTTTCGCGGTTGAGCTTGAAGACGACCGTCTGATCGTCGGGGGTGTCAATCGAGTCGATTGCGGTCAGCAGCGAAGCCGGTCCGTTGGGGTCCTGGATCTTGGTCTGGCGCTCAAAGCTGAACTTGACGTCCGAAGCGGTCAGTTCATTGCCGTTGGCGAACTTGAGGTCCTTCTTGAGCTTGACTTCGTATTCGCCCGGCTTGACGAAGTCAGCAGATTCCGCGATGCCCTCGCGGATTTCCGAGGTCCCGGGCTTGTACTCCATGAGGAACGGGAACACCTGCTGCATGACGAAGAACGAACCGTTGTCATAGGAGCCCGCAGGGTCGAGCACAGTGATCTTGTCGGTCGTGCCGACGCTCAGGGCGCCGCCTTCACCGGAGTCGGAACCTCCGGTGGTCGAGGACGAGCATGCACTCAGTCCCAGTGCCAGGGCGGCAGCTGCAGCAGCCAGTCCCGCCGCACGCTTCTTTACGGCCATGAAGCCATCCTTTCGTTGCGAACCGCCAGACCGGCGGCCCAGACCATTGCCGCGACCGCATTCATTGAATATTCACAGGTCGCTCAGGGTGCGTTAAGAATACCAAGGTCTGAGCCTTGAGTGTGTCTCAGGTAACCCAAAGAACGAGGTGCCGCTCACCTTTTCGGTAAGCGGCACCTCGTTCTGTGTTCAGGCGGGAGCCCTTCAGCTCATCTTCGTCCCAGCGGAGCCGAGCTGCTGGCAGGCTTCGACAATGCGGGCGGCCATACCGGCTTCAGCTGCACGGCCCCACGCGCGGGGGTCGTACATCTTCTTGTTGCCGACCTCGCCGTCGACCTTGAGAACGCCTTCGTAGTTGGCGAACATGTGGTCGGCCACGGGGCGGGTGAACGCGTACTGCGTGTCGGTGTCGATGTTCATCTTGACCACGCCGTAGGACACCGCGTCGGCGATCTCCTGCGCGGTGGAACCGGAACCGCCGTGGAACACCAGGTCAAACGGCTTGTCCTTGCCGTACTTCGCACCGACCTCGTCCTGGATTTTCTTCAGCAGCTCAGGGCGCAGGCGGACGTGCTCGGGCTTGTAGACGCCGTGGACATTGCCGAAGACCAGCGCGGTGATGTAGCGGCCTCGCTCACCCAGGCCGAGCTTTTCGACAATTGCGATCCCGTCTTCAACAGACGAGTACAGCTTTTCGTTTTCGCCGCCCTTCACACCGTCTTCTTCGCCGCCGACCGCGCCGACCTCGATTTCGAGGATCTGCTTGGCCCGGCTGGTCAGTTCCAGCAGCTCTTCGGCGATTTCGAGGTTTTCGCCGACCTCAATGGCCGAACCGTCCCACATGTGCGACTGAATGAGCGGGTCTTCTCCGCGGTCAACGCGCTCCTGGGATACCTGGATGAGCGGCTTCACCCAGTCTTCGACCTTGTCCTTCTGCGCGTGGTCAGTGTGCAGGGCGACCGTCACGCCGTAGTTCTTGGCAACCGTGTGAGCGTATTCGGCCAGCGCGATCGAACCGGTGACCCGGTCTTTGACAGTTGCACCCGAGGCGAACTCAGCACCGCCGAAGGAGAACTGGATGATGCCGTCGGATTCGGCTTCCGCAAAGCCGCGCAGCGCGGCGTTGATGGTCTGGGAGCTCGTGACGTTGATGGCCGGATAGGCGAAACCGCTCGCTTTGGCCCGGTCGAGCATTTCGGCGTACTGATCAGGGGTCGCAATTGCCATGAACACTCCTGCGCTTAGGGGATTGCTTCAGTCGCAATCATTCTACGCACCCGATTTTGACCGTAGTCTTAACAGCATGAGCCCAAGCACAGACTCTGCTGGCCCGGTCGACGGCCAGCCCACCGGCGCCTCGCCCGCGTTACCTGCAGGCCCTTCACTCGAACCCGCAGACCCCGCCGCACCCGCGCGCACCAATCTCCTGCAGGCGGCGGCCTGGGCGCTGTGGGACTGGGGCAGTTCGGCGTATTCGGCCGTGATCGTGACCTTTGTGTTTGCCCCGTACCTCGTAAAGGCGGTTGCCGACGACCCGGTTTCGGGCGCCGCCGCCCTCGGTTGGGCCTCCGGCCTGGCGGGCCTGGTTGTTGCGGTTGTCGCACCCGCCGCCGGTGCGCGTGCCGATGCGAAATCACGCCACAGGCTCCTGCTGACCACCTACACCGGCATTGTCGTCGCCTGTATTTTTGCGCTGGCGTTCATCAAGAGCGAACCGGTGTTCTTCTTGCCCGGACTGGTCTTCTTGGCCGCGGCGTCCGTTTTCTTCGAACTCGCCCAGGTCAGCTACAACGCAATGCTGGGACGGATTGCCGCACCGGGCAGCGTGGGGAAAGTGTCGAACATCGGCTGGGGCTTCGGCTACCTGGGCGGTCTGGTCATGCTGCTCATTGCGCTGTTCGCCTTCATCCTTCCCGAAGTGGGGCTCTTCGGCGCCGTCAGCGAAGACGGTTGGCGGTTCCGACTGGTGGCAGGTGCTACCGCCGTGTGGTTTGCGGTGTGGGCTGTTCCGCTGATCTTCCTGGCCCCGCACGATGCATCGCGCGCCGAGGCCCCGATTGCCCGCGCCCGGTCGGGCAATCGGGTCGCACACTGGTTCACCAGCTGGAAGCAGGACTACGCGGACCTGTTCCGCAGGCTGAAAGACCTCTTCCAGAACGACCGCCAGACCTTTGTCTTCTTCATCGCCTCAGCTGTTTTCCGCGACGGGCTCACCACGATCTTCGCGGTGGCCGGGGTGCTCGCCGCATCCGCCTACGGCTTCACGGAAACCGATGTGATCTACCTGGGAATCGCCGCGAATGTCGTGGCCGCCATCGGATGCCTGGTGTCGGGCCCGCTCGACGATGCGGTCGGGCCCAGAGCCGTCATCATCACCGGGCTTTCCTGCCTGTGCATTGGTGCAGTGCCCATCCTGCTGTCTGACAACGCGACCGTGTTCTGGGCGTGCGCCCTTTTCCTGTGTCTGTTCGTCGGACCGGTCAATGCGTCGAGTCGTTCGTTCCTCACCCGCATCACTCCCCCGGAGCGGGCAGGCGAGAACTTCGGCCTGTACGCAACCACGGGCCGAGCCATCAGCTTTCTGGGACCGTGGCTGTTCAGCCTGTCAATCACCATCTTCGGCTTCGAGCGCGCCGGTGCCGCCGGCATCATCGTCGTTCTGCTTCTGGGACTCACGCTCATGCTCGCAGTACCGCGCACCGGCCCCGGCCACAGGCGAGCCGAACAGGCCGCCCAGTCATGACTGGTCCAGCCCCGACCGGCACCTGGGCAGCACAGGACCGGCACCTCGGCACGACAAGTCCGGCGCCTCCGGCAGGGCTTTCGCCAAAGCAGCCGACAGCGTTTACCCGGTACTGACAGACACAGATTTTTCTAAAGTGCGGGGCGGGCCATAGTATGGGCTCAAACCAACCAAACGAACGATCAAATCTGATCGGGGAAGAGGACCGATGGACAGCCTTTTCAGCAAAGAAGAGTTGGAATTCGCAGAAGAGATGCGGAACTTCTACCGCACTGAAATTCCCGAAGACATCCGCTACCGCGTGGCAATCGGCCAGGAAGTCTCCAAAGACGACATGGTCACCACCCAGCGCATCCTCAACAAACACGGCCTGGCCGTGCCCAACTGGTCGCTTGAGTACGGCGGCCGCGACTGGACGCCTGTCCAGCGCCACATCTACCTGGACGAAATGCAGACGGCCTGCGTTCCGCACCCGCTGCCGTTCAACGCATCCATGGTCGGCCCCGTGATCGACACCTTCGGCTCGAAGGAAATCAAGGACCGCTTCCTTCCGGCGACCGCCAACCTCGACATCTGGTGGTCGCAGGGCTTCTCCGAGCCCAACGCCGGATCTGACCTCGCATCGCTGAAGACCTCAGCTGTGCGCGACGGCGACAAGTACATTGTCAACGGACAGAAGACCTGGACCACGCTCGGCCAGTACGGCGACTGGATCTTCTGCCTGGTGCGCACCGACCCCAACGTCAAGAAGCAGGCGGGCATTTCGTTCCTGCTGATCGACATGACCTCGCCGGGTCTGACCGTCCGCCCCATTCAGACGATCGACGGCGGCGTGGAAGTCAACGAAGTGTTCTTCGAAAACGTCGAAGTCCCCGCTGAGAACCTCGTCGGCGAAGAGAACAAGGGCTGGACCTACGCCAAGTTCCTCCTGGGCAACGAGCGCACCGGAATCGCCCGCGTCGGCGAATCCAAGGTCAACCTGGCTCGCGCCAAGGCCTACGCGGCAGCGACCAAGACACAGCGCGGCTCCCTGCTGGACGACCCGCAGTACTCCACCCGGATCGCCAAAATCGAAGCCGAACTCAAGGCACTCGAAATGATGCAGCTGCGCGTTCTGTCCACCCAGGTGGCAGGCTCCGACGCGCCCGACCCGCGGTCGTCGATCCTCAAACTGCGCGGTTCGGAACTCCAGCAGGACATCACCGAACTGCTCATGGACGTCGTCGGCCCCCAGGGCATGGACTTCGTCGACTCGGCACAGGTCAGCGATGGCTTCACCAACCTGTCCCAGGCAGCGGTCTCAGCCACGCCGCGCTACTTCAACACGCGCAAGGTGACGATCTACGGAGGCTCCTCCGAAGTCCAGCGCTCCATCATCTCCAAGGCCATCCTGGGTCTGTGACCTGCTGAAGAACGAGAGGTATAGAAAATGGATCTTGAACTCAATGACATCCAGCAGGAACTCAAATCGACCGTCGGGCGCCTGCTGAAAGACAAGTACAGCGCCGAAGCGCGCGAAGAGATTCTGCGCTCGGAGGCCGGCTGGAGCCAGCAGATGTGGGACCAGTTCGCACAGCTGGGGCTCATGTCCCTGCCGATTGAAGAAGAATACGGCGGCGCTGGCATGGGATTTGCCGAAGTCGCCGTCGTCATGGAGGCATTCGGCCGCGCACTCGTGCTCGAACCGTACCTGCCTACAGTCATCCTGGGCGCAGGCCTCATCCAGGCCGCCGGCAGCGAAGAGCAGAAGTCTGAACTGCTGCCCGCGGTTGCCGCAGGCGAACTCAAACTGGCCTTTGCCGCTCAGGAACCGGCTGGCCGCTATGACTTCCTCAACCCGACCACCACGGCGCAGGCCTCCGGTGACGGCTACACCGTTTCGGGTGAAAAGGCACAGGTCATCGGCGGCGATGCAGCCGACACCTTCGTCGTCACAGCAAAGGTCGACGGTGAACTCGGACTGTTCCTCGTCAAGGCCGACGCCGACGGTGTGACCGTCGACCCGCGCACCCAGGCCGACGGTCTGCGCAGCGCATCCGTCCTGTTCGACGGCGCACCGGCCCAGCGTCTAGAGGCCGGCGACCCGACGGCGGCCGTCGAACGCGTCCTCGACACCGCTCAGGCGGCCCTGGCCGCTGAAGCCGTCGGCGCAATGGAAGCCGCCCTGTTCATGACGGCCGAATACCTCAAAACCCGCGAACAGTTCGGCGTGCCGATCGGCGTCTTCCAGGCTCTGCAGCACCGCGCAGCAGACGCCTACGCAAAGCTCGAAGAAGCCAAGTCGATGGCGCTGTACTCCAAGCTCGCAATTGAGGCTGACACCGAAGGAGACTCGAAGACCCGCCACGCGGACGTGCTGGCCGCCAAAGTCATCATCGACCAGTCGGCAAAGCACATCTTCGAAGAGTCCATTCAGATGCACGGCGGCATCGGCATGACGATGGAATACCCCATCGGCCACTACGCCAAGCGCCTGACCGTCATCCCCCGCACCTTCGCAGCTCCCGACCAGGCCCTGGTCGAACTCGGCGAAGCCGGCGGTCTGCTCGAACCCTACGCAGCTGATCTCTGATACGTGCGGCTGAGCCGAGCACCGGCTCACGCAACACAAAGCACGAGGTGCCGCTCACCAAAATGGTGAGCGGCACCTCGTGCTTTTGTCATCTTCTGTCACCCGCGAGCGGGGGCGTCTGAAACCAGCTGGACGTATGGCTCTCAGCTGACGGTCTGGCCGAATTCCCACCTGCGGATCCAGGCGTGCATGGCGATTGCCGCCGCGGCTGCCGCGTTCATGGAGCGGGTTGAGCCGTACTGCTGGATCGACAGTACGGCTTCGCACGCTTTGTGCGCGCTGTCCGTCAGACCGATCGACTCCTGGCCGAACAGGAAAACGCAGTCGCGCGGAAGGTCGCAGCTTTCCAGCGGCGTGGAATCGGGGAAATTGTCAATGCCGATCAGCGGCAGACTTCGCTCAGCACACCACGCGGCCAGATCATCTGCACTGGGGTGGTGCAGAACGTGCTGGTAGCGGTCGGTGACCATGGCGCCTCGGCGGTTCCAGCGCTTTTTGCCGACAATGTGCACAGCAGCGGCATTGAAGGCATTTGCGGTGCGCACAACCGAGCCGATGTTGAGGTCGTGCTGCCAGTTCTCAATGGCCACGTGGAAGCCGTGGCGGCGCTGGTCGAGGTCGGCGATGATCGCCTCCATCGTCCAGTACCGATAGCCGTCGACGACATTGCGGCGGTCACCATCGCGCAGCAGTTCGGGATCGTAGCGCTCATCCCGGGGCCACTCGCCCTCCCACGGGCCAACCCCGTGGGAGGGCGCGGCAGCCCCCGCCGGTTCTGCAGACTCTGCTGGCATTGCAGAGTCTGCAGCGGGCGGGGTCGGCTCAGTCATCCTCGTTCACGGGCTCGCAGGCCTTCTTCTTGGGCTTCTTGGAGTCGGCCTTGTCACTCTCGCCCTTGGATGCCTTACCGCCAGCCTTTGCCGCACTGCTCTTGTCGACCTTGGCAGGCTTTTCTGCACCCTCAGCTTCGTCAGCTTCCTCGGCCTCGTCTGTGTCTGCAGGCTTCGCAGCTTCCTCACCCTTGGCGGCCTTGCCCTTCGGCTGGCTCTTGAGCTTTGCCTTTGCGACGGCGGGACGACCGGCGATGCCCGCGCCCGAAAGCACCGTCGAGGTGTAGCGCGACACTGCAAGCATGACGAGCACAAACGCGAGCACAGCTGCCGAAGCGGCGGACACGAGGCCATACCACCACGGGGCGGCGGTCAGCAGGTACAGCGCACCCGCACCGGTCGGTTCGGCAAACGGCAGCCACGCGGCCACTTGGGGCGCAGCGTCGGCCATGAACGGCAGCATCGGCAGAAACGCCATGACAACGATGACGACACCTGCGATAGCCGCAGCGATCCGGCGGCCGCGCTGTGTGGCGCCCATTGCGATGAGGGCGAAGAGCGCGATCATCGCAATCGAGTAGAACACGTAGCTGAGCACAAACCAGCCGAGCGCAGGCAGCGCCGCGTAGACCTCACCGGCCAGGCCGATGATGGACATGCCCAGCAGGCCGACGACTGCCGTGATGACCAGCAGAAGCAGAGCCAACTGCGTCAGACCCCATATGCGGCCCCACAGTGCTGCACGCGGCGGAATGGCGGAGACGATGATTTCGCTGGTGCGGGTGCGGCGCTCTTCGCGCACTCCCCGGTAGACCAGCGAGCCCAAGCTCAGCCCGGCCAGGAGAGTCAGTGCAGCCATGGTCCAGGCCACGACTTCACCGGTCGCGGGGTCAATGGGCCCGCCGTCGACGTAGGTGATTTCAGGCGTGTTGACGAGTTTGTCGAGAACCGCCTTCGGAATGCGGTTCTTGGCGATCAGCTGGTCGTTGCCCTGACCCGTGGGGTCCTGCAGGAGGAAGGCGTCGACCTTGCCGCTCTTGACGGCATCCTGGCCCTCTTCAATGCTCGTGACGATCGTGACGGTCATGCCCAGCTGCTGTTCGACCTGCGGAAGCTGCTGTTCGACCTGGGCCTTCTGCTCTTCAGGCACCATCATGGCGACGGTTTCGCCGCTGCCGGCTGATACGCCAGTCCGCGAAAAGCCGATGATGAGCGCTGCCAGCACACCGATCACAAGCACGAGCGCAGTCGCAGCGAACAGCGGGCTGCGCAGCGCCTGAGAGGTTTCGCGGTTGGCCACAAGGTAAGTGGCCTGCCCGCCGGTGAGGTCGCGGAACTCTGACACGAGCCCCGTCTTGGTTTCGTCACCCGTGTCCTCGCGCAGCTCATCGGGCACCTCGGCGAGCTTCCCCATGGGCTCGTCACCGAGGCTGTGCGGGTCGAGGGCCTGCCCTCCCCCGCTTAGGTCCGTGTACGAGGTGGTGCTGATGTTGTCGTGATCCTCACTGCGATCCTTGTTTGCCATCAGACGTCCTCCTTGAAGATCTCCCGCAGGCTGGCGGGCTGAGCGGCGGTTGTGGCTGCGCGGCCCTTTCGCAGCTGTTCGGCTGTTCCGTGGGCGATGACACTGCCATGGCCGAGCACCAGGATGTCGTCGGCGTACTGCTCGATGAGATCCCAGTCCTCAGACGTGACGATGATGGGCACACCGGCATCCGCGTGGTCGGACAGCAGACCGAAGACGAGCTTGGCAGATGCCATGTCGAGGCCCTCACCGATTTCGTCGATGACGACGACATCGGGGTCAGCGGCAAGCATCGCGGCGATGTGCACGCGAGCCTGCTCTGTGCCCGACAGCTGGGACAGTGGAACATAGGCGCGGTCGGACAGTTCGAGCCGCGCCAGCAGGGTGACGGCGTTGCGCTCAGCCGCGCCGAGCGTCATACCGTGCAGGCGGGCCATGTAGACGATCTGCTCCATGACTTTCATAGAGGGGAAGCCGCCGCGTTCGGCAGGCAGGTAGCCGAAGTTCTGGCGGTCGCCGCCGACGAGCTCGTTGTCTTCGAGCTTCACGGTGCCGCTTTCGGGTTCGATAACGCCCATGATGGCGCGAGCGAACTCGGTCTTGCCAGCGCCCTTGGGGCCCACAACACCGAGGATTCGACCCGGAACGGCTTTGACGGATACGTCGTCGAGCCACAGTCTGCGCTGCGACTTCACAGTGATGGACGACAGTTCGAGCACAGGGTGTCCTTTCCTTTGCGGACTTTCGCCGCGTGACTTCAGTCCAGACCGAGGTCCGCGGTGGTCAATGCTGTCAGATAGCGCAGGCCTTCTGCTTCGACGCGTTCGCGCGCCCCGGTGTTGCGGTCCATGACCACGACGACGGCGACGACCTCCGCACCGGCTTCGCGCAGGGCTTCCACAGCGGTGAGGACCGATCCGCCGGTTGTCGAGGTGTCTTCAACGGCAACGACGCGACGGCCGCGCACGTCCGGGCCCTCGACACGCTTGCCCATTCCGTGTTCTTTTGCCTGCTTGCGCACCACGAAAGTATCCAGCGGGGTGCCGCGGCGAACCGAGGCGTGCATGGTGGCGGTTCCCACCGGGTCGGCGCCCATTGTCAGCCCGCCGACGGCGTCGACCTCGCTCAGCAGGCCTTCGGCTTCGAGGACGTCAAGGACGATGTCGCCCACGAGTGGTGCGGACCGGTGATCGAGAGTCACCAACCGCAGGTCCAGATAGTAGTCGGCCTGCTTTCCCGAAGACAGGGTGAAGCTGCCGCGTTTGACTGCAAGTGAGTCGATGAGCCTCAGCAGCTCCTCGCGCGTCTGCGCGGGATCGTGCGAACGTGTGTCGGTCATGGCCGCCATTGTATTCGCGAGCCGGCTGAACGCAGAACGCCGCTACTGGTCACCGGCAGCTTCATCGGCATGAAGAACGAACGGGATCATCTCCGCAGGTGCGCCGTTTGCCCGTCTGAAATGGACCTGGTAGTCAACAACAACATCGCGAGCTTTATCCCCGCTTCACCCGGACACCTTGGCACCGGGTCTCCACCTGACGAGCCTCCGCCCGCGCTTTAGCAACAAAAACTCCCGCCAGCAGTGGTTGCTAAGGCGTGGATCTGTGGCTATCGGGAGTTTTCTTGCGGCTAACGGGTGGATCTCGGCTAACGCGTGAATCTGTTGCTACCGGGGTTTTTTGGGCAATCGGCTCACCCACCAAACGATCGAAGGCCCGGCTGTCAGCTGCCGGGCCTTCGGAGCACTCCCCTCGAGTACCTGGACGCATCCCCATACGTCCGTGAGATCTACTCGATCCCCACCGAGTAGACGTGATTCAGCTTACATAGATAAAAATTCTTTTGTCTGCATATTTTCACTATGCGGACAGCATTTTCGCGAAATATCGCCTATTGTCAGTCCGCACTGCTTCTGCACGAGCGAACATGCGCCTTCAGAGCACAGCACCCGTGACCGTGTCAGCGGCAGCCGTTAGGCTGGCCTCGTGCGAATTGTGAATTGGAATGTCAACTCGATCCGAGCCCGCGCCGAGCGCATCGGGGCTTTTCTTGACCGCTCAGACGTCGACGTCCTGGCCATTCAAGAACTCAAGTGCCGCGACAGCCAGTTTCCCGAAGACATCTTCTCCTCCCGCGGCTATGACGTCACCTACCACGGGCTCAATCAGTGGAACGGCGTTGCAATCGCCAGCCGCGTCGGCTTGGACAATGTCGAAAGCGGGTTTCGGGGAATGCCCGAATTCAACGATGCACTCGAAGCGCGCGCACTGTCAGCCGACACCGGCGGGGTGCGCGTCTATTCGCTCTACGTGCCCAACGGCCGAGAACTCGATCACCCTCACTACCACTACAAACTCGAATGGCTGAACCGCCTGCGCGATGTCGCAGCACAGCGGCTCGCCGCAGACCCCGACGACCGCTTTGTCATGGTCGGAGACTTCAATGTCGCACCACTGGACGAAGACGTCTGGGACATGGAGGCCTTTGCCGGCCTGACGCACGTGTCCGAACCCGAACGCGAAGCATTCCGCAATCTCGCCGACGCGGGCCTGAAGGAAACCACGCGCCAGTTCACTCCTGGCCCCGGCGTCTACACCTACTGGGACTACCAGCGTCTGCGCTTCCCCAAACGGGAGGGCATGCGCATTGACTTCCAACTGGCCTCACCCGCTCTGGCCGCAACCGCTGTCGACGCCCACATCGACCGTGAAGAGCGCAAGGGCAAAGGAGCATCTGACCACGCGCCCGTTTGGGTCGACTACCGCATCTGACAGGGAGTTCTCAATGCCAGCTCAGCCGCCGACGAACCCGCCGCCGGGCCCCTACGGGCCCAGGCCGCAGCCGCCGCACTACGGCAACATCCCCCAACAGCCCGCCTCCTTTCCCGCACCCCCACCACCGCCGCTGCCACCGCCCAAGAAGAGCAACACGGGGCTGATCATCGGGCTCGTCGGCGGCGGACTGGTCCTGGTGTTTGCTTTCCTCGGCATGGTGGGCCTTGGCATCTTCGGCTTCGTCGCCCTGAAATCAGAGCCCACCGCCGAACCGTCCCCGGGTGACTCATCCCCCACCAGCCGGCCCGCGCCGTTGCCGTACAGCTCCGACAAGCCCAACAGCCCGCCTCCCCCAAACGCCGATGTGAAGAGCAACCTGGGGCAGCTCAGAGCAGGCGACTGCATTGTCGACCTTTCCAACGGGACGGCCCCGACCACCGTCCCCTGCAGTGATCCGCACGTCCACCAGATCTACTCGGTGGGCCGCACGCCCAGCCAGTCGGGCACCTACCCCGGCCTTGAAACCCTCAAGCGCGACGGGAGCACCTACTGCAAAACCGCGCGCTTTGAACTCGACTCCGACCGCGCCAACGCGGACGGCCTCAAAGTGGTCTACTTCACCCCCAATGCCACCGCCTGGCAAGACCCCGAAAACCGGCGCATCATCTGCGCGGTCCAGCGCCCGGACGGCTCAGATATGACCGAGGACTACAGCCAGACCGCATAATCGGCTGGTGAACCACACAGCACTCAGGGGCGCGGAGTATTCTCCGCGCCCCTGAGTGCTTAAGCGGTGACTGTCAGTCGGCGTGCTCGACCGGAACAATCGACAGCCCGCCGGATTCGGCAGCGTCGACGCGCACGGTGTCGCCATCGCGCACTTCGCCTGCCAGAATCTCCTTGGCCAGGCCATCGCCGATCGTGCGCTGCACCAGACGGCGCAGCGGGCGAGCGCCGAATGCCGGATCGTAGCCTTCCTGCGCCAGGTAGTCAGCAGCTTCGGGCGTGATCTCCAGGGCAATGCGGCGTTCACTCAGACGCTGCTGCATTGCGTTGATCTGCAGATCGACGATCCGCGCCAGGTCTTCCCTGCTGAGGGCATCGAACATGACAACGTCATCCAAACGGTTGAGGAATTCCGGCTTGAACGCGGTGCGCACCACGTCCATGACCGAATCCTCTTTTGTCTTGGCATCGAGCGTCTGGTCGACCATGAACTGGCTTCCCAGGTTCGACGTCAAAATGAGCACCGTGTTGCGGAAGTCAACGGTTCGACCCTGACCGTCGGTCAGCCGACCGTCATCAAGCACCTGCAGCAGAATGTCGAAGACATCCGGGTGTGCCTTCTCCACCTCGTCCAACAGGACCACGGAGTACGGCCTGCGGCGAACAGCCTCGGTCAGCTGACCGCCCGTTTCGTATCCGACGTAGCCCGGAGGGGCGCCGACAAGCCGGGCCACCGAGTGCTTTTCGCCGTATTCGGACATGTCAATGCGGATCATGGCGCGCTCGTCGTCAAACAGGAAGTCGGCTAGGGACTTGGCCAGTTCCGTTTTGCCCACACCGGTCGGCCCCAGGAACAGGAACGAACCCGTGGGACGGTTGGGATCAGAAACCCCGGCGCGCGCACGGCGGATAGCATCCGACACGGTTTCAACGGCCTTCTTCTGGCCGATGAGCCGCTTGCCGATGTGCTCTTCCGCGTGCAGCAGCTTCTCCCGTTCGCCTTCCAGCAGACGACCGGCGGGAATGCCCGTCCACGACGATACGACTTCGGCGATGTCGTCGGCCGTGACCTGTTCGCCCACCATCTGCTTGGCCTGGGATCCGGCAGCCGATTCGGCTTCTTCTGCCGCGGCGATCTCCTTTTCGACCTGCGGGATTTCGCCGTACAGCAGGCGCGATGCCGTTTCGAGGTCCGTGTCGCGCCGCGCAATCTCCGCCTGGCTGCGCAGATCATCCAGCTTCTGCCGCAGTTCGCCCAGGCGGTTCAGACCTGCACGCTGTGATTCCCAGGCCGCGGTCAGACCGGACAGGTTTTCCTGCTTGTCTGCAAGGTCTTCGCGCAAAGCCGCCAGCCGCTCCTTCGAAGCCTCGTCGGTTTCAGCTGACAGCGCCATCTCCTCCATTTTGAGGCGATCGACATCGCGCTGCAGCTGGTCGATTTCGACAGGTGCCGAATCGATTTCCATGCGCAGACGGCTGGCGGCCTCATCTACGAGGTCGATGGCCTTGTCCGGCAGCTGCCTGTCGGTGATGTAGCGGTTCGACAGCGACGCGGCGGCAACCAGGGCGGAGTCTGCGATCGTCACCTTGTGGTGAGCTTCGTAGCGCTCCTTCAGCCCGCGCAGAATGGCAATCGAGTCCTCCACGCTCGGCTCTCCCACGAACACCTGCTGGAACCTGCGCTCCAAGGCGGGGTCCTTTTCGATGTTCTCGCGGTACTCGTCAAGCGTTGTCGCACCCACCAGCCGCAGTTCGCCGCGGGCCAGCATGGGCTTGAGCATATTGCCCGCATCCATTGCGGAATCGCCCGTGGCACCCGCACCGACGAGCGTGTGGATTTCGTCGATGAAGGTGACGATCTGACCTTCGGAGTTCTTGATCTCCTCAAGAACGGCCTTCATGCGCTCTTCGAACTCACCGCGGTACTTTGCGCCTGCCACCATGGCCGACAGGTCGAGGCTGACCAGCTGCTTGCCGCGCAGGCTTTCGGGAACATCGCCTGCGACCATGCGCTGCGCGAGACCTTCGACAACGGCGGTTTTGCCCACACCGGCTTCGCCGATGAGCACCGGGTTGTTCTTTGTGCGACGCGACAGCACCTGAACGACCCTGCGGATTTCGGAGTCGCGGCCGATGACGGGGTCGAGTTTTCCGTCGCGGGCCTGCTGGGTCAAGTCGATGCCGTACTTCTCCAGCGCTTGGAAGGTGTCTTCCGGGTTTTCACTGGTGACCTTGCGACCGCCGCGGACTTCCGGCAGGGCGGCAAGCAGCGCGTCGCGGGTAATGCCTTCGGCACTGAGCAGCTTGCCGGCTTCACCGGAATCGGCCGCGACACCCAAAAGGAGGTGTTCGGTTGAGACGTACTGGTCACCGAGTGCCTGCATTTCCTTTTCGGCGCTGCTGATGACCGACAGCCCGGCCCTTGAGAGCTGCGGTTGGCTGACGGACGATCCGCTGGCAGACGGCAGTCCGGCAACGACAGCCTGAGCACGGCTGCGAATATCCTGGGGACGTCCGCCCAGGTGAGTGATGAGGGCTCCGGCAATGCTGTCTTCGCCCTCAAGCAGAGCGGCGAGAAGGTGCGCAGGCTCAACCTGCGAGTTTCCACGCTGCGCTGCGTCCTTGATCGCGGTGGACAGAGCCTCCTGCGATCGTGAGGTGAATTTGGTGTCCATGGGGACACCTCCCTTCCTGCAAAACTATGTTCATACAGGTAACTTCAACAAGGTTGAGTCTATTCCGCTCAACCTAAGATTTCTGTCCTTGATTCTTTTCGCGCCGCACGGTCTTTGGCAGACTGAACACATGTCTGAAGAACTGGTGACGCTCGAATACGACGGCCCGATTGCGCTCATTACCCTCAACAGTCCCGGAAACCGCAACGCCATGTCCCGGAAGATGATGAACGAACTCATCGACTCCTTCCGCACAGTCGGCAAGAACACGGAAGTTCGGGCCATCGTCCTCGCGTCGACCGGCAAGGTTTTCTCCGCAGGCCATGACCTGCGCGAAGTCCAGGGAAGCGATCACGCAACCCAGCAGAACATCTTCGACACCTGCACCCTGCTCATGCGGATCATCCAGTCCATTCCGCAGCCGGTCATTGCAGAAGTGCAGGGCCTGGCAACCGCGGCGGGCTGTCAGCTGGTGGCCACCTGCGACCTCGCTGTGGCTTCTGAAAGCGCATCCTTTGCCACCCCCGGTGTGACCATCGGCCTGTTCTGTTCAACTCCGATGGTCGCGCTGTCGCGCGCGGTCAAACGCAAAACGGCCATGCGGATGCTCCTGACCGGAGAGCCGATGAAGGCAGAAGAGGCCTTCCAGCGCGGCCTTGTTTCACACACCGCACCCGCCTACGCCCTGCGCGAGCGCACACTCGAAGTGGCCCGCACCGTCGCCCAGTCCTCGTCGACCACGGTGTCGATCGGCAAGCGCGCCTTCTACGAGCAGATTTCCCTGAGCACAACCGAGGCCTACTCCCGCATGGGCCGGGTCATGGCCGACAACGCCGTGCTCACCGACGCACAGGAGGGCATTACGGCTTTTCTTCAAAAGCGCTCCCCCGAGTGGACCCACGGTCATTCCGAAGCCGAGGGCCTCGTCAGCAAGGACATTGACCGCGCCTAGCCGACACCGTCCACACGACACTGCTCGGGCAACACCGGCCGCATACCGGCCAAAGCGGTGCGAGCGCGCTAATCTGAGCCTATGACTGTTCTTGTCACCGGCGCTTCCGGATGCATTGGGCGCGCCGTCATCTCCGCACTGCGGGCAGCCGGCCACACCCCGGTGAGCGCAGGGACGTCTGCCCCTCATGACGATTCGGTCGAACACATCGAATGGGACATCCGCACACCCGCGGACAGCCGTGTGACCGGCCGTGACATCAGCGCCGTCGTCCACGCCGCCGGTGTCAGCGGCGGAGGCCTTTCGCAGCAGGACGCCCACGGCGTCAACGTCACGGGAACCCGCAATGTGCTCGACGCGTTCCCCAAAGCCCGCTTCATCTTCCTGTCCTGTGCCGATGTCTATGATCCCCGCCGCGGGCTCCGGGACATCTACGAAGAGCACGGACCTGCGGACCTTGCGTGCTTTACCACCGAGTACGAACGCTCGAAGGTCGAAGCCGAAAAGGTTGTCACCCGCCTGCGCCCGGACGCGCTCATCCTGCGCCCGGCACCCGTCTACGGTCCGGGCGACCGACGCAATTTCCCTTTTCTTCAGTCACTTGCCACTAAGAAGGGCGTTATCGAACTGCCCGGCGGAGGCCGCCAGAAAACAGCATTGGCCAGTGCTGAGAATGTCGCCGCAGCGGTTATCGCCGGTCTGCGGCACCCGGAAGCCTACGGGCCGATCAACGTGTCAGACCCCGAACCCTATGTTCTGCGCGATGCGATCAACACGTTCATGGCCCGCACCGGCCTTGGGCCCTACAACTTTGACGACCGGGCCGCCGACCTCGCGCTGACAACGGCCTGGCTGCGCGAGAAGACCGGCCGCAGGCCAAAGGACGGGCTCGACCGCTTTGCGGTGCGCCGGATTGCCCAGTCCCGCACTCTCAATCTGGGCCGCCTGCGCAGACTTCTGCACGTCGAACCCGTTCAGGGGCTCGCCCGCAGGGACAGCTGAGACTGCCCGGCACCTGCCCCTCCCCATCCGCGGCCGCCGTTTCTTCGCACCGTTTCTCGGCACCGCCTCCGACCGTCACAGGCGGCATTGACGCAGGTCACACCGCACGTCGTATCATGAAGCGCAAATGCTCATCGGGCGCTGCGGCCAGGGAAGGTCGGGCGCTCTTTTTCCGGAAGGACATCGTGGCTGAACTCAAAAAGTCGCTCGGCCTTTTCCAGCTTTTGGCATTCGGCGTGGCCGGCGTCATCGGAACCAGCTGGATCTACACCAACTCCAAGCTCATGGACTCCTACGGCTCCGGCGGCATGGTCTTCGGCCTGCTGCTCGGTGTTCTCCTGGCTTCCTTTGTCGCCCTGGCCTACTCAGAGCTGACGGCAGCTTTTCCCCGCGCCGGCGGTGAAGTGGTCTTCTCCTACACCACGATGGGCCGCGGTCCGGCGTTCTTCACCGGCTGGATGCTGCTGGGCGCCTATGTGTCGTCCCTGGCGTTCTATGTCACGGCCTTCGGCTTCCTGCTGAGCAATTTCGTGCCCGCCATGAAGACGATGCCGCTGTACACCATCAACGGTGAAACCGTGTACCTGCCGGTGCTGGCCGTCGGCGTCATCCTCACCCTGCTGATGTTTGCGCTCAACTGGTTCGGCATTGAGATCGGCGGGCGCGTGCAGATGTTCATGTTCGCAGCAATTGTGCTGATCGGCGCGGCCCTCATCGTCGTGGGCTTCGCAAGCGGCTCACCGTCGAACTTCTTCCCGGCCTATGCCGAGGGTGCGGCTCCGGTGTCTGCCACCCTGCGCTTCATCATCCCCGGTATGACCTTCCTGGCCGGTTTCGGCCTTGTCGCAGTCCTTGCCGAAGACGCGAAGATCTCACCGAAGCGCGTAGGCCGCGCCGTGGTCCTCACCGTCATCACCGCCGGTCTGTTCTACACCGCGGTGCTCGCCGCAACCGCGTGGGTCATGCCGTGGCAGGACGTCGCGAAGATGGACCTGGGCACCGTGTCAGCGTTCACCGAGGCGGGCTTCCCCGTTCTGGGCTCGGGCGCCTACGCGATTGCGTTCCTCGGCCTGCTCACCAGCTTCCTCGGCCTGTTCGTGGCAAGTTCGCGCATCATCGTCGCCATGGCCCGCGGTCAGCTGCTCCCGCCGAGCCTGGCCGCCATCAACCCCAAGAGGCAGACTCCCGGCCGCGCTCTCATCGTCACGACTGCCGTCACCCTTGCCCTGGGCTGGCTCGGTCCGGGTGCCGTTGTGTGGTTTCTCGACACCGGCGGCGTGTACCTGGGCGTTGTGTGGTTCATGGTGGTGCTCGCCAAGTACCTGCTGCCGCGGCGCTACCCGCAGGCGGTTCGCCGTTCCAAACTGTCGTTCCTGCCCGCAATCGGCGGACTGGGCGCCATCGGCGTCATCGTGTGGGCGCTGGCTCCCGGAACCTCGTCATCGCTGGTGTGGCCGGCGGAGTACATCATTCTGGGCGCTTGGATGCTGCTGGGCGCCGTCATGTACGCATTTGCGGCCAGCCGCCGCACGATCGGCTACGACGAGGGTCTGCACGAAATCCTCGGCGATTCCTACGCCAATCTCCACGTTGACGAAGCCAAAGCTCAAACAGCAGAAAAGGAACAGTGAGAGTGCTTTCGCCCACTGCACGCGAAGCCATTGTCGACACCATTCGCCGTGAAACCGCGCGCGTGCCGGAAACGGCGTTCGGAATCATCTCGGACGGCCAGCTGCACGAGGTCGACGGCCGGGACCGCATCTTCCGGGTCGCCTCGATCACGAAGTCGTTCACGGCGGCTGCCCTGACCGGTCTGGTCCGGGGGCTCGTTCCGGGCAAGCCGGTGCGAATGGACGATGCTGTCCTCGACTGGGTGCCCGAACTGGCCGATGCCGGGTGGGCTGAGGACGCTGTCATCGACGATCTGCTGCGGATGTCTTCGGGTCTGCCCACGGATGACCCGTGGGCAGACCGCCAGGAGTCGATGTCTGCCGAGGACTTCTCTGAACTTCTGGGCAAACCTGCGATTCGCGACTTCCCGGCCGGCACGGCCTACCGCTACTCGAATCTGGGCTACGCGGTTGCCGGCCTCGTGATCGAACGTGCCGCGCAGAAGCCGTTCGCACAGCTGATTGACGATGTTTTCCTCACACCCCTGGGCATGACGTCATCTGGTTTTGATGTCCGAAGGCTCGATGCCGACCGCCTGGTCACGGGATACCGGCGCAACCGGGACGGTGAATTCGAACCGCAGGCCGTTTCGCTGCCCGGAGCGTTCTCTGCCATCGGCGGGCTGGCTTCGACCGTGGATGATCTTTCGGTGTGGGTGCGCGCCCACATCGACGCCCTCAGCCCCGAAGGCGACGATGCGGCGTTCCGGGCTCTTGCCGCCGCCACGGGCGACGACACGCCACAGCGAGCACGGCTGTGGCGGCGAGTGCTGGCTGACCAGCAGCAGCCGGTGCGAGCCATGGAGATCACGCACGGAACATCTGCAACCGGGCCGGAGGGAAGCGAGCAGTTCGCGGTCAGCGGAGGCTACGGTCTGGGTCTGCGGTGCTATTTCGACACTCGCTACGGCAGCTTCGCCGGACACTCCGGGGGCTATCCCGGCTTCGGATTGCACATGCGGTGGCACGCGGCCAGCCGCACCGGGGTCATTCTCTTCACCGCGCTGACCGGCTACCCCACGGAAGCCGTCACCTCCAAAGCACTCGAAGCCGGGCTTGAAGTCCAGCGCGGCGAAGATCCCGACAACCGCGCATGGCCGCGCTCAGAAGCGCCGACTGCGACCCCCACCGGACCTGCTGCCGGACGAGTTGTCCCCGTTCGGTCCGTCGCTGAGTTCCTGCCCGACGAACGTGCTCTGGAACTGGCCCGCATCGCCGAAAACATGATCCGCACGGGTGACGACAGTGCGGCTGAGAGCGTCTTCTCCATGAACGTCGACCTCGACCAGCCGCGCCGAGAGCGCCTTGCAGCATGGGCCGCAGCCTGCGAACACACGGGAGACATCGAACAGGCGAGCATCAAGCCCCGGTTCACCGGCGCCTCGTCAGCTCAGTGGACCGTCACCGGAGCAGCCGGAAGCCGCACCGTGACCATGACGCTCAACCCCTACCAGCAGATCCAGGGGCTCAGCATCCGCCTGCACTGACCGCACTGACAATCGGCCCAAACCCGGTCCGAGCACGGCCCACCCCGGTCCGTGCGCACAGAACAGGGGCCGCGAGAAGATCCTGTGATCCTCCCGCGGCCCCTTGTGCCGCTGTGTGCAGCGTGAGTCTTATTTGGTGTTCGGCAGAATGAGGCCGTCCCACTTTTCGTTGATGAAGTCCGCCATGTCCTGTGAGGTCAGGATCTTGTGCAGCTTCTCGATGCGCTCGTCGTCCTTGAGCTCAGGGCGGGTGGCCAGCACGTTGTAGTACTTCGAGCCCTCTTCTTCAGACGCGATGATGGTGTCCTTCGTCAGCTTTGCCGGGATGGCATAGGACGAGGTGACGAATGCGGCATCGTCGTCTTCAAGGGTGCGGGGCAGGCTCGCGTTGTCGACTTCCTGGAACTTGAAGTTCTTCTTGTTCTCAGTGATGCCGTCGGGCTTGGTCGCGCCGTCCTCAATCTTGATGACGCCGGCGTCCTGCAGCAGTTCGAGAGCACGGCCTTCGTTCGTCGGGTCATTCGGGATCGACACGACAGCACCGTCGGGAAGTTCGTCAAGCGACTTGTGCTTCTTCGAGTGGAAAGCCGCGGCCGGCAGGTAGATTTCGCCGACCGATTCGAGATTGCCGCCGGCTTCCTTGTTGTAGGTGTCAAGGAAGTCCTGGTGCTGGAACAGGTTCGCGTCAATCGAACCGTCGGCCAGCGCCGGGTTGGGGGTGTTGTAGTCGTTGAACTCGACGAACTCGACCTTAATGCCTTCCTTTTCGGCGAGGTTCTCCGCCACGTAGGTCAGCATTTTACCGGCCGGGACGGCAAGCGCTCCGACCTTCAGCGGGGTGTCAAGCGATGCGTCTTCCGCATTCTGTGCACCGCCGCCGCAGGCCGACAGGGTGAGGCTGAGAGCAGCGACTGCGGCGATGATGCCGCGACGAGCCGATACCTTCATTGTTCTCCTTAGGTGGGTTTTTCTGTGTGTTTGTCTGCAGGCTGTCAGATCTGCCGGCTGAAGAAGCCACGGTGGCGGGGTTTGGCGCGCCCGTAGCGCTTGGCGACGAAGCTCAGGGCCGTCTGGATGATCTGCACCAGCACAAACAGGATGATGATGACGGCGATCATGTGGATCGGCGAGTACATCTGGTGCCCGTAGGAAATCGCGACCTGGCCTAGGCCGCCGCCTCCGACGGTGCCGACCATCGCCGAGAAGTTGATGATCGAAGTCAGTGTGGTTGCCGTGCCCAAGATGATCGACGGGGTTGCTTCGGGCATGATGACGCGGCGGATGGTCAGCCACCTGGACGCACCGAGGGATTCGGCGGCCTCCAGCAGGCCGGGATCGACTTCGCGCACTGCAATTTCAACCATGCGGGCGAAGAACGGGATCGCAACCAGCGTCAGCGGGACGGTCGCGGCCTCCGTGCCGATGAACGTGGGCCGGCCGGTGAGCACCTGCATGACAAAGCGCGTTGTGGGAATGAGCGCGATCATGAGCACGATGAACGGCACCGAGCGGCCGACGTTCACGACGAAGCCGAGCACCCAGTTGATGATCGCGCCGAGCCAGCGCTGGCCGAACGGCGCGGCGAGGAAGCCGTCCTTTTCCGTTGCGACGAGCACAATGCCCAACGGCAGCCCCACCAGGAGGGTGAAGAGCATCGCCACCGAACCCATGAACAGGGTTTCCTGGGTGCCTTTCCACAGAACTCGGAAAAGCTCCGGCCAGAAGGCGGGGTTGTTGATGTCGGTCATGCGGTACCTCCCTGCTGGCCTGCACGCCACGCTGTGAGTCCGCGCGCGTGGAAACTGTCGACGACCGCCTGGGCCTGCCGGGCGTCGCCGGGCACAGCCAGGCGGGTGCGTCCGACCTGCTTGCCGTCAACGGTTTCCAGCGCGGCGCCGAGAATTGAGACGTCGATGTCGAGTTCGCGGGCGAGTTTGACGACCGCACCGTCGGTGGCTTCGCTGCCGAAATAGGTGACGTCGACGATTTCGTGTCCGTCAATCGGCGCGTAGGTTCCGACGGGGAACAGTTCGTCGGCAATCCGGCTGCCGGGAGAGGTGATGAGCTCCGGTAAGGTTCCCGTTTCCTGCACCGCACCGTCTTCCATAAGAGCCGCGGAATCGCAGATGCGCTTGACGACGTCCATCTGGTGGGTGATGAGCAGGACGGTCAGGTCGAGTTCGACGCTGAGCTTTTTGATCAGATCGAGAATCGATCGGGTGGTTTCGGGGTCCAGTGCGCTTGTGGCTTCGTCGCTGAGCAGCACTTTGGGCTCTGCCGCCAGTGCGCGGGCGATGCCGACGCGCTGCCGCTGTCCGCCTGAAAGCTGGCGCGGGTGGTGGTCGGCCCTGTGTGACAGGCCGACGAGTTCGAGAACCTCGCCGACGCGCTGACGGCGCTTGGCTCGCGGCTGGCCGACCGCTTCGAGGGCGAAGTCGACGTTGTCTGCCACGGTGCGGTTGCCCACGAGGTTGAAGTGCTGGAATACCATCCCGATGTCGTGGCGTGCCTCTGACAGGCGACGGCCGCGCAGGGAGCTGATGGGGTGCTCGCCGACTGTCACGGTCCCCGTGTCTGGGCGTTCGAGCGCGTTGACGCAGCGCAGAAGCGTGGACTTTCCGGCGCCGGACTGGCCGACAACACCGAATATGCTGCCCTGCTCAACATGAAGCGAAACATCGCGCAGCGCGTGGACTGCGGATTCTCCGCTGCCGTAGGTGCGGCTGACACCGTCAATTGTGATCATGAAACCTCCGGCGACGATTGTGGACTACCGGATTCCGCTGCATGAAATCATGTGACGGTTTGAGACAGCGCTGTGGCGTGAATTACATTTTTGTTTCCGCTGATCAGCTGAGGTATGCGCGGATTTCCTCGACCCACGCTTCGGCCGCTTCGAAGCGCTCAGCCGTCATCCGCGGGTCTACCGGTTCGACCGATGTCTCCGCCGCCGGATAGGAGCCGAGGAACTGAACGCGCCGGGCCAGCCGGTGCACACCGGCGAGCGCCTGGGCAATCCGCGGTTCGGCCACGTGGCCGACAAGGTCGAGGGAGAACTGGTAGAGGCCCAGCCCGTCACCGGTCGGCCGCGATTCAATGCGGGCGAGGTTGACTCCGCGAGTGGAGAACTGTTCGAGCAGTTCGAGCAGCGATCCCGCCCGGTCGGATGCCAGTGCGGCGACGATCGTCGTCTTGTCCGCCCCTGTTGCCGGCGGCATCGCGGCGGGCTTGCGCACCAGCACAAAGCGGGTGACGGTGTCGTGGCGGTCGCCGATGTTCTCGGCGAGCACATTCAGCCCGTACCGCTGGGCGGCCAGTGCCGGACACACGGCGGCCTGGTAGTCGGCGTCACCGTCTGCTGTCGCCCGGGCAGCCGCAGCGGTGCTTGAAGCCGGCACATATGCGGCGCCGGGCAGGTGCTTGGCCGTCCATCCGCGAGTCTGCGCTTCCGCGTGGGGGTGGGTGCCGAAGGCCGTGATGTCGTTCAGCTGCGTTCCGGGCCGGGCTGCGAGCACAAAGCGGACATCCATGAGGGTTTCTGCCACGATCTGCAGCTCCCCGTGTCGGGTGAGGGCGTCGAGTGTGGCGGGCACGCCGCCCTCAACCGAGTTCTCCATGGGCACAACGGCCCCGGAGAGCTCACCGGCGGCTACTGCCGCAAGCACTTCGTCCACGCTGTTTGCGGGAATGCGCTGCGCGTTCGCAAAACCGCGTTGGGCGATTAGGCGCAACAGCGCAGCCTCCGTGAAGGTTGCGGCCGGGCCCAGGAAGCCGAAGCGCAGGGTGTCTGTCATCGGATGGTCAGCTGACGCGAAACAACTCCGGCGCGCGCACGGCGCTCGTCTGCGCTCAGCGGCTCGGTGTTCTTCAGCGCCTGGGCGAGAAGTTCGGCGAAGTCGCCCAGGACCGCATCGACGTCATCGGCTGTGACATCCGCGCCTACTTCCCACACCGGGATGACGATGCCCTGCGTGCGGAAGGTGCCCAGGTAACGGCCGATGCCGCCGAGGGTGTTCTTGCCGTCTGCGTGCAGGCGAGCCAGGGCGTCCATGACGGTGTCTTCGTCCTCGCCGATCGCCCAGCGGACATAGCGGCCGTCGCCCATTTCGGTCCAGTAGGCACCTTCGGCTTCGACGAGCTTGTCGGTGGGGCTGATGAGGTTGTTGGCCTGTTCGATTGCCGCCTGGGTGTCTTCGTCGTCATCAAGCGAACCGTCTTGCGGAATCCAGTAGTCGAAGGTTTCGTGCACGCGCACCTTGAACGGAGCGTCAAGATCGAGGATGTCCTGCAGGCGCGGCCCAGTTCCGGGGCTGCTGGTGGCTCCGACAAAACCGCCGGGCTCCATGTCCTTGACTTCCAGCAGGGCTGCGGCGAGATCGCGCGAAGGGTCGGGGCTGGACACTGGGACCTGGAGTCCGCCGAGGATCACGCCGTCGTGGCGCTTGTGTGCCTGCCAGGCGGACGGCAGCAGCGAGGCGATGAGGACTTCGTCCCCTCCGAACTCATCTTTGAGCTTCGCAGCAGCGGTTGCCGCCGGGACAAGCTCTTTGAGGCTGACGATGTCGACTTCGAACGGCAGACCCTCGTAGGGGCGGGGCACAAAAGCTGCGGCCTGAGCTTTCGCAAGGCGCTTGGCGATGACGTCTTTTGATGACTTCCTGGACTTCTTTCCCATGCCGCACAGTCTACGTGTGCGCAGGTCCCGCTTATACCACTGGGCGCTCAGAGCCCACGGACAGGCCCTGCCCGATTGGGCATGGGCCACGCCGTACGCTCTAGGCATGCTGTACCCCGGACTGCAGGCAGATAAGGTCGCCGCCCGACACCGCCGCTACGCGGAAGCGCTCATGGCGGCCAGCTTCACCTTCGAGCTGCTCACACCCGAACTCAGCGACGACGTCGAAGCGCTCATCACGGGTCTTGCGCCAACACCCAAGCCCGATTCGAAGACGCTCGTGCCGTTCCACGTGGGCGACCAGGACGCCGGCCTCGTAGCGCTCAACGAAGACGGCGAGATCGTTGCAGCACTCGTTGTCACAGCGGTTGACTTCAGCTCCGACGGCGAACAGAACCACACCGCCACGGCGCTTTTCATCCGCGGCCTGGCAACCGACCCGGACTTCCGGGGCAAAGGCCTGGGCACGGTTCTGCTGGGCATGGCCCCGCAGATTCTCAAACAGGCGGGGCTTCCGACCCGCTGTCGGCTCATTGCGCAGATCCCCCAGGAGCGCGCCACGTTCTTCCACCGCGCGGGCTTCCAGGTGTGGGAACCGGGAACCGAAACCCCGCAGGCAGTGGACGAAATGATGGGCAGCCTCCTGCCGAAGACCGCCCACGAACCCTGCCTGACCTTCCGCGAAGTCGCCTGAGCAGAGCCGCCCAACCGGCGCCTCGTGATTTTCAGCAGACCCACCCGCACAGCGGCAGGCGCGTTGGGCCGCCCACACGTTCAGAAACAGGTTGCAACCCTCCCCCAGGCTTGGGAGGGTGAAGTCATGGATATCGTCAAGGGCTTTCCGTACGGATCCCCGCCGCGCTTTCACTGAGCAGGCGGGCACAGCAGCACTCCGCCTGATCAGCCGACCACCATCACCAGATCAGACAAGGGAGTTCCCATGAATCACAATGTCATCCTCACCTGCGCCCTGACCGGAGCCGGCGACACCGCCGGCAAATCCGAACACGTTCCGGTCACCCCCGAAGAAATCGCCCAGTCCGGCATCGAAGCCGCCAGGGCCGGCGCATCTGTCATCCACATTCACGTACGCGACCCGCAGACCAAGCAGGGTTCGCGCGAAACCGAGTTCTACCGCGAAGTTCTGCGCCTGGTGCGCCAAGCCGACGATGTCGACCCCGTCATCAACATGACCGCCGGAATGGGCGGGGACGTGGTCCTCGACCCGCAGAACCCCACCCAGTTCGCTGACGGCACCGACCTGGTCAACCAGGCCACCCGGCTCACACACGTCGAAGAGCTCCGTCCGGAGATCGCAACGCTCGACTGCGGCACCCTGAACTTCGGCGAAGGCAGCCAGATCTACATCTCCACCCCGGACATGATGCGCGAAGGCGCTGCCCGCATCCGCGAACTCGGAGTGAAGCCTGAACTGGAGATCTTCGACACCGGCAACCTGTGGTTTGCCAATGTCATGTACGAAGAGGGCCTGCTGGATGACCCCGCCATGTACCAGCTGTGCATGGGCATCCCCTACGGAGCTCCGGTGTCGCGCAAACTGCTGGATGCACAGGTCGACCTGCTGCCGAAGAACTCGGTGTTCACCAGCTTTGCCATCGGCCGCAACCAGCTGCCGTGGGTCGCCCAGTCGGTTCTGGCCGGCGGCCACGTCCGCGTGGGACTCGAAGACAACCTCTACCTGTCCCGCGGAGTCAAGGCCACCAACGCCCAGCTCACCGACCGCGCAGTGACGATCATCGAATCGCTCGGCGCTTCCGTGGCAACCCCGAACGAGGCCCGCGAAATTCTCGGCCTCGAAAAGCGCTGAGGGGGCTGATTCTCAGATGACAATCGCACTGCGCCGAATTGACGACATCACCCAGGTAACGTGCGTCGGCGCCGGAACGATCGGCGGCGGCTGGGCCGCGTACTTCCTGTCCCGCGGACTGAGCGTCAAAGTGTGGGACCCTTCCCCGGACGCCCCGGAAAAGCTTGAGCGGCTGATCGACAACGCCTGGCCTGCCCTTGAAGCCCTCGGCCTGCAGCCGGGTGCGGACAAGGCCAACTGGTCTGTCCACACCGACCTTGCCGAAGCGCTGGCCGGTTCCGGCTTCGTCCAGGAGTCCGCACCGGAAGTCCTCGACATGAAGCAGGACCTGCTGGCCGATATTGCCCGCTTCTCGGATGCGGATGCCGTGATCAGCTCGTCCACATCGGGCTATTCGATGACGGACATGGCACAGAAGGCACAGGACAAATCTCGTCTGGTTGTGGGCCACCCCTTCAACCCGCCGTACCTCATTCCGCTGGTCGAGGTGGTCGGCGGCGAGGAAACCGCGCCGGAGGCTGTCGACTGGGCTGCCGAGTGGTTCGATGCGATCGGCAAGTCCGTCATCAAAATGGACCGCGAGGTTCCCGGCTTCATTGCCAACCGCCTGCAGGAGGCCCTGTGGCGCGAAGCTCTGCACATGGTCAACGAAGGCGAAGCCACCGTCGAGCAGATCGACCTGTCGATCACCGACGGCCCGGGCCTGCGCTGGCCGCTGCAGGGGCCGATGCTCACCTTCCACCTGGCAGGCGGTGAGGGCGGCATGGCCCACATGCTCGACCACTTCGGCCCGTCGCTGCTGAGCCCGTGGACCCGATTGACAGCACCCGAGCTTACAGACCGTCTGCGAGACATGGTGGTCGAAGGTTCGAACGAGGAAATCGACGCCCGCACGTTCAATGAACTCGTGCAGGCCCGCGACGCCTCGATCATTGCCGTGCGCCGGGCAATTCAGGACATCCGCGACACCTATCCGGGAGGGCGCGAACGAGGCGCCGCCGCGGCTGCCGCGGGTGCCGCGGGTGCCGCGCAGGCCCTGTTGGGCTCACCCAACGACACCCAGGAGGACGAATGACGGCGATCGCCCCGTACCGCACGGAGATCAAGCAGGAGTGGATCGACTACAACGGGCACCTGTCCGAGGCATACTACGTGCTCATCTGCGGTTTCGCCACGGACCAGCTCATGATCGACATCGGTCTTAACGAGGACTACCGGAAGACCACAGGATGTTCGCTCTACACGGTTGAGACTCACCTGCGATACCTGCAGGAGATCGGCCTGGGAGCACAGGTCGAGGTCCGCCCGCGGATCATCGGCGCCGCCGGCAAGAAGCTGCACATCGCCTATGAAATGCTGCACGGCGAGGACGTTCTATTCACGGAGGAGGTCATGTGCCTGCACGTGGATCAGAAGGCCGGCCGTGCCGTCGACTTCCCCACCGAAGTGCTTGAACGCCTGCAGCCGCTGATCGAAGAAGCACCCGCATGGTCGGGACGTTCGATCTCCATGTGATGAACCCACGGGCCTAATTTTGGCCTGATCTTCAGATTCGGCCTTTGGCCGACAGTTGCCGCCAGCAGCGCCCCCATCAGCTCAAACAGCTGATGGGGGCGTTTTTCTCGCGCATGCTTTTCAACATTCGCGTCGCCGTTGCACCACGATGGTGTTACCGTGATTCGCACCAAGGTAACCCGAACTTTTCGAAAGCAGGCGGATAATGGCGCACGACAACGGCACATCTCCGGCTGCTCGCTCGCGGGAAGCTGCTTCGCGGTCGCACACCGACCGCACGTTCAGCCGCCGGCAGCTCTTGGGCACCGGCGCCGCCCTGAGCTCAGCTGGCCTGCTGAGCGCCTGCGGAGTGAGCGCTACACCAGAATTCGACCTGTCGAAGCCCGTCAAGGGCGGCAGACTGCGGGTGGGACTGACCGGCGGGACATCGGCCGACACCGTGGATGCGCACGTGGCCGTCAACACCACCGACATCTGCCGCATGCACAACATGTATGAGGGCCTGCTCTCGCGCGGGCCTGATTACGAAGTCGAGTACCGGCTGGCAACCTCGGTCGAACCGAATGACGACGCCACGGTGTGGACCGCCAAGCTGCGCGAAGGCGTGAAGTTCTCCGACGGGCGGGAAATGACATCTGAAGACGTCATCGCCTCCTACGAGCGCATTCGCAACCCCGACGACCCCAAGACGAGCGCCGCTGTGTTGGCAACCCTGGACTTCATGAAGGCCAAGGGTCCCTACGAGGTCGAGTTCCACTTCAAAGAGCCCAACAGCATCTTCGACGACCCCATGTCGGGCTACACCACCACAATCGTGCCGAAGGACTACGACCCGGAGAACCCCGTGGGGACCGGCCCGTTCATGCTCAAGTCCTTTGAACCGGCGCTTTCAACCGTGCTGGAGCGAAATCCGCACTACTGGGACGGCACACCGCACCTGGATGAGATCGAGCTGCTGAACTTCAACGACACCGATGCCGTCATCAACGCGCTGCTGTCGAATCAGGTTGACTGCGTCGCGCAGATCCCCGTGTCGCTGGCCAAGGTGATCGAAGCCGATGAGCGGATGAGGCTCCTCAATTCCAAAACGGGCATGTGGCTGCCTTTCACCATGCGCGTGGACAAGAAGCCCTTTGACGATGAGCGCGTCCGCCAGGCTTTCCGCCTGGTAGTTGACCGCGAGCAGATGATCAACCAGGTGCTCTCCGGCTTCGGCCAGGTGGGCAACGACATGTTCGGCGTCTACGACCCCGACTACCCCAAACAGTTTCCGCAGCGCCGCCGCGATGTCGAAAAGGCCAAGCAGCTGTTGGCTGAGGCCGGCTATCCCGACGGGCTCACGGTTGAGCTCGTCACCGCCCCCATCCAGTCCGGGACCGTCGAAGCCGCTCAGGTCTTCGCTCAGCAGGCCCGCGACGCCGGCATCACCGTCAAGATTCGCCGCGTAGACACCACCACGTTCTTCGGCGACAACTACCTCAAATGGGATTTCGCTCAGTCGTTCTGGTACACCCGCAACTTCGCCCCGCAGGCCGACCAGTGCCTCATGGACAATTCCCCGTTCAACGAAACGAACTGGGCCAGCGATAAGACAGACGACATCATCAAGAGAATCCAGGCTGAAACCGACCCGGAGAAGCGCAGGAAGATCGTGCAGGAAGGTCAGAAGCAGCAGTACGAAGAAGGCGGATACATCATCTGGGGCTTCGCCAATCAGGTCGACGCCTACCAGAAGTACGTCGGCGGACTCACCGAAAGCGCAACCGGCATCCCCCTGTCGAGCTTCCGGTTCCGCGATGTCTGGATTGCGAAAGCGTAGGCGGAAACCATGGCAAAGCTCATTTTCAAACGACTGCTCATCAGCGTTTTCGTACTGTTGGCGATTTCCATCATCATCTTCGCAGCCACCCTCCTGCTGCCCGGCGACCCCGCGCGGGCCATCCTCGGCCAGCAGGCGACACCGGAAAGGCTTGCAGCGCTGCGCGAGCAGATGGACCTCGACAAACCGGCCATCGTCCGGTACTTCCTGTGGCTGGGCGGCCTGTTCACCGGCGACTTCGGAACCTCGGCCGCCACGGGAGGACCAGTCTCACAGCTGCTGGTCCCGCGGATTGGCAATTCGATCATCCTCATGGTGCTCGCCGCCGTCGTCTCCGTGCCGGTCGGCCTGTTCCTCGGCATTGTGTCGGCCATCCACCGTGGCCAGCGCCGCGATTCGGCCATCACGTGGGTCACACTTGTACTTGCGGCCATGCCGGAGTTCGTCGTCGGCGTCGGCCTCATCACGATCTTCGCAACAACTGTCTTCCCGATCCTGCCCGCAGTCACAATGTCCCCGCCCGGCACCCCGGTGTGGCACCTGCCGCTGCAGCTCATCCTGCCCACACTGACCCTGGCGCTCGTCGTCGCGCCCTATATTGCGCGCATGATGCGGGCGACAATGGCGGAAGTTCTCGACTCCGGCTACGTCGAAATGGCAAGGCTCAAAGGCGTGCCTGAACGCACTGTCATCCTGCGCCACGCCGTTCCACACGCCATTGGGCCGGTTGCCCAGGTCATCGCCATCCAGCTGGCCTGGCTGGCCGGCGGTGTCGTAGTCGTGGAGTTCCTCTTCCGCTACCCGGGCATCGGACAGGCTCTCATCGATGCGGTCACCTACCGCGACGTCCAAGTGGTCCAGGCCATCACGCTGCTCGTGGCAATTGTGTACATCGTGGTCAACCTGTTGGCTGACATCGTCGGCATCGTCACCAACCCGAAGCTGAGGAAGTGAACATGTCAGCTCCGCAGAACCTCACACCGACCGACGGCGCGCTCGAACACGCGGCACTGGGCGAATCGAACGCCGACGGCGACATCAAAGAGTCCCACAGCCGCCCCCCGCACGTCCTCAAGCGCATCTGGGCCCAGCGAGAGGGCAAGATCGGCGTGATCATCAGCGCCGCCGTCATCGCCCTGGCACTCTTGGGCCCCCTGTTGGCAGCGCCCATCACGGGTGTCACACCCTATGAGTTCATCGGCCAGCCCTTCTCTGACCACGGCCTGTTCGGCACCGACAATCTCGGACGCTCCGTGGGCTCGCGCTTCCTGGCCGGCGGTCTGCTGCTGCTCATCTATTCGGTGCTGGCCACCGCACTCGGCCTGGCCGTCGGCGCGGTCTTCGGGATGCTCGCCGCCTACACCGGCGGCACTGTGGATTCGCTCATCATGCGCATCAACGATGTGTTCCTCGCCGTTCCGCAGCTGGTGTTCGCGCTGCTTGCCATCACAATTGCCGGCCCGCGCGGATGGGTGCTCGTGCTCATCATCGGTCTGACCCACGCTCCCCGCATTGCCCGCGTTGCCCGCTCGGCGACCCTGAGCGTCATCAGCGAGGACTACATCCGGGCAGCCGAAATGTACGCGGTTCCGCGCTGGAAGATCATCGCCCGCGAAATCCTGCCGAACATCACCGGCCCCATGGCTGTCGAAGCTGGCCTGCGTCTGACGTATTCGATCGGCGCGATCGCCTCGCTGTCCTTCCTGGGGCTGGGCATGCAGCCCCCGCAGGCCGACTGGGGCCTGATGATCAACGAAAACCGAATCGCCCTGACAGTCCAGCCGTGGGGCGTTCTGCTGTCGGTGATCGCCATTGCGGTTCTGACGATCGGCACCAACCTGCTGGCGGACGCAATTGCGCGTGCCACCGCCTCGACGAATGTGGAGCAGTGATGACGACACACCCCAATGTCCTCGAAATGCGCGGACTGCGCGTCGAAGCCGTCGGCGGCAGCGAAATCCTCCACGGCATCGACCTGACGGTCCGCCGAGGTGAAATGCTCGGGCTCGTGGGAGAGTCCGGCTCGGGCAAGACCACAGCAGGCCTTGCCGCCATGGGCCACTTCCGCGCCGGGCTCGTGCAGACCGGCGGAACTTCGACGATCTACCCCAACCCACCGCGCGAGGGCCGGGAGAAGATCGTCGTGGAAGAGCTCACCGATGACGAAACCCGGTTTCTGCGCGGCGAGCGGATCGCCTACATTCCGCAGGACCCCGCGCTCTCACTCAATCCCGCCATCCGCGTGGGCGAACAGATCCGGGAAGTCCTCGACATCCACGGCTACGGCGATTCTGAGAAAGATCGGGCCGACCGTGTTGCCGAAGTCCTCGAAGACGTTGGGCTGCCATCGGACAGGGATTACCAGAAGCGCTGGCCGCACCAGCTGTCCGGCGGTCAGCAGCAGCGCATCGGCATTGCAATGGCGTTCGCCTTGTTCCCCGATGTCCTCATCCTCGACGAACCGACCACCGGGCTGGATGTGTCCACACAGGCGCACGTGCTCGACACCATCCAGCAGATGACCAAGCGGCACGGGGTTGCCGGAATCTACATCACCCACGACCTCGCCGTGGTCGCCGACGTGACAGACCGCGTGGCCGTCATGCTGCGCGGCGACATCGTCGAAGAGGGACCCGTCTCACAGGTGCTGCGCGACCCCCAGCATCCGTACACTCAGCGGCTGCTGGCTTCGGTGCCGGACCTGGCGGGCCGAAAGACCATCGGCGGAACCGAGGCGAGCACCGCCAGCGGCGGCATCCCCACCACCGCGGAGACCCCGTCCACGCCCGCCCCGGTGCTCGAAGTCCGGGATCTGAAGCTCGCATACGGTTCGAACACCGTGCTGCGCGGCATCGACATGCGACTCGAACCGGGCCGCTGCACCATGCTCCTGGGCGAATCGGGCTCCGGCAAAACCACGCTGTCGCGTTCAATTGCGGGTCTTATCGACCACTACACGGGCTCGGTGAGCCTGGACGGTGAGGTCCTGCCGAACAGCACGCGCAAGCGATCGGTCAAACAGCTCCAGGGTCTGCAGTACGTGTTCCAGTCCCCGTACTCGTCTCTCAATCCGCGGCGCACAATCGGCGAGTCTCTGACGGTTCCGCTGGAGATGAACCGCGACCTCTCACCGGCGCAGCGCCGCGGCTACGTGGAAGAAGCCCTTGATGCAGTGCGTTTAGGCCGGTCGTTCTACGATCGCCGTCCCGGCGACCTCTCCGGCGGCGAGCGCCAGCGCGCGGCAATTGCCCGCGCCCTCGTCAACGCGCCGAACGTGCTGGTGTGCGACGAAGTGACAAGCGCCCTCGATGTGTCGGTGCAGGCTTCGATCATCGGCCTGCTGCGCAGACTGAAGGTCGAACGGGGCCTGGCGATGCTGTTCGTGACCCACAACATCACGCTCGCCCGTCACATCGCCGATGACATTGCTGTGCTCAACAAGGGTGAGATCGTCGACTTCGGTCCTGTCGACGAGGTGTTCCGCTCACCTTCGCACGCCTACACAAAAGCCCTCCTGGAGGATGTCCCCACTCTCTGAGGGCAGCGACCGAAGCAACGGCAGGGGGCGGCGTGCACTTGGCACACCGCCCCTTGCCGTTCAGTCAGGACTTCGCGTCTTCTTTTCCGCTGGTGCCGCCGGGCCGGTGCGGCAGGATGACCTCTTCGTACACGGCTTCGCCGAAGGGCACATAGTCCGTGTCAGGGTCGTACCACTGGTCCATAGTGCCGAAGTCTCCGCCGTCGGCGTAGCCGAGCTCCTCCGCTTTTTTCTGCCACTTTTCGAGCACTTCGGCAAAGCGCTTCTCGGTTCCCTCTTCAAGCAGACCCTGTTCTTCCACGCTGCCAGCAAGCTCCCGGTTGAATCCTCTGAGCTTGTCCTGCAGGGGCTTTTCCAGCGGTTCGATTGTTCCGCCCAGGGCGCGGATCTTCTTGACGGCTTCGTGATTGCCGCCGATGGAGCGGCCCATCTGGCCTTGGAACGATCCGCCGTAGCTGTCGAAGATGATCTGCTTATACGCCAGCGGCAAGGTGGCGAACCGCTGACCGGCAATGACAGCGCCCACCGCCCGGGGAGCCGAGGTGTCGGTCAGGTATCCGGTGTAGCGCGCCACATCGAACAGTCCGGCTTCCACAGACGGCACCATCTGTCCCAGCGTGCAGTCGATTGTCTTGCGCTGCAGGGCTTCGTAGGTTTCCGTGTAGTCAAGGGACACCGGGGTGCCGCCGAGCGCTTGAACGTAGCCGACCTGCGAGCGCGCACCCACGCGGATCTGCCGGCCGCCGTAGTCGTCGATTCCGAAGCCGTCCGTATTGCACTGGCTTGAATAGCTTCCCGAGGCAGAAACCGGGTTGAGCGGGTACACGCCTTTCTTTTCGTACTGTTCCAGAACCTTGCCCGAAGCCCAGCCGATCTCGGTTGAGGCTGCGTTGGCGACCATCTCGCCGACAAACGGCGACGGGTCGGCTTCGGACAGCAGGTCTCCAACCGCGCTGGCTGCTGGGAATTCCTGCGGCAGATAGGCCGGCAGCGTGTAGGCCAGGTCCAGGCGACCGTCGGAGAGGGCATCGAACACTTCGCCGTAGCCTGCGATCGCCTGTCCGTAGATGATCTTGATGGTGATCTTGCCGCCGGAGCGATCGCTTACCTCTTTTACCCACCGCGGGGCCGAGGCGATCTCTTTGTTCTTCGGCGAAGCTTCCGATGGCTGGTAGGTCAGCGTGACCGGCGGGAGGTCTGCAATGGTTTCGAGCACCTCGTCCCTGGAGGCCCCGTAGGCGTAGCCTGTGCCCGAACCCTGCCCCGACAGTGCGCCGCCGGCAACCGAACCGGCGCACCCGGTCAGGACCACCGCTCCAGCGGTGCAGACCGCGGCGAGCGTCCTCATCGTGCGGGAGCGTGTCATCATCGTCCTCCTGCGGTTTCGAGCAGAGCGGGCAACCATTCGGCGACCTGCGGAAACGCGATCATAAAGATCAAAAAGAGCAGCGGGATCGGCAGGAACCACACGAGCGAGCGGAAAACATCGCCCAGGGTTATGTCGGTACCCAGGTTGACATCCGGCTTCTTGGCGATCGTGTGGACGATGTAGGAGAGGATTCCCACCGGCGGTGTGATCATGCCGATCTCACCGAGCAGCACCACGAAAACCCCGAACCACAGCGCGCTCACGCCCATCGCCTCGACCGCCGGCAGCAGGATCGGCACTGTCAGCAGCATCATCGCCAGGGTGTCGAAGAACATGCCCATCACCAGGTAGACCACTATGAGCAGTACGAGGAAGCCCACGCGCGAGAGCCCCAGGCCGGTGACGAAGCCGGTGAGAATTTCAGCCAGGCCGGTAATGGCCAGCAGGCGGGTGAGCATTTCGGCCCCGATCATGATGAAGAAGATCGCCGCAGAAGCACTCACGGTGGCAAGCGCGGCCCGGGCAACACAGGCAAAGGGCCTGTTCCCGCGCTGCTCGATAAGGGTGAGGATGAGTGCGGTCAGAGCCGCTGCGGCACCGGCTTCCGTCGGGGTGAAGGCCCCGGAGAACATCCCGCCGAACAGCACTACGAGGATGACGGGGAAGCCCCACACCTCCCCCAGTGAGCTCAGCCGCTGCGCCCACGTGGCAGAAGGAGCCGGGCCGTTGCCCCGACCGACGAGCTTCGGCGACACAATGCCGAGCACCAGGATGAACGTTGCGACGAACACTGCGACCAGCAGGCCCGGCACAGCACCTGCCACCAGCTGCGGGCCGACCGGCACCGAGGCGATTCCGGCGTAGACCACCAGGAGGATGGACGGCGGAATGAGGTTGCCGGGAAGACCGGCGACAATGACCGAGCCGAGTGCCACCCGCTTGTCGTAGCCTGCGCACAGCATTTCCGGAATCGCGGCCCGCCCCAGCGCGTAGGTCATGCCGATTGTCGAACCCGACACTGACGACAGACCGGCACCGGCCGCGGTCGTGCCGATTGCAAGGCCGCCGGGCAGCCACGAGAACCACCGGTCGGTGGCCCGGTAGATCTTCTGCGTCAGCCCCGACTGGGACAGGAGCATGCCCATGAAGATGAACAGCGGCAGCACCGAATAGGTCCATTTTGCGGTGGCCGTGTAGGGGGTCGTGGCGAGGATGTTGACGGTTGCGGGGATCCCGGAAAGACCGTAGACGCCGATGATCGACGGGATGGCCAGCGCTGCTGCCACGGGAACACCCAAGAACATCAGCACGAGCATCATCGCGATGCACCACGCGCCGGCAATCGGCGCGGTCGGCGACAGGAAGAAGGCAGCAACTGTCCCAGCCAGCAGCGCTGTGCCGACGAGCATGACACCCATGCTGCGCGGCTGGAAGCGCGTGTTGCGCGGAAGGAACGAGGTGCCGGGCCCCGCGCTGATCCGCGGACGGCCGGCCTTTTCCGGCAGGGGTGTTGTCATTGTCATGGCCGGACCTCCGTGCTGCTCGCGCCGTCTTCAATCTGCTCGGTGTTTTCGGCGTGCTCAGCCTCTGCGATTTCCCTGTCGGCTTCCGACACGTAGATCTGCTCGGGATCGTCCGACAGGACTGTGCGGAAGCAGCTGAGCGCTTCGAGAGCACAGATGAGCGTCATCAGCCCGAATACGGCAGGCAGGAGGAAGAACACCGGCCACGTGATGATCGTCGTCACCCCGGCGGTCGCGCCGAGCTCCATCTGCTCAAGCGCGCGCTGCAGGCCGAACCACGCAAACCCGGCGCACACCGCCGCGGTGGCCGAATTCGCAAGCAGCATGCACCAGCCTGCGGCTCGCGGACTCATACGGTCCAGCAGGAGCGCCACCACAATGTGTTCGCGCTGCAGCTGGGCTACGGGTATGCCCAGAAGCGCGATAGCCGGCAGATACCAGAACCCGGCTATCTCATTTGTGCCGTAGATGGGAGTGGAGAAGAAGAAACGCAGAAGTGCGTTGATGACCACGTGCAGCATCATGGTGACGATGACGAGTGCCGTGATGACGCTCAGCACTCTGCCCAGCAGCTTCGACAGCTGTTCCATGCGCAGACCCCTTCATTGCGGCCGACGGAAACTGGGAACATCCTTTCAGACAAACAGGCCGGGCGGAACATCTTCGACAAGGTTTTTATCTGCGACGAAAAGTCACATGAACTCAGAATCCGCAGATCAGACCGGGTGCGCAGCTGACAGCTCCACGCAGTTTCAAACGATCGTTCAACCCGGTGTCGCGCCGCGCTGCCCGGCCCTCTATTGTGGGGAGCAACACAGCACACCTTCCAAGGGGACTCATTGACCGACATCGTGATCTGCTCACCCGTCCGCTCTGCGGTCGGGGCCTTCGGCGGACAGTTCAAGGACATCCCCGTCGAAGACCTCGCATCCGAGGTCATCACCGGACTGATGAGCGCTTCCGGGCTGCCCGGCGAAGCCGTTGACAGTGTCATCCTCGGCCACTGCTACCCCACAATGGAAGCCCCTGCACTGGGCCGCGTGGCAGCCCTCAACGCGGGGCTGCCCCTGACTGCCGGGGGTTCACAGGTTGACCGCCGCTGCGGGTCCGGCCTGTACTCGGTGCTCCTGGCCGCCGGTGAAATCGCCACCGGCGCATCCGCGGTGGTCATCGCAGGCGGCGCCGAATCCATGAGCCGCGCACCCTTCTACGCCGAAGACATACGCTTCGGGGTGAAGACACCCGGCATCAGCTTCAAAGACGGGCTCTCGCGCGGTCGAACCACGGCCGGCGGCAAAAACCATCCCGTCCCCGGCGGCATGATCGAAACCGCCGAGAACCTCCGCGCTGACTACGACATCAGCCGGGCAGAACAAGACGCCCTGGCCGTCGAATCCCACCGCCGGGCAGCAGCCGCCGTCGAAGGCTGGCGCTTTGCCGACGAGATTGTGCCGATCACCATCCCCGCAGGCCGCAAGAGCCCAGAACACCAGGTGACACAAGACGAACACATCCGACCCGGCACCTCGGCGGAAAAGCTCGGGAAACTCCGGCCGATCATGGCCGGGCAGGACACCGGCGCGACCGTAACAGCCGGCAACGCCTCCGGCCAGAACGATGGCGCCGCCGCCTGCATCGTGACAACCCGGGAAAAGGCAGACGAGCTCGGCCTGACGCCGATGCTGCGCCTGGTGTCCTGGGCACAGGCCGGTGTTGACCCCACCCGGATGGGAATCGGCCCCGTCCCAGCAACAGCAGCGGCACTGCGCCGGGCCGACCTCAGACTTGCCGATATGGACCTCATAGAGCTCAACGAGGCCTTCGCCGCCCAGGCGCTCGCGGTCACCCGCGAATGGGGCTTCGGGGAGTTCCCCGCAGAAGGCGAAACACCCGAATCCAGCGACTTCGCACGCATGAACGTCAACGGTTCCGGAATTTCGCTCGGCCACCCGGTCGGTGCGACAGGAGCGCGCATCCTAGCAACCCTGGCGCACGAAATGCACCGTCGCGACGCTCGATTCGGGCTCGAAACCATGTGCATCGGCGGCGGACAGGGCTTGGCCGCTGTGTTTGAGCGGATCTGAGGGAGCACCCGGGAAACATGTGGAACACACCACAGGATCCCGTCACAGCTCATTTAGACAAAACGGTAAGAAAAACCTTGTTTTTTGGTTGATACGATCAAGAAACAGCACCTTCGAACAACCGAAGATCGCGGGAAACCGCGAATCCTCAGGAAGGATGACAACCCCATGCGGATTGTTACTTTTGTGAAGTACGTTCCGGACGCCGCCGGCGATCCCGAATTCCTCGATGACAACACCGTCGACCGCGAAAGCGACGGCCTGCTGTCGGAGATCGACGAATACCCCGTCGAACTCGCTCTGACACTTGCCGAAGACGCGGACGACGCCGAAGTCATCGCCCTGACCGTCGGCCCGGACGACGCCGTCGACGCCGTCCGCAAGGCCCTGCAGATGGGCGCCGACTCCGGTGTTCACATTGTCGACGACGCCATTGCGGGCTCGGACGCACTGGCCACCGCGAAGGTCCTCGCCGCCGCAGTGAAGAAGGTCGAAGAAGAAGAGGGCCCGGTCGACCTGATCCTCACCGGCTTCGCATCGACCGACGGCAACACCTCGGTTGTCCCGACCCAGGTTGCCGAACTGCTCGGCCTGCCCGCCGCAACAGTTGTTTCGGCAGCTGAACTCGACGGCCAGACGCTCAAGACCCGCCGTGACGGCGACACCTCGTCGCGCACCGTCGAAGTGCAGCTGCCGGCTCTCGTTTCGGTCACCGACCAGACGAACGACCCGCGCTATCCGTCCTTCAAGGGCATCATGGCCGCTAAGAAGAAGCCCCTGGAAGAGTACGAGCTCTCCGAACTCGGCCTCGACGAAGGCGAAGTCGGCGCAGCCGGTTCGTACACCGAGGTTGTTGAAATCGCCGCCGCCCCGCCGCGCCAGGCCGGCGAAGTCGTCACCGACGAAGGCGAAGGCGGAAACCAGCTCGTCGAGTGGCTCGCCTCGAAGAAACTCGTCTGATCCCTGCCCATATCGAATCTCTAAGGAAGATTTATGTCTGAAGTACTCGTACTCGTTGACCACGTGGGCGGAACCGTTCAGAAGTCCACGTTCGAACTCCTCACGGCTGCCGCCCAGCTGGGCGAACCCGTCGCCGTTTTCGTCGGCTCGGACGCTGACGCCCAGACCGCTGCCGCTGACCTCGCCAAGTACGGCGCCGCCAAGGTCCTCGTCGCATCTGACGCTTCGCTGACCGAGTTCCTCGTTGCCCCGCAGGGCGAGCTCGTCGCCTCGCTGGTCGAATCGCGTCAGCCGGCTGCCGTTCTCGCTTCGGCTTCTGCCGACAACACGGAAGTCCTGGCCCGCTCGGCCGCGAAGACCGGTTCGGGTGTCATGACCAACGTTTCGGACCTCGACGGCGAAGGCCAGGGCACCCAGTCGGTGTTCGCCGGCGCCTACACCGTCAAGTCGAAGGTCATCAAGGGTGTTCCGCACATCCTGCTCAAGCCCAACTCGATCGAAGCTGCCGAAGCATCCGGCGCCGGTGCTGTCGAAGCTGTTGACTTCACCGCATCAGACGCAGCCAAGACCGCCAAGATCACCGCTGTGGAAGAAAAGGCCTCCTCGGGTCGTCCCAGCCTGACCGAAGCTGCTGCCGTTGTTTCGGGTGGTCGCGGCACCGGCGGCGACTTCGGCCCGGTTGAACAGTTCGCCGACGCCATCGGCGCTGCCGTGGGTGCTTCGCGCGCCGCTGTGGACGCCGGCTGGTACCCGCACTCCTCGCAGGTCGGTCAGACCGGCAAGGTCGTCTCCCCGCAGCTGTACGTTGCAGCCGGCATTTCCGGTGCTATTCAGCACCGTGCGGGTATGCAGACCTCGAAGAACATCGTCGCGATCAACAAGGACGACGAAGCTCCCATCTTCGAACTGTCTGACTACGGCGTTGTCGGTGACCTCTTCACCGTTCTGCCGCAGGCCACGGAAGCAGTCAACGCACGCAAGTGATGTGACTGCCGCTCTGCCGACGGGCGCCTCGTCTTCTCTGACGAGGCGCCCGTCGCCGTTTCTGCCCGCTTGTGTGACGCGCGGGTAAAGTGGGGCGTGTGCCTGACCGTACTGATCTGTTTCCCCGCCGCACAAAGGCGAAGCTGACCCGCACCTCGTGGGCCTATGCCTGGGCGCGGACAATTCAGCGCTTCGGCGACGACCGGCGCATGGATTCGGCTGCCACGCTCAGCTACTACTTTCTTCTGTCTGTCATCCCGGCCCTCGGCGCCGGGATTTCCATGTTGACGGTGTTCGGCCAGGGCCCGGCAACGGTCGAGGCGATCCTCCAGGTGTTTCAGCAGGCGACGGGCTGGTCGCGCCTGCAGAGCCTGTACGAACCTCTCATGTCCATGGCGCGGTCTTCTGCCAACCTTCCCGTGTTCATAGGCGGCATCGTTCTGTCTTTGTGGTCTGCCGGCCGCTATGTGCGCACTTTCGGCCTGATGGTCAACGATGTCTTCGAAGTCAGCGAGGGGCGCGCCTGGTGGGCGCTGCGGTTTCAGTCATTTCTCGTGACCCTGCTTCTGATTCCGCTGATCATTGCGATCTTCGGTCTGCTGACGGGCCGGACGGACTGGCTGGAGTTCTTCAATGTTCCCGATTCGGCACTCTTCGCCTGGAAAGTCGCACGGTTCCCGCTGATTGTTCTGTTCATGTTCTTCACGATTGCGGTGCTGGGCGCGTGGACGTCCAATGTCAAACGACCACAGCGCAATCCGCTCACAGTCGGCGCGGGTGTGGCTCTTGCCGCGTGGCTGCTGCTGACCGCCGCCGTGTACTTCTTTGTCATCACGGTCGGCTTGGCGTCCGCCTACGGCGCTCTGTCGATTCCCTTTGTGCTGCTCACCTGGCTGTGGCTGACGAACCTGGCGCTGGTCTTCGGCATCCAGTTCGACTGTGAAATGCTGCGGGCCAGGCGCCTGCAGTCCGGCATTCCCGCCGAAGCCGACATCCTCCTGCCGCCGAAGGCCACCGGCCGGATCATAGGTGTGGAGCGGCGTGAATTCATGCTGTCGTATCTGGGAGCGCAGCTTCGCCGCTCGGAGGGCCGCACTGTCGGAAAGGTCGAATACGCGTCGTTCCTCGCCGACCCCACCCTGCATCGACTCAAGAAGCTGCGGCTGCGATTCGGCTCTGGGCGAAGTCACGATTAGCACCCGGGCGAGGGCTGATTTCTGCTTTAGACTGAAAGAGGTCGCCCACTACAACAGGAGTGAAAAATGAAGAAGCGCTACGTACTTCTGGCCGGACTGGCTGTTGGATTCGTGCTCGGTTCCCGCAGCGGACGCCAGACCTACGACAAGCTGAAGTCCGAAGCCGAAAAGGTGTGGAACAGCCCCGATGTCCAGGCCGGCGTTCAGCAGGTCACTGAAACGGTCCGCGAACAGGGCCCGGAAGTAGCCGAGAAGATTCAGGACTCCGTGCGCGAAAGCGTCGAGAAGGTCCGCAAGAGCTGATCTTCTCTCTCAGCGGGTGTGGAGCGCGGTCACTGGCCGCCTCCCGCCCGCTTTTCTGTGCTGGGACGGACAGCCGAAGAGCTCAGTGCCGCTGAAAAGAATCAGTGGGCACGGCCGCACTCCCGAACGCCGTCTGGCGTTGCCGTGCGGCTTTTCTCCCGTACGGTGTTGTTCAGAGCTCGATGCGTCGAGCGGCCTGCACGACGCGGTTGACAGCTCCTAGGGTGGCGATCATCGCCGGATCGAGGCTCTGTCCCGTTCCGGGATCAGCTGCGTCGACCATGGCGACCACAAGCTGGCCTCCGACTCCTGACTTAGCCAGGCTGAGGGCTTCTGCGGTCATTCCACCGCGGATCTTGAACTGCCCAACACCCACGGCGGTGCGTGCCTGCGCTTCGGCCTGGAAGGCATTGCGGTCCACCAGACCCACTTCGATCTGCTCTTTGAGCAGGGTGGGATCGCGCTGCCATACGTCTGGGTCGATTACGCCGACCGTGGGGAGTTCACTGAGAACATCGAAGATCTGCCCATCAGACCCTCCGGCGTCATACCACTCTTCAAGTTTCTGCAGAGCTTCCAGTCCGGGCCCGTTTGCGAATGGGCCCCCGCGCACCGACGGGTCGAAGAAGTCGTCGGGCGCTGCCTCAGAGAAGAGCGGGTGGCTGCCGGACCGGGTGGGAATTGGGCCGCTGCCAATGAAAAGTTTCATATTGGGACGATAGCCTCGCCCAGGAGCAATAGAGAGACCCAGAACACTCTTTTCAAGCAGTTCGCACCCAGGGTCCTACGATTTCAGTACCAGGGCCCCTACCAGCCAAAGCGCCCGCCCAGTCCGATATTCCACCCACGGGCCCAGTCTGTCGTGGGCCTGGGTCCGGCCCGCGTCTCAGCCCTCCGGGATCATGATGGTAACGGCCTCTGCGATGCAGGCGGGACGCTCCTCACCTTCGATTTCGATTGTGTGGGTCATGACCACCTGAATGCCGGAGCTCTTGACGTTCACCTCGGTCAGTTCGACAGTGTCGCGCAGTCGCGAGCCCACGCGGACCGGACTGGGAAAGCGCACTTTGTTGCACCCGTAGTTGATCTTCGCCTTCATGCCGGTGACGCTGACGGCTTCCGAGGACAGCAGCGGAATGAGCGACAGCGTCAGGAAGCCGTGGGCGATGGGGGCCCCGAAGGGTCCCGCCTCTGCGCGGTCAACGTCAACGTGGATCCACTGGTGGTCGCCGGTCGCATCGGCGAAGGCGTTGATGCGCTGCTGATCGACTGTGATCCAGCCGCTTGACCCGAGAACTCTGCCGACGTTGTCTTGAAGGCCTTTCAGGCCGTGGATTTCGAGCATCGCTCCTCCTTTGTCTCTGTGCGGCACCCCTGTGTGCCGCACGTTTCCATACTAGGACCGACCGTGCCGGGCGCACCGGCGAATTATGATGGCGTCGACAAGGAGGTCACCATGGCGAACACATCTCTGACAAGCGCCGGGCCGCCGGCATCCATTCGGCCTGCCGTCAGCGTGCTCGCACTGCGCGGCAGTCGCGCCGGCGGAATTGAGGTGTTTGTTCAGCACCGCCGCAAGAGCATGGACTTCGCTGCCGGGGTCGTCGCCTATCCGGGCGGCCGGGTTGATCCGGTCGACTTCGCACGAGGCGCCGCCGACTCCCGCTGCCCGGTTGCGCAGGAGCATGCTCGGCTGTGGGGCAGGGCGGTGGATTTGAGTTTTGGGCCCGGCTCCGCAGGACATCAGCCCGGGCAGGACGCAGCACTTCCGGCGGCGGTTCTGCTGGCCGCCGCACTGCGGGAACTGGAAGAGGAAACGGGTGCGTCAGCCGCACCGGAGGCCTGTGTGCCGTGGGATGTGTGGACCACTCCCCCGGGCTATCCGCGCCGTTTTGACACGTTTTTCTACGCACTCGACGCATCTGATCTTCAGCTGCAGAACACGACGACGGAGGCTTCTGTCGGCCGGTGGTCTTCCACCGGGAATCTGCTGGAGCAGTTCTATGCCGGGGACATTCGCCTGTGGCGGCCCACGTATACGCTGCTGCGCTCAGTTCACGAACTCGGTGACCCTTCCGAGATCAGCGCTGGGCGGCGCATAGTGCCGGACCGTCCGGACAGCAGCGCACCCGATGACGCACACCATAGGAAGTATGGGCTCTAAGGGGTGTCGCTGGGCTGTCGTCTACAGCAGAATGATGCCGCGCACCACGGCGGCGAACGCTCCGAGGCTTACGAGCACCACGGCCATGCGCCGCGCCCCGGCTGCGGAAACCCGCTGGGCTGCCGCGCTGCCGACGGCAACGCCCCCGATGACGGCGGCGATGAGCACGGCGAAGAACCACCACGGGGGAAGGTTCCCGACAGCGCCGACTCCGGCAATGAGCTTGGTGACCACGGACATGATGGCAAGCATCATGAAGGTCGGCTGCATGGTTGCGGCGAAGCTGCGCTGGGGCCAGCGGGACACGCGGGCGTAGATGACCATGGCGGGGGCAGAAACCCCGGCTGCCGTGTTGAGGAAGCTGGCCGTGATCCCGGTTGCCGCGGTCAGCGCGCTCGATGACACCTGCGGCAGGCGGGGTGCGCTGAAAGTGGTCATGAGCGCAATGAGCACAATGCTGCCGATGAAGATCGTGAGGATCGCCGGGTCGGCGTCGCGGACCAGCAGCGCGGCAGGCCACGATCCGAGCACGGCGAAGCCCACCAGGAACCCGAAGCGCTTCCAGTCGACTTCGCTGAGAACTGCCAGTCCGATCAGCAGCCCGGAGATGATCGTCGCGGTGTTGGTGACGAACACGCCCAGCTGCGGGCCTACCAGCAGGGTGAAGACGGGGGCAGCGACCAGGCCTACGCCGATTCCGGAGATCCGCTGCAGAACGGCTCCGCAGAAGACGGCGATGAGGCCGATGACGATCGCTGCCCCTGTCATCAGCTGCGCGAGATCCTGGCGACCATGTCCGGGTTGAGGTCGCGCAGCGACTGTGCGCCCATGAGCTGCATCGACACGATGATCTCCTGGCGCAGCAGGTCGAGGACCTTGTTGACTCCGGCTTCGCCCGCGGCCATGAGGCCGTACAGGTAGGCCCTGCCGATAAGTGTGAAGTCTGCCCCGAGCGCTAGGGCGGTCACGATGTCCGAACCGCGCATAACACCGGAGTCGAGGATGATGTCGACGTCTTCGCCGGCGGCTTCGCGCACCCGCGGCAGCGCGTCCAGGCTGATGGGGGCCTTGTCCAGCTGTCTGCCGCCGTGATTGGACACGACGAGCCCGTCGGCTCCGGCATCGAGTGACCGGCGGGCGTCGTCTTGCGTCAGGACGCCTTTGACGAACAGCTTGCCCGGCCACTGATCGCGGATCCAGCGCAGATCGTCCATCGACAGCGTGGGGTCGAACATGGAGTTGATGAGGCTGGGCAGGTCGCTGGTCTTGCCCGAAAGGGTGGCAAAGGACAGCGGGTCGGACGTGAGGAAGTTGAACCACCACTCCGGCCGGTAGGAAGCATCGAGAACGGTTCCGGCAGTGAGCTTCGGCGGGACGGTCATGCCGTTGCGCACATCGCGCAGACGCTGCCCGGCCACGGTTGTGTCGACGGTGACGAGCAGCGTGTCGAAGCCATTGGCGGCAGCGCGCTTGAGCAGATCCTGCGACACGGAACGGTCAGCGAACAGGTACAGCTGGAACCACTTGGCTGCTGCCGGTGAGGCCGCGGCGACGTCTTCGATTGAGCGCGTGCCCATGGTGGAGAGCGAAAAGGGAACGCCAAAGCGCTCCGCGGCGCGCACACCGGCGATTTCGCCCTCGGTGTGCATTATGCGGGTAAAGCCCGTAGGCGCAATTCCGACGGGCAGGCCGAAGGTGCGCCCGGCGACGTCCGCACTGAGGTCGACATCGGCTGAGCCTGCGAGGATCGCGGGGGTCAGTTCGATGTCGTCGAAGGCCCGGCGGTTGCCGTCGTAGGTCAGTTCGGCCTGCGCGGCTCCGTCGACGTAGTCGAAGGCTGCCGTGGGCGTGCGGCGCTTGGCGATCTTTCGCAGATCGTAGATGTCGCCCACACGGGACAGGCGGGCACGGCGTCGATTGAGTTCAACGTCGAACTGCAGGAGCGGAGCAAGGTCGGACCACCGGGGAATGCGTCTTATAACAGCCATAGTCGAATAGTACCCACGGCCCGGCTCAGCCCTCGGGTGTGATCAGACCAGCGTCGAGTTTTCGTTGTCGCCCATCCGACCGGAGAGCAGAATTGCCACCGCGGAGATCAGCCCGCACAGCATGAGGTAGCCGACTGCCAGCCAAATGCTGCCTCCGGCTGCGCTGATGAGAATGGCCACGATCATCGGCGAAAAGCCCGCAACCAGCGCGCCGTTGAGTTCGCGGACGAAGGACATGCCGGACAGGCGCACGTGCGCGGGGAACAGGTTGGACAGAAGCGCTCCCTGACCGCCGGAGGTGCCTGTGATGATGAGCGCGTAGCCCAGAGCGATTGCCAGGGCGGACGGCCCGAATTCACCGGTCTTCAGCAGAAGGAAGATGGGTCCGCTGAGCACCACCATAACGAGGCTGGCTGCCGCCATGACCTTCGATGCGCCGATCCTGTCGGCGAGCATGCCGCCGAACGGTGTTGTCACAACGGCAACGGCTGAACCGATGACAACTGCCAGCAGGGCCTGGGGACGGTCGAGACCTCCGTCGATGCTGAGCATGAAGCCGATCGAAAAGGTGGCCAGTGTGTACTGCATCGCGTTGTGGCCGACGAGGGCCAGGAAGCCGACGACGACCTGCTTGGGGAACTTCGCCAGAACGTACTTCAGCGGTGCGGTGGTGTCGCGCTTCTTCTGTTCTGCCAGTTCTTGTGCGGCAACGTACTCCGGGGTCTCCTCCAGGCGGCGGCGAATGTAGAACGCCACGAGAAACAGCACGGCGGAGACGATGAAGGGCACGCGCCATCCCCAGCCGAAGAGCTGTTCTTCGCTCAGCCCGCTGACGATGAAGAACGCGGCCGTGGCCAGGGAGATTCCGGCGGGCGGGGCGGCAAGCACGATTCCGGTGAAGAGTCCGCGCCTGCGCAGCGGCACGTATTCGGCCACGAGGGTCACTGCACCGGACAGTTCAGCGCCGGCGCCGAAGCCCTGCACGAAGCGCAGGAGGATCAGCAGGATCGGGGCGAGCATCCCCACCTGTGCCGCGGTGGGCAGAAGGCCCATACCGACTGTCGCACCGGCCATGAGCACGATCGTGAGGATCATGGCGGCTTTGCGCCCGCGCGTATCCCCCAGGTGCCCGATCACGATTCCGCCCAGCGGGCGGGCGAGGAAGCCCACGCCGAACGTTGCAAGGGCTGCGAAGGTTTCGGCACTGCTGGCGTCTGACGGGAAGAACAGGGGCCCGATGATCATTCCGGCGACCGCGCCGTAGAGCGCGTAGTCGTACCATTCGATGACGGTGCCGAGTACGGATGCTGTCACTGCCCTGCGTGCGCCGGGGGTCATCTGCTCCGGGGCCGAGGTGGAAATCGTCTGGGTCATGATCCTCTGTTCTGCTGTGTGCTGGCCTGGTCACCGGAAACCGGCGCCCTGCCGGCGTGATTATGTCACAGCTCACGTTTAGAATCGTCACCATGGCACAGATCGTTCTCTTTCACTCAGCGCTCGGCCTGAACGACGGAATGCGCCGTATGGCCGGTGTCTTCACAGAAGCCGGCCACACGGTGCACACGCCGGACTTCTACGACGGCAGGGTGTTCGACAATGTTCCCGACGGCATCGCCTATCGCGACGAAGTCGGCTTTCCCGCACTTGCCCAGCGGGCCTCCGCTGCGGTGGAAGAACTGGGACTTGAGGGACCCGTATATTTCGGCGGGTTCTCCCTCGGTGCCGCCATGGCACAGTCTTTCGGCAAACGCCACCGGCAGGCGGCGGGTGCCTTTCTGTGCCACGCCGGCGGTGCGCCGAAGCCCACCTCGTGGAATGGCGGCTGCTGGCTGCAAATGCACTATACGCAGGGCGACGAATGGGTCGATGCGCAACAGGCTGAGATTCTCATCGATTCGGCTCGGGCGGCAGGCGCGCAGGCTTCCGCGCACGTCTATCCCGGAAGCGCGCACCTTTTCGGCGATCCCACCGCACCGGAGTACAGCCCGGAACTGGCACAGAAGATGTGGGGCACCATCCTGGCGGCCATCAGCTGACAGTCCAGCCGCCGGGAGCAACCCCAGACAAGACAGCGGCGCCGACCCATTAGGATTGACTGGGCATTATTCATTCATCCAACGGGGCCGCGCATCTTTCACTGTCCGGCCCTGGGAACCAGGAACTGGACGCTGTTGAACGGAAACACGACACTTCGGCACGAGAACACATCCCTTCTGAGTGTCTCGGAAGTGACTGCACCCATCGAAGTGACGTCCGCCTTCTACGACGAACAGCTGAAGTCCACACTTGACCGCTTGGGACTGCCCGAAGGTCTCCTGCAGCGGGTCGCGGGTGTGAATTCGCGCCGCAACTGGGCAGAAGACTCCGGCGGCTTCGTCGAAGGCGGCGTTGCGGCCGGCAAGAAAGCACTCGCCGCAGCCGGCATCGAAGCCGGGCAGATCGGGCTGATGATCAACGCGTCGGTCACCCGCGCCAACCTCGAACCATCGGTGGCGGTGTCGATTCACGACGGCGTCGGACTTCCGCCCTCAGCCATGAACTTCGACATCGCCAATGCGTGCCTGGGCTTTGTCAACGCGATGGCGGTCGCGGGGAACATGATCGAATCCGGTGCCATCGAGTACGCGCTCGTCGTGGCATCCGAAGACGCGTCGAAAGTCCAGCGGGCCACCCTCAAGCGCTTGCAGCGCGAAGGCATCACCCGCGCCGAATACCTCAACGAATTCGCCTCCCTGACCCTGGGCTCCGGCGCCTCGGCCGCCGTTCTGGGACGCGCGGACAAGCACCCGGAAGGCCATCGGATCCTCGGCAGTGTGACGCGTGCGGCCACGTGGAACCACGAGCTGTGCGTGGGCGATCACGACGGCATGTTCACCGACACCGCGGGCCTGCTGTCCAACGGCATGCAGCTGGTCACCTCGGCGTGGGAAGAAGCCCACGAAAACGGGTGGGACTGGACCGACATGGACCGCTACATCATGCACCAGGTGTCTGATGTGCACGTCAACGCCATCACGAAGGCCGCGAAGATCCCCATGGATCGGGTGCCGAAGACCTACCCCGTGCTGGGCAATGTGGGCCCCGCTTCGCTGCCGATCACGCTCGCCCGCGAAGTCGATTCGCTCAAATCCGGTGACCGGGTTCTGGCAATGGGTGTGGGCTCGGGTCTCAACACCTCCATGACGGAGATCGTCTGGTAAAAACCGGCACACTACGAGGAGAGAAGCTCATTGTCGTCTGAAAACAGCCCTCTTCCAGCCGCTGCCGCGCAGCTGCCGCCGAATCTTCCCGAATGGGATCCCCGATGGTCCCGCCTGGTCACGGTCGGCGAACACACCTTCCACGTTCTCGACACCGCTTCGGCTTTGCATGACATCGGAATGGAACCGGCCGGCACCATCGTCGCCGTGCACGGCAATCCCACGTGGTCGTATATGTGGCGCAGACTCGCGCAGGCATCACTCGAAGCTGCCGAGGCAGGCGGCACCGCGTGGCGGGTCATCGCCCCCGACCAGCTGGACATGGGCTATTCCGAGCGCATCGAGCACCCAGTGCCCACACCGCACGGCACCGGCTATTTCCGTCTTGCCGATCGCATAGGCCAGCTTGACGCGCTCATTTCAGAGCTCGTCGACGACAGTCTTCCGCTGGTCACACTCGGACACGACTGGGGTGGGGTCATTTCGCTTGGCTGGGCAGCCCGCAACACTGAGCGGATCAGTGCCGCCATGAGCCTCAACACCGCAGTGCACCAGCCGGAGGACGCTTCCATCCCGGCACCTCTGCAAGCGGCGCTGGCAGGCCCGCTGCTGGCCGGTTCGACCGTGTACACCGATGCGTTCATCCGCACCACGCTACGCTTATCAAAGAACATTTCGGACCCGCTGCGCCGCGCCCACCGCAGGCCCTACGCATCCCCGCAGCGCCGCGGCGGAGTGGGCGGCTTCGTCGCCGACATTCCGGTGAACGAAAACCACCCCTCCTACGCTGAGCTGCAGCGGGTCGGCGCGGACATCGCCCGCATGCCCAATCCCGCGCTGCTCATGTGGGGTCCGAAGGACCCGGTCTTCCTGGAGCGGTACCTGCGCGATCTGCGCGAGCGCCTGCCCCAGGCGGACATCCACCGCTTTGAGAAGACCTCACACCTGTTCGTCGAAGACGTCCCGTACTGGGAGACCATCTTCCAGTGGCTTGACGCCAACGTGACTGAGCAGACTCAGGCAGCTTCCACCTCGGCAGAAGAAAGCAGTCCGGCCCAAGCAGACGGGCCTGAACCGGACTTCGTGTTCTCGGCGCTCGATGCCAAACGCCGCGAGCGCTCGATCGCGAGTGTCGACATGTCGGCACACCCCGCCCAGGCGGTTTCCTGGGCCCAGCTGGCCGGAGTCGTCGACAACATTGCGGCAGGTTTGAAGGCCATGGGCCTGCGCAAGGGCGATCGGGTCAGCCTGCTGATCGAACCGGGCAACAATCTCACGGCGGCCGCCTACGCGGTGCTCAAGGTCGGCGGTGTTGTCGTTGTGGCAGACGCGGGGCTTGGGCCAGCCGGTATGACTCGGGCGGTCAAAGCTGCCGACCCACAGTGGATCATCGGCGAGACCCCAGGGCTGACACTGGCCCGAGCCGGCGGATGGCCGGGACGCAGAATCTCCGTCCTGCCGCTGCCGCGGCTGCGCGCGCGGGCGCTGAAGGTCGAAACGTCGATCACGGCTCTGTCGCGGACGGCTGTGCGCGACCGCGATTCGATTGCCATACCGGAACTCGATGACGATGCCGCGATTCTCTTCACCTCCGGTTCCACCGGCCCGGCCAAGGGCGTGCGGTACACTCACCGCGGTCTCGGTGAGCTCATGCGCGTCCTCAGCGCCGAGTTCGATGTGCGCCCAGGCACGGGACTGGTTGCCGGTTTCGCGCCTTTTGCACTGCTTGGACCGGGACTGGGCGCGGTGAGCGTCACGCCGAACATGTCGGTGACAAAGCCCGCCACCCTGACCGCTTCTGCTCTTGCTGACGCCATCGTCGAGGCCGGCTGCACCATGGTATTCGCATCACCTGCCGCCTACACGAACGTGGTCAAGACCGCGCACGCCCTGAGTGCTGAGCAGCGCGAGGCGTGCGCCGGCATTGAACTGGCGCTGTCTGCCGGTGCTCCCGTGCCGACGGTGCTCATGGAGCAGATTGCGGAAGTCTTCCCGAACGCGCGGATCAATTCGCCCTACGGCATGACGGAGAGTCTGCTGCTGACCAACATCGACTTCCCGGGTGCTGTCGAAGCCGAGGCGGATGCGGCTGACCCGGATTCGCCGGTGGTCGGCGGGGTCTGTGTGGGCAAGCCGATCGGCGCGGTCGACTTCATGCTCGCCCCGCTCGATGCCGAGGGCAAGCCCAGCGAACACACGATTTTCTTGGATGACGGAATCGGCGTGCTCAGCGAGTTCGTCGTCTCCGCCGCCCATCTGAAGGACGGCTACGACCGGCTGTGGAAGACTGACGCCGATTCCCGCCGCGACGAACACGGCGGCGCCAAACCGTGGCATCGCACGGGCGACATCGGCCGTTTTGACGCCAAGGGGCGTCTGTGGCTCGAAGGGCGCGTGCAGCACGTCATCGCCGGGCCCACGGGCCCCATTGGCCCCGGGGCCGTTGAGTCCATTGCAGAACGCACCGACGGGGTGACCCGCTGTGCGGCTGTGGGCGTCGGCCCGGTGGGCACGCAGGCGCTCGTCGTGGTGCTTGAGCCGGGCGGTCCGCAGAACCTGCGGCCGGGACTGGCCCCGCAGCCGATGATCGATGCCATCCGCGCGGCGGTTCTCGACCGTATGGGCCTCGATGTTGCGGCAGTTCTCGTCGCACCCGAATTCCCCACTGATATTCGCCACAATTCCAAAGTCGGCCGCACGGAGCTGGGAGCGTGGGCATCCCGCGTGCTTTCCGGCGCGCCGGTGGGAAGGAGCGTCTGATGAAGGTTCTCATCACCGGTGCGTCCGGTCTTCTGGGAAGTTCCACCGCCCGGGCTCTCCTTGCGCAGGGCCACGAGGTGACCACGCTGCAGCGCCGCCCCTCCGGGGTTGCAGGCGCGCGTGACGTTCAGGGCTCGGTCACGGACTTGGAAGCTGTTGACCGGGCGGTTTCCGGGCAGGATGCGCTCATCCACATGGCGGCGAAGGTGTCCATGGTCGGTGCTCCCGAAGACTTCGAAAAAGTCAATATTGACGGCACCGCGAACATTGTTGCAAGGGCCCAGCAGGCTGGAATCGGCCGCATGGTGCACATTTCGTCGCCGTCGGTTGCCCACGCTGGCGATTCTCTTGTCGGCGACGGCGCTGGCCCGGCGGACCCCGTTGCCGCCCGCGGAGACTACGCGCGCACAAAAGCCGCCGGCGAGCGCTTGGCGCTGGCGGCATCGCACGATGATTTTCGAGTGCTCGCTCTTCGCCCTCACCTCATGTGGGGCCCCGGCGAACCGCAGCTGACCGAAAGGATCATCGACCGGGCTGCACAGGGAAGGCTGCCTCTGCTGGGTTCGGGTCTGGCGATGGTCGACACCCTCTACATCGACAACGCGGTGGACGCGATTGTCGCTGCGCTGTCCGCCGCCCAGCACACGCACGGGCTGGCTCTCGTGGTAACGAACGGGCAGCCGCGCCCCATTGGCGAGCTCATGCGCAGGATTGCGGTTGCCGGCGGTTCTGCCGAACCGACCCTGCGTGTGCCCGTGGGTGCTGCGAAGATCGCCGGAAAGGTCATTGAGAAAGTCTGGACGGCCGGTGATTTCGACGACGAGCCGCCGCTCACGGAGTTCCTCGCTGAGCAGCTTTCTACGGCGCACTGGTTTGATCAGCGGACCACGCACAGCGTTTTGAACTGGACGCCCGCGGTGTCAATTGAAGAGGGCCTGCGCAGGGTTGCGGCCCACTACGGGGGAACCGCGTAGAGAACTCTGCTGCGAGGGGCTCGGCACTGTGCCGGGCCCCTTTTGCGTGCCCAATAGCTGTGCAGAGCCCGCAACCCTTTAATCGTCCGGTATTTCGGACGGCTTCTGCGAACGATTTTGGACTTTTAACTACATTCGTGTCTTTTTGCAGGTCACAACGCTACTTACATAGATGTAACACTTCGGATTTCCCGGCGTGTGAAACTTGACAGATTATTCGCTACAGTTTTGGGAGCTCGAATCTTCCACTTCCCGAAACGAGGATCATGCGAATCATCTACACTGCCGCGACCGCACTGGGCTGCGCGGCGGCAAGCTCCCTCCTGCTCGCAGGGCCGGCCAGCGCTCTCAGCGGCAACGTCGTTGACCACAACACCCCGCACGCCGGCAGCGGCTCACAGACCAGCAGCGCACAGGACGGCGGCGACTACACCTCGGTCGGCGGCCCAGCCACCCAGCGGGTGACTCCCGAAGAGGCCGACAGAGCGCGCAAGGCCCAGCAGCCGCGCAGCGCACAATCCGCACCGAAGGCCCAGGCCAAGAAAACGGTGAAGCCCGGCCCGCAGCCCAGGGGAATCGACCGCGACCAGACGGCCAACGCCCGCATCATCATCGGTGTCGGCAAGGGTGCGGGCATGAGCGACGACGCGATCATCATTGCGCTCATGACCGCCAAGCAGGAATCGGACCTGTACAACATCCGATACGGCGACAAGGACTCCGTCGGCCTGTTTCAGCAGCGGCCCAAATACAACTGGGGTTCGAAGTCCCAGATCATGGACCGAACCTACTCCGCCAAAGCGTTCTACGGGGTCAACCCGAAGGTGAAGAACGCCGGGCTCAAACAGATTCCCGGCTGGCAGAAGATGAGCAAAAACAATGCCGCACAGGCAGTGCAGCGCTCGGGGCACCCGCATCGCTACGCCCAGTGGGAGGGTCTGGCCACCGCTCTGCTCAATGCCAATCGGGACGCACCGGCCATCCGCTGACGCGCCTGCACACTGGGCTCCACCCGACTCTTGGGGAAGCAGTTCGGCAAGTGGAGTCCAAGCGCCTAAAGTAAGGGCGTGGCACGCAGAAAGACAGTACGCAGGCGACCATCGAGTCGCAGAGTTCGGCGCCGCAAAGGGGAAGGGCGCCGAAACTTCCGCAGCACTGTCATGGGCGTGACCGCCGCACTTTTAGCCCTGGGCCTGTTCACAGCGGGAACCGCAGTAACAGGGGTGCTCTCTGACCCCGATCAGCGGCAGGCAGCCAAAGAGAAGGTGTCAGAGAAGCTGGCCCCCACCTCGGCAGCGGCCCTGGATTCGGGACAGATGGAGATTGCGCGCGAAATCATCGACATCGGACGCGAACACTCCGTGTCAGATGCTGGGATCGAAATCGCGCTCATGACCGCTATGCAGGAATCCTCCCTGCGCAATCTGCCCTACGGGGACCGAGACTCGCTCGGAGTGTTCCAACAGCGCCCCTCACAGGGGTGGGGAACCGACGGTCAGGTGCTCAATGTCCACTACGCCACAACCGCGTTCTACGGAGTCAACCCGAAGGTCAAGAACGCCGGGCTCAAACAGATATCCGGCTGGCAGAAGATGAGCAAGAACGACGCCGCACAGGCTGTGCAGCGCTCGGCCCACCCGGACGCGTACGGCAAGTGGGAGCCGCTGGCCGCCGACATCCTCGCCACAGCGCCGAACAGCCGCTGAGAGGGTTCGGCCGGCCTGGAATACACTGGTGGGCATGGCACGTGATGCATACCCGCACCTGAAATTCGATGACGACGGCGAACTTCGCATTCCCGAAGACCTGACAGACGCTCAGGCCATCGAACTCACGGCCGACATCTTCAAGGTTCTCGCCACCCCGTCGCGCCTGCGGATTCTGCTTGCACTGTCGCACTCGCCGCTGACGGTGTCCGAGCTCGTGCTGCTGACGAACCTGTCTCAGCCTTTGGTGTCCCAGCACCTGCGCACGCTGCGCAATCAGCGGCTGGTCAGCGTTCAGCGCTCCGGCCGCGAAGCCCACTACGAAGTGACCGACCACCACGTAGCACACATCATTCAGGACGCGCTGGCCCACTCGGCCGAACTCTGCGACTGAACGAACGCCCCTGGCCGATGTCATCGGCTGGTTCCCCTGGCCGCCCCTCCTGGCCAATGCCCCCTGCCGCACGCCACTCGAAGCCGAACGGTATTGTGGCCCACATCACCACAGACAATGTGGGGCACACAACAGACAGGGGGGGGCATCATGACCGCCGAAAACACAGAAAACGCCTATGAAACAGCAGCGCGGCGCGCCGCAGAGGACCGCGAAGCCTTTTGGCTCGAAGCCGCTGAGGGGATCGACTGGGACTCCAAGCCCTCGCGCGCTCTCGACGATTCGCGCGCTCCCCTGTACCGCTGGTTTCCCGACGGCGAACTCAACGTCTGCTACAACGCGCTTGACCGTCACGTCGAAGCCGGCCGCGGTGAGGACACCGCGCTCATCTACGACTCCCCCGTCACGGACACCAAACAGAAGATCAGCTACAGGGAACTGACGGACACAACTGCCCGCTTCGCCAAGGTGCTGCAGGACAAGGGTGTGGAAAAGGGCGACCGCGTCATCATCTACATGCCGATGATCCCGCAGGCGGTCGTGGCAATGCTCGCCTGCGCCCGCATCGGCGCGGTTCACTCGGTTGTGTTCGGCGGTTTTTCCGCCCGCGAACTCGCAGTCCGCATCAACGACCTCAAGCCCAAGGCTATTGTGTCGGCCTCCGGCGGCATCGAACCGTCGCGGAAGGTCGAATACAAGCCCATGGTCGATGCGGCTCTTGACGAAGTCGAGCACGTTCCTGCTCTGAGCATCGTCTATGAACGCGACCTGATCCCAGCCGACATCAAGGGCGAGAACGCTACCACCGCCTCGGGAGCTCAGTACAGTGAGTACTCCTTCGATGAGCTGATGGAGCAGACCCCAAGCGGTGCGGCGCCGGTGAGCACCAGGGCGACGGATGAACTGTACGTGCTGTACACATCTGGAACCACGGGCAAACCGAAGGGCATTGTCCGCGATGCCGGCGGCTACGCGGTGGCACTCACGTGGTCGATGAAGAACCTCTACGACCTGCACCCCGGTCATACAATCTTCTGTGCGTCCGATGTCGGCTGGGTGGTGGGACACTCCTACATCGTCTACGCGCCGCTGCTGGCGGGTGTGACCACCATCGTGTTCGAAGGAAAGCCCGTCGGCGTACCCGATGCAGGTACCTTCTTCAGGGTGGTCGACGAATACGACGTCCGCCTGTTCTACGGTGCGCCGACAGCCATGCGGGTCATCCGCAAGGAAGACCCCGAAGGTGGACTCATGGCCAAGTACCCCATGCAGCACCTGCGGGCGTGGATCCAGGCCGGGGAGCGCCTCGACCCGGAAACCTACAAGTGGACAACCGAAAAACTTGGACGGGCCACGGGCCGGGACATTCCGGTGTTCGACAACTGGTGGCAGACGGAAACCGGGTGGCCGATCGCGGCAAATCCCATCGGCCTGCACGAATACCCCATCAAACCCGGTTCGCCAGCTATGCCGGTGCCCGGCTATGACGTGCGGGTGGTCGATGCCGCAGGCAACCAGATGGAGCCGGGCGAAGAGGGCCTTATCATCGTCAGCCTGCCGCTTCCGCCCGGAACGCTCGCAACCGTGTGGGGTGACGACGAACGCTATGTCGACTCCTACCTGTCGTCTATTGAGGGCGCCTACCTCACCGGTGACGGCGGCTGTGTTGACGAAGACGGCTACGTCTACGTGATGGGCCGCACTGACGATGTCATCAACGTTGCCGGTCACCGCCTTTCCGCCGGTGCACTCGAAGCTGCCGTTGCGTCCCACCCGGCGGTTGCCGAGTGTGCTGTGATCGGCCTTTCCGACCCGGTCAAGGGTCAGATACCCCGTGCCCTTGTGGTGCTCAAAGCAGGGCACGAAGACGTTGACCGCGCTCAGCTGGAAAAGGAACTCGTCGCTCAGGTCCGTGTCGAGGTCGGGCCGGTGGCGGCACTGAAATCGGCCACCGTTGTCGAAGCTCTGCCCAAAACCCGCTCCGGCAAGATCCTGCGCAAAACAATGCGCGAAATCGCCGAAGGCAAAGCAGACGCAGCTGTTCCGTCGACAATTGAAGACGTGGCCGTCCTCGATGCCATCCGCCCCTCACTGCGCCAGGAGTGAGCGCTGAGCCGGTTCTGGTGACCCCAGAATCGGCACGGAAAGGGACGAGGTGGAGCTCCACCTCGTCCCTTTTCTCACCTGGTCGTGTATCAGGCCTTGTGGCGGGCCTGGAACCGTTTGATGCGCTCGAGAGCTTCAACGACGGCCTCATGGCCTGCCGCAAGTGAGATGCGCACGGCGTAGTCGCCGTGGACGCTGTCGAAGTCGCTGCCCGGCGAGACGGCCACGCCCTCTTCTTCTAGCAGCGCGGCACACCAGTCAACAGCGTCAGCGAATTCGCCGAGAGCCGGGGTGATCGTCGCGTACATGTAAAACGCCCCATCAGCCGGTGCAAGCCCCGTCCAGCCAAGATCGTCGACGGCATCGAGAACGGCCTGACGGGCGGCGGCAAAGCCCTCAACGGCTTTTGCACCCTCTTCATAGGCGCTTTCTGAGAATGCCTCGATTGCCGCAAACTGGGACGGCACGGGGGCGCACAGCGTGAGGTTGCCGGCGAGTGCCTTGATGGGCTCGACGAGTTCTTCCGGGACGATCATCCAGCCCAGGCGCCAGCCGGTCATGCCCCAGTACTTGGAGAACGAGCTGATGACAATCGCCTGGTCAGAGCATTCGACCGCGGTTGTGCCGACGGAATCGCCGAACGTGATGCCGTGGTAGATCTCATCAGAGATCAGCCGCACGCCTTCGCGATCGCACCAGTCAGCAAGCTCAGCCATGTGCTCGGCGTCGATCATGGTGCCGGTCGGGTTGGCCGGTGAGGCAACCATGACACCCGACAGAGGAGCCTTTTCGTGTTCCTCTTCCAGCATCTCAACGGTCGGTTGGAAGCGGACTTCCTCGCCGCAGTCGAGCTCAACCACGTCGATGCCGAGAGCTTTGAGGATGTTCTTGTAGGCGGCATAGCCGGGGCGGGCGAGTGCGACCCTATCGCCCACGTCGAAGCAGGTGAGGAACGACAGTTGGAAGGCGCCGGAAGAGCCTGCCGTGACAATGAACCGGCTCGGATCGATGTCCACGCCGTACCAGCGCTTGTAGTGACCTGCCAGAGCTTCGCGCAGGGGTGCGATGCCCTCCACCGGAGAATACCCCAAGTCAGTGCCGTCAAGAACAGCTTCGGCAGCGCGCTGGCGCACAGCAGTCGGCGCGCCCTGGCCGGGCTCGCCCACGCACAGCGAAATGACATCACGGCCTTCGGCACGCAGCTGGGCAACGCGGCCGAGAATGTCAAGAACCCTGAACCGCTGAACTTTCGATACACGAGCTGAAACAGCTTCGTAAGCTTCAGCAGTTGGGGCGTCCTCCCCCAGCGGGTCAGCGGCGATCGCCATATGTGACAGGGCAGATTTTGATGACTTCATCGGCTTCATCCCTCTATAGTGCCAGGTGTTTCAAGCAGCTCGTCGAGCACCCGTGGGACCGTGTCCTGCAGATCGCCGCGAACCACCTCGTCGGCATAGGGATCAAATGGCGTCGGCTCAGCATTGAGGATCAGACCGCGAGCACCGGCCTCGATGGCCATGGGGAACATGTGGGCCACAGGAGTGACAGAAAGCGAGGTCCCAATCGCGATGATCCAGTCGCAGTTCTCTGCTGCATCGAAGGCCGCTTCAATGACGGCAGTCTGCAGCATTTCCTCAAACAGGATGGTGGTTGCACGAGTGATGCCACCGCACTGCGGGCATGCGGGGTCTGGCTCACCGTCTTTGACCCGGCGAATCATGTCTTCCATGGGCCCGGAAGCTTCACACTCTTCGCACTTCCAGGTGCGCGCACTGCCGTGAACTTCGAGTACCTTGGCCGGGGTGGAACCAGCGAGCGTGTGCAGGCCGTCGGTGTTCTGCGTAACGACTGCTTTGACGTCGGCCTGCTCTTCAGCTTTCGCGATGCGGTAGTGAGCTTCGGTTGGCGATGCCGCCCAGATGCCGGATTCAAGGCGCATCTGCCAGGCGCGTTCACGCACTTCGGGACTCTTCAGATACCACGACAGGGTGGACATGCGCTCTGCGAGAGGATCGCGCGTCCACACACCCTGCGGGCCTCGAAAGTCAGGTATACCGGCAGCGGTGCTCAGACCAGCTCCAGTCAGAAAGGTGATGCGCATTTACTGCCTCCTCACTTCACAGCTCCCAGCCTACTGCGGCGAATAAAACACGGCTGAGAGAGCAGACAAAAACGCCCAAGGCACGCTGGGGTGCTAGGGGCGCAAAGGAAGAGCGAACAGCGGCGTTCAAGAAGAAGTCTTTCTGAATGGGTGAAGGCCCTGGCAGGGGTTCTGGGA
>NZ_KV802361.1:0-48245 GCF_001810665.1 Brevibacterium sp. HMSC063G07
GTAATAGAAGCGGAACTAAACCCAGGACGCTTCACAGAACGAGCTGTGGGAGTGCGCCCTGCAAGCACACGGGCCCTTAGATAGGGATAATGGGCAGTAGCTCAGCTGCCGGTTTCGTAGGCGGCTCTCAGATAAGGAGTTCTGCTATGTGCCGACCAGTCACCTGCCGGGTGTGCAGCAAAACCACGTGGGCTGGATGCGGTCAGCACGTGGCCGATGTCAAAAAGCAGGTGCCGGCCTCGCAGTGGTGCGACGGCAAACACTCGGACGCAGAAAAAGGGCAAGCGGGTTCGGGCGGAGTCTTCGCTCGCCTATTCGGCCGCTGATCCCCAGCCGGTCGGCTGGCGGTGAGCCGACCTCCACCTCGGTCGCTTTCGGGGCTCGAGGTGGAAGGTGAGGGAATAAGGCTCCCTCACCTTTCGTTCCCAGTTCAGCAAGACACCACGAGACTCTGCGTAAGGAGTGTTCATGTCCGACATCACCGAACCTTTCCTTCCTGAAGCCGGCGCAGTGACCATGTTCACCACATCGTGGTGCGGCTACTGCAAGCGTCTGATGCCTCAGCTGAAGCAGCAGGGCATTGAGTTCCGCGAAGTGAACATCGAAGAGATCGAAAACGGTGTTCAGGTCGTCGAAGCCGCCAATGACGGCAACCAGACCGTGCCTACTCTTCTCTATGCGGACGGCACCACCCAGACCAATCCGAGCATCGGCGACGTCAAGAAGAAGCTTGAAAGCCTCGCCTGATATGTGCGACTGATTCTTCTGCAGCCGCGCAGATCAGCCGCAGCGACCAGGGTCCTGGCGTTGCGGCTTTTCAGTGCCCGCAGCTTTGTGCGTCCACTTTCTGCGTCCACGTCAGCAAAACGCGATGTCCCAACTGCCGTGTCAGTGGCGCTTAGTACCCTAAATGCATGCGCTCCAATGATCGTTCCTCTGGTTCTGCGGACTCCAAGCGAGCTTCATCAGCAGCCGTGCTCGCACGCCGCTTGGCTATTCCGCTCTTCACGGTCATCGGGGCTGCGTTCGGCGCTTGGGCGCTGATCTTCACCGGCGCTACGAACCCTCTGCTCGTCGGCGATTCCGGTCCGCTTGGTCGCATTGGCCTGCCCATTGCCGAATTCTTCTTCCAAGCGGCTTCTGTTGTCGTCATCGGCGCCATCATCCTTATGATGCTCGTTCTGCCGCGCTCCAAACCACGGCGCCGTCGCGGGGCAGGGGCCCGGCGGGCAGAAAAGAAAGCCAAACAGCAGGCGCGGAAAAAAGCCGCCGCCGCAAACCGCTCTTCCGGTGCGAGCCCTGATTCTGAGACTTCTGCGTCATCCACAGCGGCCTTCAGCCTGGCAGTCGATGAAGCGACAACCGCCGCCGCTGAGGCTGAGCACGAGGCTTCAAGCTCGGCTGACCGCAAAGCAGATGGCGACGCGGACCTCGACCCATCGTGGGCTGCGGCGCTGGTGGCAGCGCAGATCGGCTCGGTTGTCCTCGTCCTGTCCTCAGTTGCCACGCTGATCCTGCGCTATGTCAACACCGCGGGAACGGCGGCGACAAACGCAACACAGGCCGAATTCTCCGCCCAGCTGGGCGCCTACATCACCCAAATTGATTCGGGGCGACTGTGGTCGCTCGTTGTGATCTCCGCGATCATCATGTCAATGGTGCTCTTTGCCACCCGCAGCTTCGCGGGCATTGGCTGGTCGGCGCTTCTGACGGTGCTCATCTTGCTGCCGCAAGCGCTCATGGGGCATGCGGCAGAAGCCAAAGGGCACATTGAAGCCGTCAACAGCCTGGGCCTGCACTTGGTGGCGGTCATGGCCTGGGTCGGCGGGCTCTTAGTCCTCGCGCTTATTTCGCCCACACTCACGGCCCGCCCAGATCTCGGCGAAATCATCAAGCGCTATTCGACGATCGCACTGTTTTCGATCGTCATCATGGCCTATTCCGGTTTCGTCAACGCAACCCTGCGCGTCAAAACCTTCGATGACTGGATGACTCCCTATGGGCAGTTGGTCATCATCAAGGCGGTGCTCACCGTCATCCTCGGTCTGATCGGCTTCTGGCACCGCGAACGCATCATTGACCGCCTTGGTTCGAGCATGCGCGCGGCTGCCGAATTCTGGCGTCTGGTTCTTGCCGAGATCGCCATTTTCGGTGCTGTTGTGGCTATTGGCATTGTGCTGGCCAGTTCACAGCCGCCGGTCCCACAGGAGCTGCGCGCCGAGCCCACCCCCTCGGAAATCCTGTCCGGCGAGCTCCTTCCGCCGGAACCGCTGTGGTACAACTACTTCCTCCAGTGGCGCTTTGACCCACTGTGGGTGGTTGTCGGCATAGGTGCCTCGGTTCTGTACATCATGGGTTACCGCGAACTGAAGAAGCGCGGCGGACACTGGCCGCTGTGGCGCACCATTTCGTGGGTGGGCGGCATGGCCATGCTCATCTACGTCACGTGCGGCGGCCCGATGGTCTATGGTCGCACCCTGTTCTCCGGCCACATGATTCAGCACATGCTGATCGTCATGCTCGTGCCCATCCCCATGGTGGTGGGGGCGCCCATCACGTTGCTCATGCGCGCCATTCACCCGCGCCAGGACGGTTCACGCGGGGTGCGCGAATGGATTCTCATTCTGGTGCACTCGAAGTACATTCGCTTCTGGGCCCACCCGATCGTCGCTTCGATCAACTTCGCCGGATCACTCATCGTCTTCTACTACAGCGGGATCATGTGGTACGCGCTGAAGTACCACCTGGGCCACGAACTCATGCTCATCCACTTCCTGGCAGCGGGCTACTTGTTCGCACAGGCCATGATCGGCGTGGACCCGGGTGTCAAGCGCTTCCCCCACGCGGTGCGGTTCGTGGTGCTCCTTGTGACCATGACCTTCCACGCGTTCTTCGGCATTTCAATCATGACCACTGAAGTGCTCATCGAACCGGACTGGTACGGCAACATGGGCCAAACGTGGATCAGCGCGCTGGACGACCAACAGCTGGGCGGCGGAATCGCCTGGGGCATCGGCGAATTCCCCACACTTATTCTGGCGTTCATTGCGGCGGTCCAATGGTCGAAAGCCTCCGACCGTGAAGCCAAACGCAAAGACCGCGCCGAAGCCCGCTCCGGCGACGCCGAACTGCGCGCATACAACGAATACCTGGCCTCGCTCAGCCGCAAGCGCTGAGCGCCGGACTCATCACACGAGGCGCCGCCCGGCTCAGTCGCGAACAGTGCTCGCCACGGCTCACCATCGCCCATGTGGGTCGGCGGGCTGCCTTTGCCCCGGGTGAGCAGGTAATACTCACCGCCCTCTGTGCGTCCTGGCACAGGGAGAGTGCGCATTCTTTCAGCGCCTCATTGCGATTCCTGGCCGTCCAATGCTCCGCCTCAGGCATATAGTGAGTCATCCCACAAATGCGTGAGCGACAGCCACACGCAGCGTGGCGAATGCAACATGAGGCAAAGGAGCCGATATGTCACAGGACGTACAGGAACGTCGCAGCCTGCAGAAGGTCGTCGCCGCTTCGATGGCCGGAACGGTCGTCGAGTGGTATGAATTCTTCCTCTACGGTTCAGCCGCAACCTTGGTGTTCAACCACATTCTGTTCCCACCGTCGGACAACCCGCTCACCCCGATTCTGGCGGCGTTCGTCACCTACGCGGTGGGCTTTATCGCCCGTCCCGTCGGCGGTATCGTGTTCGGCCACTACGGCGACAAGCTCGGCCGTAAGAAGCTGCTGCAGCTGTCGATCATCCTGGTGGGCGTGTCGACCTTCCTCATGGGCTGTCTGCCCACCTATCAGACGATCGGCATCCTCGCACCCCTCTTGCTGGTGTTCCTGCGCTTTGTGCAGGGCTTCGCCGTCGGCGGCGAATGGGGTGGCGCTGTGCTCCTGGTCGCAGAGCATTCGCCCAAGGAATCTCGCGGTTTCTGGGCCTCTTGGCCCCAGGCCGGTGTGCCGTTGGGCAATCTGCTCGCCACCGCTGTCCTGTGGGTGCTCTCGACCACGCTCGATGAAGCACACTTCATGTCGTGGGGTTGGAGGATCGCCTTCTGGCTGTCGGCCGTCATTGTGCTCATCGGCTGGTACATCCGCACGCAGGTCTCAGATGCACCGATCTTCCACGAAACCAAGGACGCCATCGACGAAGGCGCAGCTGACTACGGTGTTTTCTCGGTTCTGAAGAAGTACCCGCGCGGCATTTTCTGCGCTATGGGTCTGCGCCTGATCGAAAACATTCACTACTACCTGGTGGTGACCTTCACGATCACGTACCTGTCGGTTGAAGTGGACATCAAGTCCAGCGAAATCCTCGGTTTGCTGTTGGGTGCACACGCCATCCACGCCTGTCTGGTGCCGCTTGTCGGCAAGGTCACCGACATTGTGGGCCGAAAACCGCCCTATATGGTGGGGATTCTGCTGTCGGCCTCCTGGGGCTTCTTCGCCTACCCCCTGTACTCGACGGCCGACCCGTTCAACATCTTCATCGCGATGCTCGCAGGCCTGGTGTTCCACGCCCTCATGTACGCCCCACAGCCGGCGATCATGTCCGAGATGTTCCCCACGCGCATGCGCAACTCGGGTGTTTCGTTCGGCTATCAGGTCACGGCTATCGTCGCAGGCTCCTTCGCACCGATCATCGCCGTGTTCCTGTTGGACACGTTCAAGTCAGCTGTTCCAATCGCCATTTACGCTGCCATCGCCGCGGTCATTTCGCTCATTGCACTGGCGTTCACCAAAGAGACCCGCGGCATCGACTTCGCGGACATCGACCGTGCCGACGCCGAGCGCTTCGGAGTCAAGCGCTGACCAAGTTGCACAATCGGGCACAGCCGACCGGCGCCTCGTTCTACGGAAAACAAACCCGGTACTCGGTTCCCGGGTGACGAGGCGCCGTTTGTTCTGGCAAAAGCTGTTCTGCCCGGCATGTACGAGCGCGGTTTCGGCCGGATCATCAGTATGTCCAGCGTGCACGGGCTGCGCGCATCGGCGTACAAGTCGGCTTATGTTGCGGCCAAACACGGACTCATGGGGCTGACGAAAACCACCGCGTTGGAAGGCGGGCCGAAGGGTGTGACCGCCAACGCGATCAACCCCGGCTACGTTATGACCCCGCTTGTGGAGAAGCAGGTGGCGGATCAGGCTCGAACCCGGGGAATCTCGGAAGACAGCGTGCTCGAAGAGGTTTTCCTTGGACATTCGGCTGTGCCTCGTCTGCCCGAAGCCGACGAGGTGGCACAGCTGGCCGTCTTCCTGGCCTCTGAGGCCGCTGGGGTCATCACGGGATCGGCACATTCGATTGACGGAGGATGGTCTGCCGCGTGAGGTCTGACAAAGCCCCCAGACTGAAGCCCCAGCCCTGAAAGGGCGGGGCCCAGCCCTGAAAAACCCTCCATGGGCTCCAACCCAAGCTCAGCTGCTATCCGGCACTCTGAGGGCGCGCACAACAGCCTGCACGGCGGTCCGTCGCAGTGCTTCGGGCCTGACAACAGCCCAGTAGTGCACGGGCAGCGAAAAGTCGGGGATCACCCTGGTGAGGCCTTCACCGGCGAAGGTGGGCAGAAGAGCTACCCCAACGCCTCGGCGGCATGACTGAACATGAGCCAGTGCCGAGTTCGAATAGAAGTGCCCGGCTGGTTCCGGCAGGACGTTCCACGCGCTTTCCAGGCTGGCTACGCCCAGTGAGTGCTCGGCGTAGTAGATCAGCCGGTGCGCCCGCAGATCCTCCGTGGTCTGCGGTGCCTGTGCTGCCGCCAAGTAGCTGTCCGCGGCGAAGAAGCCCAGCTCATAGGGCCGCAGGTGGTGCACCGTGGCATTGGAAACATCCGGTTTCTCCACCACGATCTCAACATCGAAACCCGACCGGTGCTGGCGGGCTCGCTGCGTGGAAGTGGTCATTTCAATGTTGAGGCGCTTGTGTTCTGCCTGCAGCTGGGCGAGTGCATCGACCGCATAGAACATGGCAAAAGCCTCGGGACAGGCAATGCGCACATTGCCGTACATCGATGTGTCCGGTGAATCGACCTGTATTGAGCCGAGAGCCTTCTCGATCATTTCGGCCCCCGGCATGAGCCTGCGGCCAGCCGCACTCAGTTCCCACCCGTCCGGGGTGGCGGTCAGAAGGGTTTCGCCAACCGCCTTTTCGAGGTTCGCAATGCGCCGCGACACGGTTGTGTGCGTAACTCCCATACTCGCCGCGGCCGCCGTGTACTTGCCCAGGCGAGAAACCGCCAGCAGGGCCAGCAGATCATCTGGCGACACCGGGGGACGGGAGACGTTCATAGCGCCAGTCTACTGAGCGGCATGTGCGCTGACGCACTCCCACGGTGCGCAAGTGCCGTCCGAAAACCGGGCCGAACAGTGTGATCTGCGCAATTCTCGGCGCTATGCTGATCATGAATTTTCAGGAGTGTGTACTCACCATTTGCAAGGAGGCATGATGGCAATCATCGGTTGGGTAGGTCTGGGCAACATGGGACGGCCCATGGCCGCAAACCTCGTCAAGGCAGGCCACACTGTTCAGGGATTCGACGTTGTCGAAGCCGCAGTCACAGCGGCAGCAGAAGACGGCGTCACTCCGGCGAAGTCAATTGAAGAGGCCGTGAAGGATGCAGAAATCGTCTTCACCATGCTTCCCAAGGGCGAACACGCCCGCTCGGTGTACCTCACGGAAGGCGGCGTGCTCGAAGTCGCGGCAAAGGACACGATCCTCGTGGATTCGTCCACCATTGACTTCGACACCGCCCGGGATCTCCACAGCGCGGCCCGCGAAGCCGGCTACGTATTCCTCGACGCGCCCGTATCCGGCGGTGTGACAGGTGCGGCTGCGGGCACCCTGACCTTCATGGTCGGCGCAGAAGACGCAGACTTCGAAGCAGCCAAAAAGTACATCGAACCGATGGCCGGAAACATCTTCCACGCCGGTGGCGATGCCGCCGGTCAGGCCGCGAAGATCGTCAACAACATGATGCTGGCCATCAGCTCCCAGGGTGTTGTCGAAGGTGCTGTGCTTGCCGACCGCTTCGGTCTGTCGCCCGAAACGTTCCTCAACATCGCCAAGGTGTCCTCCGGGGATTCCTGGCCGCTGCGCACCTGGTACCCGATCCCCGGTGTAGTCGACACCGCCGCTGCCAACAACGGCTTCAAGCCCGGTTTCGCGGTTTCGCTCATGCGCAAGGACCTCGGCCTGGCGCTCGCCGGTGGGGAAACCCAGGGTGTTCCGCTGGATGCGGCACAGCTTGTCGCCGACAAGCTCGACAAACTCATTGACGACGGCTGGGAGCTGGCCGACACCATGGCTCTGATCCGCAACGTCGACCCCGACGCTGAAGGCCTTCCGAAGAACTGGAGCTGACGGGCTTCTACCTGACTCACTCCCGAGGTGGAGGTCGGCACTGTGCCGACCTCCACCTCGTTGTCTGTGGGCAAGTCAGCGGTCCAGGATGCAGCGGGGCAGGGTCGACCGTGGACCAGCCCCGCTGTGGCGGGCCCGGCTACCCTTAGAGCGGATTTGTCTGTCTATTCGAGGAGGGCCCGTGGAGAATGCTGACGAGTTGGTTCTGACTGATTCTGAGCGCGATGAGATTCGCGCACGACTGGACGATGTTGCCGAGCGTGCCTCAGCTGCTGCAACAACGGCAGGGCGCGAATACCGCGGCGGTGATCCAGAAGCTGATGCCGAAGCAGTCAAAGTGCTCCTGGCAGTGAAAACACAGCCGGTTGCGAAGATTCGGGCTGCGATTGAACACGGATACCGGCTGATCGGCGAGAATCGACAGCAGGAGCTCACTGCAAAGGAAGAGGGGCTGGCCGATCTGAACCCGGTGGCGCACCTCATTGGGCCGCTGCAGCGCAATAAGGTCAATCACACGCTGGCCGTTGAATCGTGTGCGTGCATTGAATCGCTTGACAGTATGCGTTTGGCCCAGCGGATTGACAACCGCCTGGAACTGCTGGAGCGCAGCAGCCTGGATGTCTTCGTTCAAGTCAACACTTCGCGCGAAGACAGCAAGTTCGGTGTTGCCCCGGAAGAGGCCGAAAAGCTCATTGAAGAAGTGCGCGGTTTGGAGCGACTGCAGATTCGCGGGCTTATGACCATTGGACTGCCCGGCACAACAGCCGACGAGATTCGGCCTTCCTACGCAGAGCTTCGACAGCTGTCAGAAGACTTCCGTGCGCGGGGAGTGTTGCCGGCGGATGCAAGTGAACTGTCGATGGGCATGTCCGCTGATTTCGAACTGGCAATTGAAGAAGGCGCCACAATCGTGCGCGTCGGTTCCAGCGTTTTTGGGGCGCGCGCCTGATTTCGGGCTGAAAGCCTTTCGATAACAAAGAAGTGCCCTCGCCGGTCAGTTTGACCAGCGAGGGCACTTCTTATGGGTTGAGCCTGTCAGCTCATGCCCTTATCACTTCTGCGTGCGCTTGCGAGAAATGATCAGGGTTGCGGCACCAGCAGCGATCAGCAGCACGGCTGCGCCGAGAGCTACGCCGATGTTGGCACCGGTGCGCGGAAGCGCGGGGTTGTTGGTTTCGGTTTCAGGTGTGTTCGGAGTGTCCGAACCACCCGGAGCCGGGGTTTCCGAAGGCTCTTCGGAGGGCTCTTCAGAAGCACCAGGCGTGGGCTCTTCCGAAGGTTCATCCGAGGGCTCCTCAGACGGTTCTTCGGAAGGCGTTTCCGAGGGCTCGTCGGAGGGTTCCGGAGTTGGCTCTTCAGAGGGCTCGTCGGAGGGTTCCGGTGTCGGCTCTTCTGAAGGCTCCGGAGTCGGTTCCGGCGTGGGCTCCGGCTTCTCAGCCTTGTTGACGAGGTTGAGCTTGACCGGCTTATTCGTCTGGGGAGTCACGCTGAAGGATCCGTCGTCGTTCTTCGAAACACCTTCGCCGGTGATTTCGTAGTCGCCCCAGTTGATGCCGTCAATTTCCGGAAGGTTGACTTCCGTGATCTTGAACTCGGTGCCGATCTTGTAGCGCTTTGAGTTGACGCGGTTTTCTTCACCGGCTGCGAGTTCGAGCGTGTCTTCTTCGTCGCCAGCGGTGTACTTCACGGTGTACTTGGTGTCTGCCGGGACCTGGTCTGCACCGTCGCCTTCAACCGACTTTGCGATTGAGAAGCGGGTGTATTCTTCGCCCGAGCCGCTGCCACCGCCGATTGCTGTGTACGTGAACGTGGCGTCAACGTCCTTGCCGTTGACCTTGGCGGTGTTCTTGTAGACGTCATTTTCGAGGGCCACGCCGTCCATCTTCGTCCAGTAGAGGACGCGGTACTGAACGCGCTTGTCAGTAGGAACGTTCTTCACCGTCACGGTGAATTCTTTATCCCCTTGTTTAGCGTTGGTCTCGAAGTCAGCGGCGTCTACGGGCGCCCACTCTTCGTCAACGAAAGTTCCATCTTCGTTGACGTAGCGGTACTCAACCTCAAAGTCGAAGTCGTTGACCTTGTGGCGTTCGAATTCGGTGCTGTCGATGACTTCATCCGTGACCGTAACGGTGCCGTCTTCAGCGAGGGTGTTGGGGAACTGAATGCCCCACGCAATGATGTCGTTGCCTTTATTGGAGCGGGCACTGTACTTGTACGGTTCGTCGGACGCGTGTCCTTTGCCTTTGGGGCCAATGCCCCCGTCACCCGGAACCTGAACCGGCACAGGCTGACCGTTGATGGTGAAGTCAACCGTGTTCTCGTCGGTTTCTTCGTCCAGGGTTGCGAGGAACCACAGCTCGCCCTTGACGTTTTCCTTGCCGTTGACGAAGTCAGTCAGGGTGCAGGTAACGGTGGGTGCCGGTTCGTTCGTGACGACGCAGTTAGCAACGATTTCGTCGGTTTCTTTGTCCGGAACCGCGAACTTGCCATCAGCGTAGTTCGAGAATTCCTTGGGCAGGGTCATGCCGAAGGTTTCGCCAGCCTGCGCTCCGTTGGGAACTTTCCAGTTGGCCGTGACCTTGACTTCGTCATCGACCTTTGCTTGGCCGCCGTCCTTGCCGTTGAAGGTGACGTTGACGTTTGAAATAGCGCCAGGGTAGGTGAAGTCGTCCGCATTAGCCGGGGCGGCGCCTCCAACCAGGTATGACGCCGTCAGAAACAACGTTAAGAGCAGGCCGCCAAGGCTGCGCTTCTTTGTTTTCATACGTTTATCTTTCTGAGGTGACGAACCCCTCGGATGCTGGGACTTATGTGATTCGCCGAGCAGCTGAGGGGCGTGTTTAACTCATGGCAACAAGTAGCAGGCGATTCCTGTCAACGTAACCTGTTACCGCTTACAAGCGTACAGACTACTGTAAGTTTCATGAAGATGCACTAAATGTGCTGTGGGATACGGTATCCCGTGATCGTTACAGCTTCCGCAGTGCTGCGGCCATAGATTCGAGTGCCTCCTGCACAATCGGCCGCGGCGTTCCCATGTTGAAGCGCACCCAGCCCCGGCCTGCACGGCCAGTGGTGGCGCCGTCGTTCATGGCAACCCGAGCCTCTTCTACGAAGAACTGCTGAGGGCTCACACCGGCAGGCAGGCGAGGGATCAGCGAGGTCGCATCAAAGAACGACAGGTATGTGCCCTGCGGCTTGATATAGCCCAGTTCTGGCAGTTCAGCAGCGGCGAACTCCGCAATGAAATCCCGCGTCTGCTCCAGGTAGCCAAGAGTGTCGGCCAACCATTCCCCACCCTCGCGGTAGGCGGTGATGCCCGCAATGACACCCGGAGTTGCCGCCGAACCTGAGAACTGCGTTCCGTGCTTTTTCCATGCGGCAATGTGATCCTCGTTCGTGAAGATCAGCTGTGCACACTTCAGACCCGGAGTATTGAACGACTTGGTGTGCGATGTGGCCGTCAGCGTGTGCCGTGCGGCAGCTTCCGAAGTCGACGCGTAGGGAATGTGCTGGAAACCGCTGTACGTCAACGGCGCATGGATCTCATCCGAGAAGACCAGCGCACCGTTCTTTTCGACAATCTGAGTGATTCGCTCAAGTTCGGCCCGGGTGTACACCCGCCCCGTGGGGTTGTGGGGGTTGCACAGCACCAGCACACCGCCGGGGCCGCCATCCGGTCCTGCCGTGGACAGTGCCGCATCGATCGCATCGAAGTCCATTTCCCAGTGCCGCCCAGCAAGCGGGCCGGGAACCTGTTGCCTATCAGACGAACTGCCAAGCAGCTCCGGGGACGGTTCGTCAACAATCTTCTGGGGCACTTCGACATGTTCGCGGAAGAACGCACCGGGGATCGTGAGGAACGGCATGTACGCCGGTGTGGGCACAACGAGTTTGGCCCCGCGGGGAACAAGGATGTCGAGAAAACCGCCCATGCCCAGCAGAACATCGGACACGGGGAACACGTTTTCAGCGGGGAATTCCCACCCGTAGCGCGAAGCGTAGAACTCCGCGGTTGCCTCACCCAGTCCCTTCAGCAGAGCGGGAGGGGTGTAGCCGTACAGCTGGTCTTCGTCGATGACTTTGAGCGCTTCGCGGATGACCGGCGCAATGCCGAAGTCTATTTCCGCAATCCACGCGCCGATCGCCCCGGGGTACTCCGTCCACTTCCGGCTGCCGCGCTCTTCGATCTGCTTGCGAGTGATGCTGTCATAGGGATGCATACGGCCAGCCTAGCGCCGCAGGACACCCTGAGCATTCAACAACGACACACGCGTTCACACCTCCGGCTTTCGCCGTCTCAGCACTTGTTGAGCACTCGCTCCATGGCTGCCCGTTCAGGTTCTGTGACCCACAGGGAGTACTTTTCCTTCACTCGAATCTGCAGACCCACATACGTGCACCTGTAGGACTTGTTCGGCGGCAGCCACGAAGCGGCGTCCTTGTTGCCCTTCGCGGAGTTCGTCGCCCCGTCGACTGCAATGAGGTTCAGCGGATCATTGGCGAACTCGACGCGCTGTTCCTGCGAAATCTGCTGTGCCCCGGTGATCCACGCATTGTGCAGCGCAACAATATGGTCGATCTGCACTTTCTGGCTGGTGGTCTGCCCGCGTTTGAAGTCAATCCGCTTACCCGTATAGGCATCAACAAGCGTGCCCGATGTGACCTTGCAGCGCCCATCGCGGGTGATGTTGACCAGGTCCCTGGTCAGAATGTCATCGCGAGTGCGGCATCCGTTGAAATCGGTGTCCGTCCACGCTTTGCCGAACTTCTCGACTCGCCCATAGCCGGTAGCAGGTGCTTTGCCTTTGACGGGCAGCTTCTTCAGTGCCGCCAGTGACTGTTGGGCGCCCGGGCTGGTGGGCCCGACATCCGAACCGTCGCCTGGCTGCTTCTTGGCCTGCGGCTTCTGCAGGGGTGCGGTGGGAGGGGCGCTTTGCCCTTCGGGTTCCGTTTCGGATGCCGTAGGGCTGGTGTTTGGGACAGGTGTTTTGCCGGGTGAGGCTTCCGGCAGCGGGGCACAGCCGCTCAGTGTGAGCAGTGTGACCAGCGCTGCACAAGCCCACCTGCGCGGTGAGCGCACAGAGCGTCAGCCTTCGCGCTGGAAGAACTCTTGACGCTGAGAGCCCAGTCCGTCACCTTCGAGCTCCACGACATCACCGGCGGTCAGAAACGGGTGAGTTCCGGCCATTGCCACACCGGCGGGAGTGCCGGTTGACACGATGTCGCCCGGTTCGAGCGTCATGTACTGCGACAGTCTGTACACAATGGTGCCCACATCGAAGATCATCTTCGACGTGTTGCCGTCCTGACGCACTTCGCCGTTGACCAAGGTGCGCAGGCCAACGTTGTTCGGGTCGATGGAATCAGCGGTCACGACCTTCGGACCCAGCGGGGTGGAACCGGGGATGTTCTTGCCCAGGCCCCACTGTGGTGTGAGGTTCTGGAAAGCGCGTTCAGAGACATCGTTTGCCAAAGTGAAGCCGGCAATTGCCTGCAGGCCCTCTTCCGGGGAATTCAGTGCGTGGACGCGCTTGCCCATGACAAAAGCGAATTCGACTTCCCAGTCGGTCTTCTCAGAACCCGGCAGAATGCCGACGGGATCATTCGGCCCGACGATCGTGTTGGGGTGCTTGAGGAACGTGACCAGGTTGGAGGGAATCGGCTGGCCAGCTTCTGCCGCGTGGTCGGTGTAGTTCAGGCCAATGCACACAACAGCCTGCGGGGAGGCGACAGGTGCGCCGATTCGCTTGCCGTCTGCATCAAACGACGGCAGCTGACCCAGTTCTACAAGCGAATGGAGCTTGGGCAGCCCCTCCGCCCAGAAGCGCGGACCGAAGTCCCCGCCGAATTCGCTGACCGCAGAGCTTGCATCAAAAAAGCGTTCGCCGTCCGTGACAACCGGGGTTTCCTGCCCGGGCTGACCAATCCGCATAAGCTGCATGAGTTCCTCCTGAGTTTTCTACAATCTAGACCAGAGCACTGACACGAGAGCTTCCGGGGAGCCGAACTCCGCCTCGGCGGCCGCAGAACCGCAATCCGCGCCGTGAAAAGGCGCAGCCCGCGCTGCAGAGCGGGCCCACGCCGAACGAGGCGAAAACCACACCCGACCGTGCGGCAAGCACACAGAAAAACACGGCATAGTATTGGGGAACCACACAGAAGGAAACCCATGCTCGACACCCTTGCCGCCGCCTCAGCCGGGACGGCTGACATCATCGCCGCCCCGGCGTTCCTCGACCCGCAGAAGATCATCGAATCAGCCGGCCCGTGGATGCTCGCGGTCGTTGCGCTCATCGTCTTCATCGAATCCGGAGTCCTGTTCCCATTCCTGCCCGGTGATTCGCTGCTGTTCGTAGCAGGCCTCATGTCCCCGGCAATGGGCGTTCCCCTGTGGCTATTGATCCCCGTCATCTGGGCTGCCGCCATCTGTGGTGACCAAGTCGGATACTTCCTCGGCTACAAGTTCGGCCGCAGGTTCTTCAAGGACGACGCGCGCATCCTGTCGACCGCACACCTGCGCCAAGCAGAAGAGTTCTTCGTCAAACACGGTGGGAAATCGCTGTTCCTGGCGCGCTTCGTGCCGATCGTGCGGACCTACGTTCCGCTGGCTGCGGGCGTTGCGCACTACAAGTACCGCAAATTCATCTTCTGGAACGTCGCCGGTGGGCTCACGTGGGGCTTTGTCCTGCCGCTGGCCGGCTACTACCTGGGCACCTTCGCCATCATCCGCGACCACGTGGACCTGTGGGTCATCGTCATCATCGGCCTGTCGCTCATCCCCGTGGCCATCGAAGTCATCCGCGAACGCCGCGCCCTCAAGAAAGAAAAAGCCGCTCGCGAAGCTGCCGGTCCTGCTGAGGCCGCGGACACCGCTGACGACGTAAAATAATCACCCGGAGCGGGCAACAAGCCGTTTCAGAATCTATGCGCACAAGGCGCGAAGGAGTGAAACGATGACTCAGAAGATCAGTGCCGCAATCGTCGGCTACGGCAACCTCGGCAAGAGCGTTGAAAAGCTGATAGCCGAGCAGCCGGACATGGAGCTCTACGGAATCTTCTCCCGCCGCGACTCACTTGAGACCGACGCTGCCGTCTACCCCGTCGCAGAGGCTGCCGAGCACAAAGACAAAGTCGACCTGCTGTTCCTGTGCCTGGGCTCGGCTACCGATATGCCCCAGCAGGCCGCGTCGTTTGCCGAGAACTTCACAACGGTCGACACCTACGACAACCACCACCTCATCCCCGCCCACCGCGAAAAGATGGACGCCGCGGCAAAGGCCGGGGGCAACATCGCCATGATCTCCACCGGCTGGGACCCCGGCATGTTCTCCATCAACCGCACCATCGGTGAAGCCCTGTTCCCCAACGCCCAGCAGAACACCTTCTGGGGTCCGGGACTGTCGCAGGGACACTCCGATGCCGTGCGCCGGGTTGAAGGTGTCAAAGCCGGCGTGCAGTACACGCTGCCGAAAGAAGAGGCCATGCAGGCGGCAAAAGAAGGCCGCGGTGAGGAGATCACCGGTGCGAACGCCCACCGCCGCCGCGTCGTAGCCGTCGCAGACGAAGCCGACCAGGAGCGCATCCGCCAGGAAATCGTGTCGATGCCCGACTACTTCGAACCCTACGAAACGACCGTCGAGTTCGTCAGCCAAGAAGTCTTCGACCGTGAACACCAGGGCATGCCCCACGGTGGCCACGTCATCACCTCGGGCGACCTCGGCGGCACACACCACTCCGTCGAGTTCACCCTCGAACTTGAGCGCAACCCCGACTTCACCGCTGCCGCGCAGCTGGCCTACGGCCGTGCCGCAGTCCGCATGGCCCGCGAAGGCCGCACGGGTGCCGTCACGGTACTCGAAGTTGCGCCCTACCTGCTGTCGACTGCAAGCCTCGACGAACTCGTAGCCCGCGACATCTGATAGCCCACATGGCTCGTATTGTTCTGGCCCGCCACGGGCAAGCATCCGCGCACGCTGAAGACTATGACGTTCTGTCTGATCTGGGCCGTCAGCAGGCCCGGCTGTTGGGCAGCGCGCTTTCCGCGCTGAAGCTGCGCGAGCCCGTGGTGGCCACCGGCACACTCAAACGGCAGATCGACACGGCGCGGATCATCTTCGGCGCCAATGCTGAGGGTGACGGCGAGGCGGGCAGTGCTGCAGAGGGCGCCGGTGCTGAGGTTCTTCGTGACGAGCGGTTCAACGAATACGATCACCGGCGCGTCATGGCCGACTACACCCCGGACATGAAGCCGGGTGAGGCCGGACGGCTGGACCGTGCAATGGCCCTGTGGATGGCCGATGCACAGTCGGACTTCCCGCCCTTTATGCGCAGGGTCATTGCCGCGTACCGGGAGTTCTGTGACCGGTTGCCCGAAGGTCGCGATGGGCTGATCATCAGCTCCGGGGGTGTGTCCGCGGTGATCTTCGCCTGGCTCATGGCGGGCCGGCCGGAGGTTTTCGCAGGACACGCTCTCGAAGCGCCATCGGCTGAATCTTCCACCGCCGGAATTCTGGACTTCGGCCTGGAAGGGCACGACTTCACCCAAGAAACAGGGCCGGCAGCGTTTCTCGACTTCGGCGCGGGCATCCCGCTGGACACTGTGGCAGGCCGTCGAAGTGGTGGGTCTGGTCGAGGCCCCGCTGCTGGTTCTGCGCTGTCAGCTGCAGAAACGGCAGATGCGGCGCGGGCTGTTCGCGAAATCGAGCAGGTGGTGCTGTTCAACAGCGAATTCGTCAACGCCTCACTGGGCCAGACGGACGGACGCAGGCTCATCACGTTCAACGAACACGCCCACCTGGGCCCACCCGAAGAAGGCCGCATCACCCCGCACTGATCGGTAAGACGGCAGCCACTTCTTCGTGCAATCCTGCGCGTCTCCTGCAAAAGAAAATCAACCCGCGCCTTGCGACTACGGGCTGATCATGATGGTAGAAAGCATAGCACCAAAATGGTGGTGAGCTGATAGTGACAATCGACAACGAGCTTCACTGGCGCCATAGGTCGAGCAAGTGCCGATTCACCTCGCACCAGGCGGCGCGTCTTGCCTAGCGGGTCAGCTGCACTCGGCTGTGGCGTTGTTTGGAACAATGAACGCTATGACTGACCTTTCCTCACCCCGTCTGCGCGCACCCGAACTCGTGGGGCGGCGTTGGATCAACACCGGCGGCAAAGACCTCTCACTGCAGGATCTGCGCGGCAAAATCGTTCTGCTGGACTTCTGGACGTTCTGCTGCATCAACTGCCTGCACGTGCTGGATGAACTGCGCGAAATCGAAGAAAAGTACCACGACGAACTCGTGGTCATCGGCGTGCACTCACCGAAGTTCGAATTCGAGCGCACCGTGGAGGCCGTCGACCAGGCGGTCGAGCGCTACCAGGTGGAGCACATCGTGCTTGACGACCCCGACCTCGTCACCTGGCAGGCCTACACCGCCCGGGCGTGGCCCACACTGGCGCTCATCGACCCCGAGGGCTACCTGGTGGCGAAGATGTCCGGTGAAGGCCACTCGAAGGGCATCACCAGCCTCATCCAAGACCTCGTCGAAGAACACCGCGCCAAGGGCACCCTGCGCTCCGGCGACGACCCTTACGTGGCACCGGAGCCGCGCGAAGGTGAACTGTTCTACCCCGGCAAACTCATCCGCCTGGAAACCGCCGGCCACGAAGGCAATATCCTCGTCGGCGATTCCGGCCACCACAGCCTTGTCGAATACGCCCCTGACGGTGTGACAAAACTGCGCCGCTTCGGGGCCAAAGAACGCGGCTTCGCTGACGGCCCGGCGCTTGCCTCTGCCACCTCGACAGGCGTCTCAACAGACGCAGCCAACACTGAAACCGCCCAAGCGCGCTTTTCCGAGCCCGGCGGCTTGGCTGAGCTCAGCCCAGAACTGGCCGCCAAAGTCGGCTACCACGTGGTTGTCGCCGACACCGTCAACCACGCCCTGCGCGGCCTGAACCTGGACACCGGCGAAGTGACAACCGTCGCGGGCACCGGCGAACAGTACATGGTCGGCGCTGCAGACAACACCGTCGAAGGTCGCAGCACCGAACTGCGCTATAACGGCCCAGCCCGCGGCATCAAGCTGTCCAGCCCGTGGGACGTGCAGTTTGTGCCCGCAACCGGCGACGTCATCATCGCGATGGCCGGCAATCACACCATCTGGGCGTTCAACCCGGAAAAGGCCACCGTCCGCCTGTTCTCCGGCACCATGAACGAAGGCCTCACCGATGGCGGACCGGAAGAAGCGTGGTTCGCTCAGACGTCCGGGCTGGCTCTCACTGCCGAAGGCAAGGTGCTTCTCGCAGATTCGGAAACCTCGGCTCTGCGCAGCCTCGACCCGGCAAACGGCACGGTTGAAACCTATGTGGGCACCGGCCTGTTCGACTTCGGCTTCCAGGACGGACCGTCAGCCGAAGCCCGCCTGCAGCACCCGCTGGGTGTGGCGGAACTGCCGGACGGCTCGATTGCGATCGCCGACACCTACAACGGCGCCATCCGCCGCTATGACCGCACGAGCGACGAAGTCTCCACACTCGCCCGTAACCTGCGCGAACCTTCCGACATCCTCGTGGTCACCCCGGAAGACGGCGACCCCTATCTGCTGGTTGCAGAATCTGCCAACCACTCACTGACCGCCGTGACAATCCCTGCCGAAGCGCTCGAAGTCAATGAAGGCCAAAAACAGACCAAGCGGCCGCCCACGGAAATCGGCGCGGGAGCTATCGACGTTGAAGTCCACTTCACCGTCCCGCAGGGCCAAAAGCTCGACGACCGCTGGGGTGACCCCACCTGGCTGCAGATCTCATCAACCCCACCCGAGCTCATCGCCGACGGCGCCGGGGGAGCGGAGGGACAGACACGCACCATCACCCTGGCCGAGGGCCACAGCGAAGGTGTTCTGCACGTGACGGCCCGCGCGGCATCCTGCGACGGCGAACCGGGCGGCGAAATCCCGCTGCACGCCGCCTGCCACCTGTACCAGCAGGACTGGGGTATTCCGCTGGTCATCCGCGAAGGCGGCCCAAACCGCCTCGACCTGGACCTGCGCGGGGTCTGAACACACTCCTCAATGACGAGGCGCCGCTCAGGTGAGTTGAGAAGCTCGCCTGACCGGCGCCTCGTCATTTCAGGGTTCGATCTGTTCTACCTCTACCTTGCCGTCTTCGCAGGGGGGGGCACTCAGGGCCCGTCACGACCGTGATCACGCGGGCTCTGCGGCTTGGCCAGACCCTGCCAGAATGCAGAATTCCGCCCGTAGTCGGCAACGAGCCTCGGAAGAAGCGGGTCAGCAACTCCGGTTCGGCACGCAATATCGTCGAGCGAGGCGATCACGTCGAGGACGGACCGGGGTTCGAACTGTCCGGCTACCCGCTTTGCCTTGTGGCGCACGTTGTTCGGGGTCGGCCCGGCATCGAGGACAGAATGGTGCCACAGGCGGCTGTGGTGCGCACAGCGGTTTCGAAGATAGACCATTGCCCGCACACGGTAGGCGAATCCCGCTTTGGCGATCCCGGTGCTCGTCGCAACCGCATCGGCAAGTGTGCCTTGGCCGCCGCGTTCGATCACTTTCGACAGGGTGCCGAACGACCAGGCCTCGACGGCTGACCACACAGGCAGTTTGCTGTAGTCTGCTCGGTCGATGCCGGCCTCCCGATAACGGAGGATATGACGATCCTTGCTCCGATCGATGTCGCGCAAACAGAATTCGACGGTCGATTTGCGGTCGCCGATCTCGGTGTAGAAGTCCTCGTCGAGATACCGGCCGTAGGCGCCATGATTGTCGGCGATGACGCGGGCAACGTGTGACCGGAGCACAAGCTCAACGCGGGCGAGAGGAATAACCAGCCGGGCGCGCAGTGCTTCGTCGGCGTCGTAGATTGCCCGAATCTCGTCGAACGAGGAGCCCTGCCGAAAATCATCGTCACCGAGATGAGGGGGCCTCTGGAAATATCGAGCGTAGCCGGAGAACCGGTAGTAGTTTGTCGCTGCGAGGAATTGGGCGCATTCCGCCTTGTCAGGGATAGTGAGGCCTCGGTTGTCTAGAAGGGCGACTTGCTCGTCCCACGACAGCGAAGGTTTCATGCGGCACCCCAGAAAGATAAAGGCCCCTCCCATTTGAGCTTCCACGAGAGGCTTGGGAGGGGGTCGATCGGTCTCAGCATAGCAGGATCGTTTGACAAGTCGCCATCTACGGACGAGGCGCCACTCGGGCTAGTTCAAAAGCTCGCCTGAGCGGCGCCTCGGCATTTCAGGGTTCGATCTGTTCTACCTCTACCTTGCCGTCTTCGGTGAGGATGATGCGGGCGGAGATCAGCGCGGTGACTTCTTCGCTGAAATCGGTTTCGGTGCCGGTGACGGCGTCGCGGTAGTTGCCGGAGACTGTGAACTTCGCTTCGGCTGAGCGCATGAGCAGACCGCCTGACTGTTGGTCCTGCTGACTGCGGCTGCCAGCACTTTTGCCGTCTGTGTTCTCACCGCTGCTGAGCGAGGCCGACCCGTTCGAACTGGAATCGTTCACAAGCTCGACATCCGGGGCGGACACAAGTTCCCACTGAACATCGCCGAGGATCGTGTTGTTCGTTTCATAGCCGAAAGTGCAGCCGGTCGGCATGAGCACTTTCTGCTTTGTGCAGTCTGCAAGCTGTTTGTGCAGCTGAGCCTGAGCCTCTTCGCTCAGCGCTTGGGTGGGCTGAGCCTCGACCGTGACACTGTGCTCTTCACCGGGTTCTACGACGTCAACAGTCTCATAGTCGGCCTTCATATATTTCTGGTTGAAGCCGATCCCGTATTGCAGGGGAAAGAGAACCGGAACGGCGTTCGTGCCGTTTTCCATGGGCTGATTGTTGATGTTGGCAGCCTGCGCCTGGGGACCCCGGACCGACAGCGTGGGCCATTCGTCAACTCGGATTCTCCACTGGCTGTACAGGCCCCACGAACGCGGAAGCCTTTCGACTGTGAAGACCGTGGAGTGCGGACTCGACCCGAGAACATAGTCCGCGCGGACCATTGCCGTGTTCTTTTCAGACCCCTCAACCTTCGTTTTGACCTGGGTGGGCACACCCTGAGCGCCGTCAATGACTTCGTCGGTCATGCCGTCAGTGCTCTGCAGATCGGGTCCAATGACAAAGCCGCGGGCCCGTGCGCCGTCACCATCGGCCAAAGCGCCAAGATAGCGGCTGACAACAGTCGCGGGGGAGTAGCGAGTCAGATTGAAAACAGGCACACTCAAGCCCGCCAGAACAAACAGGACGACAGCCGCACTCAACCATCTGCGCATATCATTCCTTTGGGCTCATAACAGCCGTCGGTGCGGCGTCTGACACGGGATAGGCGCGCATCTGCGCGGTGTCCACTTCGACCCACAGGCGAGTGCCGGGGCGCACAGCCTCATTCTGCTTGGCGATGTCCGCGCCCAGGTCCGGGTGGAGAACACCCCACGGCAGTTCGGAGTTCTCAGCAGCTTCGGCGCTGAAGTCGAACAGGTCGCACTGCAGAGCCAGCCCCACCTCGGTATCGGATGGAGAAAGCGTGATCTGCACTTTCGAATCCTTGTCGTGCAGACCTACGACGAGGGCTTCGAAAACAGCCTCGCCGTCGAAAATCGGTGAGAATTCGTCAAAGGACAGACGGACAGCGCCGGTGGGAATCGTGACGAACACCTTGCCGTCCAGTTCCGTTTTGGCGCGAACCTGCGAATGCCCAATGGAAAGCCAACCGCGCCTGGCCAAACCGGAGAACACATTCACCCCGGCGAGATCCGCGGCCAGGTTAGAGCGCGGAGTGCGAAGCTGCTGGCCGAAATCACCGGCATCAGCAACCTGATCAAGTTCCAAAACGACTGTTCGGCCGCCGATGATTCCCGCATCGACGGCCGAGTCGAGAGCAAAAACAGCCCCCAGTTCGAAGTGATCCAGTGCGTCCAGCAGTCTTCCTCGTATACCTGCTCGGGCACGTGTGGGGATCCCTTCGAACGGCCGGTCTAAGACCAGCCAGGGGCTGTTCCGCGTAAGTGCGGCTGCGATCGTGACAGCTAAGCGCAGTCGACCGCGGTCCGCGGGGTCGAGTTCCTCTGCCCGCCGCCCGTCGACGGTGATGCCGAAGAAGCGGGCTGCCGTATGCACATGCTCAAACCCTGACCGGGCAGCCGCACGGCTGTAGGTCAGGGCGCGAAGCTGGTGCTTGGCATAGCGGATGAGGCTGTCTGACGCTGTGGCTTCCCCCGCCATAGCGCAGACCTCAGTTTTGGTGCAGACGGCCCGAAGGGCAGTCCCCACGTCCTCGCTTTGCCCCATTATGACGAGGCGCTCCGAGGTGCCGATCGGGCCGTCTGTCAGTGGTGTTCCCGAGAACACGACATCGCTGAGGTCAAGTTCAGTCATGTACTCAAGATACCGCTGTTTTCAGACGCCGCTCACCTTGCGTCGGGTCACGACGATCGATGCTGCACCGACTACAACGAGTCCAGCACCGAGCGCAAGTCCGGTGAGATCCCCGCCGGTGCGCGGCATCTGCGAACCTGACTGCTCCTGGGACTGTGCGTAGTCGTCACCGGGAGTGGTGTTGGGAAGTTCGCGGCCCTGCTGCGAACCCGAGGTGTCTGCCTGGCCCCAGTCGACCGCTGCAGTCTGATCGGACTGGTCAGCCTGGTCGGTCTGTTCGGCTTCCGGCACGGTGTCCTCTGCCTGGTCGTCGCCCTTGGCTTCTGCCTGGGCGTCTTCTGCCGGCTTCTGTTCCGCGTCGCCTTCAGCCGCCGGCTTTTGAGCTTCCGGTGCCGCTGGCGTCTTGTTCATGCCCTCGGCTTCGGAGGGTGTGGCCGGAGTCGGGGCTGCGGAGGGTGTGGTCTTCTCAGCGGCAGCCTGCTTGTCCTGCTGCTGCGCTTCCTTCTGTGCCGGAGCATTCTTCTGCTCCGGGGTCTCCTTTGTGGGTGCCGGTGCAGATCGTGTGGCGTAGACCGTGAACTTGTCAGAAGCAACCTGTGCCTTGTCCTCAATCCCGACGCCGGACTTCTTGTCCTTAGCCAGTTTCGTAGTCTCGGCCCAGTTCAGCTGCTTGCCGGACTCGGGTTTGGCCGCTTCAGGCGTGTCAGGCTTGGCCGTGCTGGTTTCAGACTTCTTGGCCACGCCATCCTTCTTTGCAGCCTCGGCGGTCGATGACGGCGTGCTGGACGGGGTTGCCGTTGCGCTCACGGTGGGCGCCTCAGAAGGCTTGGTCTTGCTGGCCTCAGATGCCTTGTCGGCGTTCTTGCTGTCGGCCTTGTCACCAGCCTGTTCGGTCACGACGGCCTTCTTGCCTTCGACGGTCACCTTGTAGGTGCCCGCGGCGGCCTTCTCTGAAGCGTAGATCCACACCGAGGCATTGCCTGCCGCATCCGTCTTGGCCTGAAGCTCAAACGGCTTCGAAGCCCCGGGTTCCTGCACCTTGAAGGTGTATGTGGCGCCGGGCAGACCGTTCTTCAGGGTCAGGGCTGCACCCTTGCCCGCCTTGGCAAATTCAGCTGACTTCTTCTGAGCGGCGTCCTTCTGCTTCTTCGAAGCGCTGCCGGGCACCTTGACTTGGGCGATTTCTTCCTTGGTCAGGGCAAAGTCAGAGTCCTTGATGCGCTTAGAGCTGAACGACACGGTCGAAGTGGGCAGCTGTTCCTGAGTGACCTTCGGAGTGCTGTCTTCGGCCTTCTTGTCGTCGGACTTGTCTGCCTCAGCCTTGTCGTCCTTCTTGTCGTCTGCCTTTTCGGCAGGCTTCGAGGACTCGCTGGAAGTCGGGCTTTCGCTGGGCTTAGGCGACGGGGAAGCCGAGGGCGTCTCGGACGGAGTGGGCTGTGCCGACTTGGTGCTTTCGCTGGGCGTCGGGGAAGGCGTTTCGCTCGGCTGTGCCGACTTGCTCGTCGGGCTGGGGGTCGGCGAAGGAGTCTCAGACGGCGTCGGCTGCGAGGACGGGCTGGCCGACTTCGTCTCAGCCTTGTCGCCAGCCGGAGTCGAGGGGGATTCGCTCGGCTGGGCCTGGCTGGCCTTCGCTGCCTCGGCGGTCTTTTCGCCGCCTTGACCCGCGGGGGCCTTCGATGCGCCTGCCGGCTTTGCCGAGCCCTCCGGCTGCGGCTTCTGGTCAGACTCTGCAGGCTTGTCGGCTTTGTCCGCGGCCTTGCTGCCGACGGTGAACGCAGCCAGTTCGGTGGCTTCGTTCGTCTTCACGTCCGTGAGGAACAGGCGGTAGCTGCCTTCGGGCACCTTCGAATCCTTCTCGGTCGAGAAGAAGTAGGAGCCCTTAACCACACCGGCTTTCGAAACCGCCAGCTGGGTGTCAGGGGTGTAGGAGATTCCGTCGGTGCCGATGACCGTGACGGTTGCCTTGTCTCCGGGGGTGAAGCCCGTACCGGTGAACTTCAGACCCTGTTTGCTGTCGGCGATCTGCTCGGCAGGAATCGAACTCTGCGCGAGTGAGACGCTGACCTGGCCGGTTTGAGAGTCAGATGACGGAGTGGAGTTCTGGCCGGTTGATGTATCCGGGGCCTGATCCCCGGGAGCGGCAAAAGCGGGAACGGCTGCAAAGCCTGTAACCGCGGCCACTGCGGGGGCAAGAACAAGACTGGGAAGAGTCTTCACAGTTAGCCTTTCGGTTGTGTTGTGAACACACCCAACAAGGCGACGACACCTACCCGCCCAACGAGGTTGAAAGGGGAAGGCACCATCGGTGCGGGGTGTAGGTCAGGTTCAACTGTAAACGATTTTTGCCCCGATGTTAAGAATCTGCTCAATGCGCGTGGTATAAGGCCGATGTAGCCTGGTGACGTGAGTCTCCTATCTGATGGCGAAATCCGGGCCGAACTTGCCGAAGGCCGCATCCGCTTGGACCCGCTGGATGAAAGTCTGGTTCAGCCGGCTTCCGTCGACGTGTGCTTGGATCGCAGCTTCCGGCTGTTCGACAACCACAAGTACTCGGTCATCGACCCATCCCAGGAACAGCCCGAACTGACCCGCCTGGTGGAGACCCACGGCAATGAGCCCTTTGTGCTGCACCCCGGTGAGTTTGTGCTCGCCTCGACCCTCGAAGTCGTGACCCTGCCAACCGACATCGCGGCCCGCCTGGAAGGCAAGTCGAGCCTCGGCCGCCTGGGGCTGCTCACCCACTCCACCGCAGGCTTCATCGACCCCGGGTTCTCTGGCCACGTGACCCTCGAACTGTCGAACGTCGCCACTTTGCCCATCACCCTGTGGCCGGGCATGAAGATCGGCCAGCTGTGCTTCTTCCGTCTGGGCGCGCAGGCTCAGCGCCCCTACGGAGCCGACCCGGCAACCGCGAACCGCTACATGGGACAGCGCGGCCCCACGGCTTCGCGGTCCTTTGAGAACTTCTACCGCGCACCTATGAACCAGGAGGACCCACGCTGATGTCCCAGGTCGCTGATCCGCAGACCCTGCGAAGCCAACACCTGCTGCTTGTCGACAACACGATTCTCGACAGCGACATCGACGTTCTCCTGTCAAACGTGCTGCCGCGTGTCGAAACCGACGGCGCTGTGCGAACGCTCAGCCGATACTCCACGCTGACCGGACCGCTGAAGATCACTGCCAGCGCTGCCGCAGAAGCCCAGATCCCAACCATTTTCCGCAAGGCCTACGCGCTGTCCACTCCGCGAGAGCGTGAACCAGAGCCTCCACCGGAATGGTTCTTCCACTCCGAGGGAATCGAAAAGCTGTTTCCGAACGGGCTGCCGATTCGCGAAGAAGAGCGCGGCATCGAACTGCTCATAGCGCTCGCTCGCCGCCTGCACTCTGCTGTGCGGATAGCCGACGATGCCGAACCCGGCGGGCACGAGCGGATCATCGCGCCCGATCCCAGCGCTCACCCCGCAATCACCGTGTTCTCCCCGTACTGGATCACTTCGGACCTCCTGATGCCCCACATCAAAAACGCGGTGCCGGAAGGCAAGGTGGTCGACACCTCGGCCTATGTTCCCGAAGACCAAGAACTCGACGGCTACTCCCTCGACGTAGATCTGGGCGAGGGGCGGGGACTGATCGAACTGGGCGTCATCGTCGAAACCGCCCTGCCGACAATCGTGGAGCGCTTCGCCGACGGCCCCCAGGTGGCCTACTCGATCCGCTGGCACGCAGATGATGACGACGATTCCTCTCGCGCGCACCGGCGGATTCGCAAAACCGCCGGAAGCATCATCGGCGACCTCGCCGCAGCGGTCGTCGAAGCCACCGGTGGGGCGGCGGTCGACCGCGACGGCTTCCTGCTCGCGGAACACCAGCTGAAGGGGTGATGCTCACGCGGCAAAGCCGGGTATGCAAAAATATTCACTGATTTTCTAACCCCGGGGGGCGCAATGGCGACGATTCTTCTGAGTTTCTTTGCCGCCGCCCTGCTCGCCCCGATGCTGTTTCGTGTTTTCGAACGCGGGGCGTTCTTCATTCTCGCCGCAGTTCCAGCGGCAGGCTTCCTCTACACGATCCTCAATTCGGCCCCGGTGCTCGATGCTGCCGGTGCGCCGCCTGTGCGCCAGGAGTTTTCGTGGCTTCCCGAACTCGGGATGAGCATCGTCTTCCAACTGGATGCTCTGTCGTGGATCATGTCGCTCATCGTCACGGGTGTAGGCGCACTCATCTTCATCTACAGCGCGCGCTACTTCGAAGCGGACGACTGGTCGCTCAGCCGGTTTGCCAGCGTCCTCATGGCCTTTGCCGGCATGATGTACGGCCTGGTGATTGCCGATGAGCTGCTGGTCATCTTCATCTTCTGGGAAGGCACCACGGTCTTCAGCTACCTGCTGATCGGCCATTTCAACACGCGCGTGCAGTCCCGCCGTTCCGCCCTGCAGGCTCTCATCGTGACCACGTTCGGCGGTCTGGCAATGCTCGTGGGCATTGTGTTCCTCGCCGCCAGCTACGGAACCATGAGCCTCACCCGGATTGTCCAGACAGGCTACCCGGACTCCGGAACGTACCCCATGGTCATTGCGGGCGTTCTTCTGCTGCTGGTCGGAGCGATGGCGAAATCCGCCCTGCTGCCCTTCCACTTCTGGCTTCCCGGCGCGATGGCCGCCCCCACCCCCGTCAGCGCCTATCTGCACGCCGCCGCGATGGTCAAAGCGGGCATCTACCTGATCCTGCGCTTGGCGCCGGGCTTTTCGACAATGCCCGGCTGGCAGCCCGTCTTGCTGACGGTCGGCATCAGCACCATGCTTTTGGGTGCGTGGCGGGCGCTCAAACAGTACGACCTCAAACTCATTCTGGCCTACGGCACCGTGTCCCAGCTTGGACTTCTTGCCGTCATGGCAAGCTTCGGCACAGCCAGCATCACGATGGCCGCTCTGGCGATGCTGGTCTCCCACTCCCTGTTCAAATCGACGCTGTTCCTGGTGGTCGGCATCATCGACCACTGGGCGGGAACCCGTGACCTGCGCAAACTCTCCGGCTTCGGGCGCGAAGACCCGCTGCTTGCGGCAGTCGGAACGATCGCGGCGGCCTCCATGGCCGGAGTGCCCCCGCTGTTGGGCTTTGTGGCAAAAGAAGCCTCCTACGGAACCCTGCTGGACGACGGTTCCACCGGGGCGACTATCGCGCTGATCGGCATTTTTGTGGGATCGGTGTTCACCTTCGCCTACGCGGTGCGGTTCGTGTGGGGTGCGTTCTTCAGCAAACCAGAAGTCGAAGCCGTCGCACCGGGCAACACCCACCCAATCCTGATTCTGCCGACCGTGGTGTTGGCCGCGGGCATCGTTTCGTTTGGCCTGTTCCCGGGTGCGCTGCAGGTCCTCCTGCAGACCTACGTGCTGTTCGTCCCACCGGCTGCCGGGGAGTCCGAACTCGTCGAACTGAGCCTGTGGCACGGCTTCAACCCAGCACTCGGCCTGTCGGCAGCGACCATCCTCTTGGGCGCGCTGACGGCCTGGATCTCCGGCCGAGACGCACGCCTGCACAAGTACGTGCCCGAAATCGACTTCAACGAGGGCTACCGTCGTGCAATCCAAGGTCTCGAACGCACCGCCGCGTTCGTCACCGCCCGCACACAGCGCGGTTCGCTGCCGTTCTACCAGGCGGTGATCCTCCTGGTGACAGTCGGATCGCTCATCGCTGCGCTCGCGCTCAACCGCACGTGGCCCGACCGGCTGACCCTCGCAGACAGCTGGCAGCAGTGGGCTGTTGCGGCCACACTGATAGCCGCAACCATCGGCGTGCTCATGATGAAGAAGCGCTTTGCCGCGGTCGTCGTCGTAAGCATCTCCGGCTACGCGATGGTGGCTTTCTTCGCCTTCCAGGGTGCTCCTGACCTCGCCCTGACCCAGGGGCTGGTCGAAACGATCACTCTCGTCGTCTTCATCCTCGTGCTGCGTCGACTGCCCGGTGACATGTCCAGCGGACAACCCAAGCGGAAGCTCAAACAGACAGTGCGCATCACCCTGGCAGTGGCCTTCGGCGCTGTTATGGCAGTCGGCACGATTGTGGCGATGGCCGCCCGCACTGAACGGCCGGTCTCATCGGACTGGGGCGTTCTGGCGTGGCTCGGCGGACACGGCAAGAACATCGTCAACGTGACACTCGTCGACATTCGCGCCTGGGACACCCTGGGCGAACTCGCCGTGGTCGTCGTGGCCGCCACCGGCATCGCCAGCCTCATCTTCATCAACAACCGGGGAGCCTCGCTGCAGCGCATGCAAGCAGACAGCGCCCGCGGCCGCCAGCGGGGCATCCTGTGGCGCTTCAACCCGGTTCACGACGCCGTGTCCAGCGAAGGCGCCGACGTGTCCCGCTACCCGCAGAACTACCGAAACGCGCCGGAAGCTGCCGATGAAGTCAGCAGCCGAGGCGCCTGGCTTCTGGCCGGCCGAACGCTCAACCCGCGCAACCGGTCAATCATCCTCGAAGTCACCGTCCGGCTGCTTTTCCACCCCGTCATGGTGTTCTCCGTCTACCTGCTGTTCGCCGGTCACAACCTGCCCGGCGGCGGCTTCGCAGCGGGGCTGGTGGCCGGCATCGCCTTCATCATGCGCTACCTGGCCGGTGGCCGCTGGGAACTGGCAGAAGCCGCACCCATCAATGCGGGAGTTCTGCTGGGCCTGGGCATGACGCTTGCCGCTCTGACCGCCCTGGGCGGACTCCTGTGGGGCGATGCAGTGCTCTCCAGCGTGTTCGTGGAAATCCCGCTGGGCCCCCTGGGCGACATCGCATTCGGCACCTCGACGCTCTTCGACATCGGCGTGTACCTCATCGTCCTGGGACTCATGCTCGACATCCTCCGCACCCTCGGCGCACAGGTGGACCGCCACCAGGAAGAAGACGAACGCCGCCTGACCCAGGCGCTGTCGGACGTTGACGAAAGCTTCGACACTTCCCGCATGCACGCCATCATGGGCCGCATCGACCGGCTGGACGGTGCCGGCCAGCACAGGGGTGATTCGCTGTGACCGTACCTCTCATCATGGCCGCAGCCATGGGCGTCATGTTCGCAGGCGGCGTCTACCTCATGCTGTCGCGCTCGCTGACCCGCGTGCTGCTGGGAATCGTGCTCTTCGGCAACGCCGTCAACCTCCTGCTGGTGCTCACCTCCGGAAAACCGGGACGCGCACCCCTGACAGACGGAGAGAACCTGTCCACGGCGGGAATGTCAGACCCCCTGCCGCACGCACTGACGCTCACCGCAATCGTCATCACCTTCGGTGTGACCGCGTTCATGCTTGCAATGATCTACCGGTCCTGGAGGCTCATGAGGCGCGAAAACCTCGACGACGACCTCGAAGACATCCGCATCGGGCTGCAGTCGCGCGCCACCATGGGCGATGAGGGAGATGTTTCCGAAGAACAGGACGACACCGAATTCGGCGGTGACGCGGAATTCCCCGTCACCGGGGCCGTCAAACTGCTGGACCTCGACGGCGAACCAGACGATCAGCGAACAGCACACGATGAGCCAAACGGCACCTCGGCACAGCAGCGGGAAAGGGGAGAGGACTCATGACACTCGCAGCCCTTGTTCCGCTGCCGGTTGTGCTGCCGCTGCTGGGAGCCGGCATCAACCTGCTGGCGGGAATGCGCGTGCGCCTGCAGAACCTGGTGACAGTCGTGACGCTGGTGGCCATGCTCGGCATCAGCGGTGTGCTCCTCTGGGCCACAGACAACCAGGGCATCCAAGTGGTCGCAGTCGGAGGATGGGAACTTCCGTTCGGCATTGCGCTCGTAGTCGACCGACTCTCAGCGCTCATGCTGGTGGTCTCAATGTTCGTCACCCTCAGCGTGTTCATCTACGCAGTCGGCCAGGAGATGACCGACGACTCCGACCAGTCACCCGTGTCGGTGTTCAATCCCGCCTACCTCATCCTTTGCGCTGGTGTGGCAGCTTCGTTCATAGCCGGCGATCTCTTCAACCTCTACGTGGGCTTCGAGATGCTGCTGGTGGCGTCATTTGTGCTCATCACAATCGGCGTGACCCCAGAGCGCGTGCGCGTAGGCGCCACCTACATCGTCGTATCCCTGCTGAGCTCGCTCATCTTCCTCGGCTCCATAGGCTTCATCTACGCGGCAACCGGAACCGTCAACATGGCCGACCTGGCCGTCAAACTCAGCATGCTGCCGGACGATGTCCAGCTGTTCCTCCACATAGCGCTCCTGCTGGGCTTCGGTATCAAAGCCGCGGTCTTCCCGCTGTCCTTCTGGCTTCCCGACTCCTATCCGACGGCACCGGCGCCGGTCACCGCGGTGTTCGCCGGGCTGCTGACAAAAGTCGGCATCTACGCCATCATCCGCACCGAAACCCTGCTGTTCTTCAGCCAGTCGCTGCGCACTCCGCTGCTCATAGTCGCAGGGCTGACGCTCATAGTCGGCATCCTCGGCGCCGTCGCCCAAACCGACCTCAAGCGAATGCTTTCTTTTACGCTCGTATCCCACATCGGCTACCTGCTGTTCGGCGTCGCCCTGGGAACGGAACTGGGACTGGCCGCTGCGCTGTACTACACCGTCCACCACATCGTTGTGCAGACCACGCTGTTCCTCGCCGTCGGACTCATCGAACAGCGGACCGGAACCACAAAGATCAGCGCACTCGGCGGTCTTATGACCCTGTCGCCAGCACTGTCGTGGATCTTCCTGATACCCGCGCTCAACCTCGGCGGCATCCCTCCTCTCTCAGGGTTCATCGGCAAGGTGGCCCTGTTCTTCGCCGGTGTCTTCGACGCAGACTGGCTGACCATCACACTCGTGGCCATCGGCGCGCTCACCAGCCTGCTGACGCTCTACGTCATGGGCCGCACGTGGAACCAGGTGTTCTGGCGCTCCCCGGTCGAAGCCCCCGAACGGCTGCCGGAAACCGAACAGCTCATCAGCCAGATCAAAGCGATCAAAGGCGCACGGGCAATCGGTGCGACTGAACCCGACCGTGAGAAGCTGCCCGGCCCCATGGCCCGGCCCGCAGTGCTGATGCTCGCGGTGTCAATTGCGCTGACGGTTTTCGCCGGACCGCTGTGGAGGACAGCCGAAAACGCGGCAGCCAACCTCATCGATCCGCGCATCTACGTGTCAGCAGTGTTCGAAGTCGGACAGGACGAAACACCGAACCCGGACGGCAAATCCGTCCCGCCGGGCTACTCCGACGACATTTCCGAAGCCTCCGACCAGCACGAAGGTGCCCACGAAAGGGGAGGTGAGCAATGACGAACCGACCCACACCCAAACCGGAAGGGACCGCGCACAGCGGCCCCGGCACCTCGGCCGGTCAGCCGCCGAAAAAACAGAAGCCGGGAAAGCAGGAGCCTAAGAGCAAGGCGGCGCGCATCGCCGACAAAAAGGCTCTGCGGTGGGCGCTGCTGCGGCAGCTTCTGCTGACCACCGGACTGGTTGTTCTGTGGATCATGCTGTGGGACGCCTGGTCAGTTGTGCACATTGTCGCCGGCATTATCGTCGCGGTCATTGTCACGCGCCTTTTCTACCTGCCGCCGATCGAACTTTCCGGCCGCATCAACCCGTGGTATTTCGCGGTGTACCTGGCATGGTTTGCCGGGCAGCTGGTTCGGGGCGCTCTCGAAGTGGCGGCCGTTGCGCTTAGGTCGCGCAAAACCGCTCCCGGCAGTGTGATCGCAGTCGATCTGCACACCAGATCAGACCTGCTCATCACAGTCATTGCGCAGACCGCCGGACTGATCCCCGGCACATTCGTCACCGAGGTTGACCGCGCTCGCGGCGTCATCTTCCTCCACGTGCTCGACTGCAACACGGACGAACAGATTGAGCGCGCCCGCGAACTGGCCTTGGAAATCGAGGTGCATGTCATCAAGGCGATCGGCTCGGAACATGACATCCACGTGCTCAACGAATCACGCATCGCCCAGGGGCAGAAGCCCGTTCTGGGTGGACGCACAATGGATGACCTCAAAGCGAAGCAGGGTGCTGAGAACAGCAGAGAGGGCGGTGCCTGATGGAGTTTGATCCTCGTGTTGCAGCAGTCGTCCTGCCCGCAGCCTTTGTGCTGTTCTCCATTGCCGCAGCGGTCGCCATTGCGCGGATCGTCCGCGGCCCTGCGATCCTCGACCGCATGATCGCCACCGATGTTCTGCTGTCGACCATGCTGTGCTCTTTCGCCGTGTTCATGGCCGTAACCGGTCGGACTGACCTGCAGTTCATCCTGCTGGCCATGGCGTTCTTCGGCTTTGTCGGTTCAGTCGCGGTGTCGCGCTACGTGGCCCGCTCCGAGAACACGGCACAGCTGGCCCCACCCGCAGACTCCGACCAGCCCTCCAGCAGCCAAGACGCTTCGGACCAGGGCGCCTCGGCCGACAGCACAGCAGACCCCAGCCCAACAGAAGAGGGCCGCCCATGAGCCTCGTCATTTCGATCATTCTGAGCGTGCTCATCCTCCTGTCCGGCGTCCTCTCGATTGCCGCGGCAGCCGGGCTCATGCGCTTTCCCGACCTGCTGTCGCGCCTGCACTCAGGATCAAAACCGCAGGTGTTCGGCCTCATTTCGGTGCTCATCGTCGTTGCGGTCACCCATCCGAGCTTCGGGCTGATCACCACCTGCCTGCTCATTGCGTGCTTCCAGATGGCAACCGCCCCGGTCGGCGCCCACATGATCGGCCGCGCGGGCTACCGGACCCGTCACCTGCGGCGTGCACAGCTGTACCGTGACGAGCTTGCCGATGCCGTGTCCCGCGCCGAAGCTCGCGAAGTGACCGCCCGCACCGAAGCCTTCGGGCAGGGGAGTGCGGATGATGATTCTTACGATGCGCCGCATGCCTCCCCGGACGAAGCCGCCGGTGGGCTGGACGTAGGCGGAACGGACCCGTCGGGCCCTGAAAGCCAGGCTGAAGCCGCTCGCGGTGAGGACCGGTCGGAGGACCGGGACGCAGGCGAACCCCGCGCTGATTTCGATGATGAGCCCAGCGAAGGAGAAAACCGTGAGTGAAGCAGACACCAGCCGCGAAAACCCGCTGCTGCGTACCGCGCGGACCCGGCCCGTGTTCGGCACTTTCGTGATCGAGTTCTTCAGTCCCGGACTGCCGACCCTGCTGAAACAGGCGGGAGCGGACTGGGTGCTGCTGGATCTCGAACATTCGGGCCTTGGCCTGGACTCTGCGCGAGCCCCCATCGCGGTGGGCCGACAGGCGGGCATCACGACGGTGGTGCGAGTTCCCGGCCCGCACCAGCACTTGGTGTCTACAGCGCTCGACGCGGGCGCTGACGCCATCATGGTTCCGTGGGTTGAATCGGCTGAAGAAGCCGAGCGGATCGCTTCGTGGACCAAGTACCCGCCTGTGGGCGTGCGCGGTTCGGCTTTTGGAATTGCCGGAGACCAGTACGTGGGCGGACCGGCGGAAGTCGCACAGCGCGCAGCAGACGCCCGCACGTTCTTCCTCCCGCAGATCGAAACCCCCGGCGCTTTGGACGACGTCAGCGCTATCGCCGCATTGCCCGGTGTCGACGTGCCGTTTGTCGGTCCGCTCGACCTGTCGACGAATCTGGGGGTGCCCGGAAACTTCACCGCTCCCGTGCTCGAACGCGCCCTCGAACAGGTTCTGGAAGCGTGTGCCGCGTACGGCAAGGTACCCGGCATCTTCGCCCCGACCGTCGAACTTGCCCGCCGTTGGTCCGACATGGGCTTTCGGATGGTGTCGCTGGCCGCGGACACGGCTCTGCTGCGCTGGGCCTTTGCCGACGGCCTGGAGGCGCTGCGCAGGGGCAGTGCTTCCGAGGGCGCTGTTTCGGAAGGGCCCGCCTCAGAGGCGTGACAAAATGGGGGCATGGATGCTCTCATGCTCATCAACACGCACGAATCAGCGGTTCCCGTCACACCGCTGATCCAGCTTCTTGACAAAGCCCGTATGGCCGACGGCGTCATTGCCTACGTGACTGCTCCGGCAGAACAGTCCGCTTTTGCCGAACCGATTGAAGGCGCTGATCCGGTTGCTGCCGCTCCCACGGCAGACGATCTTATTCTGGCCTCACCCACCCTGGACGCCTTTGAGTCCTATGACGACCTCGCCCTGGGACTGCAGGACATGGGCATTGAGAGGCTGATTGTGGCAGGCGCCGATTCAGAGCCGGACGCAGAGGGCCGAGGTGCCGTCTGGGCTACCGCTGCTGCCGCTCTGGCGCACCAGTTCAGCGTTGTGTTCGCAGAAACGGCTGTTGTTCTGCCCGACACCGGAGATCGCCCGGCTTGGATGCACGATGCCCTCCAGCTGGGTGCTGTCGAAAAGCCCGCAGAGGATATTTGGCTCAAGATGTAGCTGCGTGCGCACACAGCAGTGGGGCCGCGGATTTTTCCGCGGCCCCACTGCTGTCTAGTAGAAGTTCAGCCTGTCGGCTGAATCAGACGTCTGCGATCAGGCGTCAGGGTTGGGTTCGCCCTTGAGCTCGCCCTTCTCCCACTGTTCGACCCAGTCCTTGTTGTCGTCCATCCATTCGCGGGCAGCCTTGTCCTGTTCCTTGCCTCCGTAGTTGTCTTCAGAGAACATGACGTTTTCAAGGCTGGACAGGTGCTCGTCGTCCAGAACGAGGTTCTTCAGCAGCTGGGCGACCTTCGGGTTCTGTTCGCCGAAGCCCTTCGACGAGAACGAGTAGATGACCTCAGCCTTGCCCATAACGCCCTTGGGGTCTTCAAGGTCGCGGACGGGGAAGGCATCGTAGGCCCAGTGCGGACGCCACAGGGTCACGGCGACGTCCTTCTTGTCTTCGGTCGACTTCTTCAGCTGAGCCAGCATTGCTGGCGTCGAGCTGAGCTTGAGGTCCATGTCGGACAGTTCGTAGTCTTCAACAGCCTGCTTGGCGGCCTTGGACAGACCCGCGCCGGGCTCAATGCCGTAGATGGTGTTGCCGTAGTCGCCGCTCATCGACTTGAGGTCTTCGATGGTCTTGGCCTTGGAGTCCTCGTTCACGGCGATCGTGAGTTTGGCGTTGTTGTACCAGCAGCCCTGCTCTTCGAGCTTGTTGCCGAACTTCTTGATGTAGTCGGCGTGGGTCAGCGGCAGCCAGCCGTCAACGAGGAAGTCGACATCGCCGTTGGCAACTGCGGTGTAGCCAGGACCAGCATCGAATGCCTTGATTTCGACGGTGTAGCCGTCGTCTTCGAGCTTGTTCTTCAGCAGGTTCGACACGGCGAAGGACTCGTCCCAGCCGTTGAACGCGCCGATGGTGAGCTCTTTGTTGTCGTCAGCATCTTCGCCGGAAACGTCCTTGGCTTCGGACCCGGGGATGCAGTCGGCCCAGTTCTTGTCTCCGGCAGCGGTGTCGCCGCCGTCGCCGCTGTCAGCGCTGCCGCAGCCGGTCAGCACGAGTGCGGAAGCGGCAAGCGCAGCTCCCACCTTTGCAATTCTCGGAAACTTCATGTTTCTCTCCTTTTTCACATCAGTCCGCTTCGGTAGCGGCGCGCCGTGCGCGGCTTTCGCTCTGCACGGCTCTTTCATCGGTCGGTCTGGGTCAAACTGTGGTGTGCTCGCTGTTGCGGCTGCCCAGTGCTGCCGTTACGCGGTCCAGGAAGATGGCAAGTACGACCACTGCGACACCGGCGTCAACGCCGATAGCCACGTCCAGCTGGGAAATAGCGCCGATGACAGCGCCGCCGAGGCCTTCAGCACCGGCCATACCGGCAAGGACAACCATTGACAGGGCCAACATGATGACCTGGTTGATGCCGGCCATGATCGTTTTGAGCGCCAGGGGCAGCTGCACCTTGAACAGAATGTGGCTCGGTGTTGCACCGAACGCCTGGGCTGCTTCGACAACCTCGCCGTCAACCTGGCGGATGGCCAGTTCGGTGAAGCGCACGCCGGGAGGCAGCGCGAAGATGATCGTTGCGATCGCACCGGGCACCTGACCGACGGAGAACATGACGATTGCCGGAACCAGGTAGGCCAGAGCGGGCATCGACTGCATGAAGTCGAGGATCGGCCGGACAATGGTCGAAACAACGCGGGATTTCGCGGCCCACACGCCGATCGGCAGTGAGATGAGAAGAGCGAAGATCACCGCCACAATCACGAGCGCGAATGTGCTCATGGCGTTTTCCCACTGGCCCAGAGCCAGGATGAGGTAGAAGCCGATCACCGTGACAAGGCCCAGACGCCACGTGGCGGCAGCCCAGGCGATCGCCGCGAAGATCAGGATCATGATGAACGGGTGCGGAGTTTCCAGAACCCAGTTCAGCCCGGAGTACATGCTTGAGAGCACATCGGTGATGGCTGACAGAAGCCAGTCGAAGTGCTGCTGGAACCAGATGAGGAAAGTGTCGACCCATTCGCCCAGCGGCAGGTGGGGTTCAAGCGGGTTCATGCTCACGCTTCCTTTCCGGTTGCGGTATCTGTGTCTTCGTCATCGTTCGTCTCTGGCTGCGGTACCGGTGCGACTGCGGGAAGTTCGCCGGTGGCGGTGGACTCAGTGCCCATTGCCTGCAGCAGCTTGACTCGGGGAACAACGCCCAAGAGCTTCCACTTGTCATCGACAACGCACAACGGCACCGGGGCTTCGGCAGACGGAGCGAAAAGGTCAGCGATCTGAGCATCCGGCTGGCAGGTGAGGATGTCCTGGGTGCGGATGATGTTGTCCAGGGTGCGTTCGCCGCGGTTGGCAGCACCGACGGCGTCCTCGTCGGTGACGAGCCCGAGCAGCTTTCCGCTGCGGTCGGTGACGAGAACGGCCGATTCCTGGGCTTCCTGCATTTCCCTGATCGCCACGTTCGGCCCCGCGGTGTTGTAGATCGATTTCGTGGGCGGGCCCATGACCGACTGCGCGGTGTAGACGCGCGAACGGTCGACGTCCTGAATAAAGGAGCGGACGTAGTCGTCAGCAGGATTGGACAGAATGTCCTCAGCCGTACCGATCTGGGCGATCCGGCCGTTGCGCATAACCGCGATCCGGTCGCCCAGGTACATGGCCTCGTTGAGGTCGTGGGTGATGAAGATGATCGTCTTCTTCAAGGTGTGCTGGAGTTCAGCCAGCTGCTGTTGCATTTCCCGGCGAATAAGCGGGTCGAGAGCTGAGAACGCCTCGTCCATCAGCAGAATGTCGGTCTCCGCGGCCAGGGCGCGGGCCAGGCCGACGCGCTGCTGCATACCGCCGGACAGTTCGGACGGGTACTTGTCCTCCCAGCCCTTCAGCCCTACGGTCTCAAGCCATTCGTCTGCCTTCTTCAGGCGCTCATCCTTGTCCGCACCCTGCAGCTGAAGCGAGTAGGCGGCGTTCTCGCGCACCGTGTGGTGAGGCATGAGGGCAAAGTGCTGGAAGACCATAGAGATATGGTCACGGCGAACCGCCCGCAGCTCGGTGGCGTTCATCTTCGAGATGTCTTTGCCCGCGATCTCAACGGAGCCGGAGCTGGTGCTCCACAGCCCGTTGAGGGTGCGGATGAGGGTCGACTTTCCAGAGCCGGAGAGCCCCATGACGACGAAGATTTCACCGCGTTCGACTTCGAAGCTCGCGTCGATGACGGCCGCGGTTCCCAAATCGCGCAGGTCGTCGCGGTCGTCGCCGTTCTCAATGCGGCGAATGACTTCTTTTTCGTGTTGGCCAAAGACTTTGTAGACGTGCGATGCACGGACTAATGCCACTGGGTGGCCACCTTCCGGTTGACTGTGCACATCCGCGCCGGGTGGCGCGGGCATTGGCGCCGACGGCCGAAAATCGGACGACGGCAACGTTCCACTGTAAACACAGAGCACTTTCAGGCGGCTGGAAGTGCGTGATCAGATTCGGCTCACTTTTTGGACAATTGTCTGAATACCCCATCTGACCAGGGGTTATGCAAGCGTTTCGTTGTTATTGAAACGTTACCCCAAGCTCCCCTCTATTCCGCGCGCACAGACGACGGGCACTGCCGCGCAGAAATGAGGCTCTGCGGACATCTGCGGACAAGAGGGGCTGTGGTCGACTGAATTCGGCAGGCCGTGGAGAGCAGTCTGCCGCTCGATAGAATGCGAGCATGACTGCTGAACAGAAGCTCAGCATGCGGCGTGCTCGCATGCTTCGCGGTTGCGCCGCGGCCTTCTTTTCTGTGTTCAGCGGTCTGGTGTTCCACACCGGTGCCGGCGGCGCAGCTTCGGCGGCAGCGTGCTTGTTCGCTTTTCTCGTCGCCGCTTGGCTGGGAATCGTCCTTTCGGCCCTCCGGCTGCGTATCTTCTCGGTCGTTGCCGTTGTCGCAGCAGGACAGTGGTTGCTGCACGTTTTCATGACCTTCGCCTCGATCGCCGCACCGACACCTCGCGGATCGGGTTCACTCCTGGAGACTTCCGCCCATGCGCTCTGCATGGGGCTTGTATCACCTGAAGGGGGCACCGCTGCGCCCTCCGCCGCGAGCCACGCAGACCACTCCGCTCCGCTCATGCTGGCCGCCCACATCGCTGCCGTCGTCTTCACGGCAGGCTTCGTGCTGTTCGGCGAACAATCCATCGAAGCGGTGCTCACAGAAGTCGTGGGCCCGCTCGTCTTCGTTCTTCTCGCCGGTGCGCTGCCCCAAGTCCGCCGCGTTCAGCGCCCCGGTGTGTTTCGCACCCGCAATCCAGGCACCTCGGAGCGTTTCAGCTCGGTGTCGGTGCGCGGTCCTCCCGCTGCCGTGTGACACGCACGGGACTTTCTGCTGGAAGCCCTCATCCTGCCCCGCGGCAACGGACCGCGAGCAGGCCTTAAAATTCCGCGGCCGCGCGCCGCTTCCCTGGGCGCATGCCCCCTATTTGTGCACCCATGAGCGGGTGCGAAAGGACAATCATGAAACTCCGCAAGACCCTTCTGGCTGCTTTCGCTGCCGCAACCTTGACCCTGGCCGGCTGCGGTGCGGATCCTGTTGCCGCTGACGTTCTCAAGGTCGACGAACCGTGGACAAAGGCAGTGTCCAAGGACAAGGGCATGACCGGTGTCTTCGCCACAATCGATAACGAAGGCAAACAGGAGATCATCATCGCTGATGCTGAAACCGATGTTGCCGGAACCGTGGAACTGCACGAGACCACGTCCGACGGCAAGGGCGGAATGAGCATGAAAGAAAAAGAAGGCGGCTTTGTAATCCCCGCCGGTGAAAAGCTTGAGCTCAAGCCCGGTGGCGAGCACATCATGCTCATGGACCTCAAGAAGGACATCAAGCCCGGCGACGAAGTCAAGATCACCCTCAGCACCTCGGCCGGCGATGTTGAGATCACCGCTGCCGCCCGTGAATTCACCGGCGCCAAGGAAGAGTACGCACCGGGCGAAAACGATCACGGTGAGCACATGGACCACGGCGACGACGAAAGCAGTGACGACAAGGGCGGCGACGACGACCATGGCGAACACGGTGACGACAAAGGTCACGAAGAACACGGTGACCACGAACACGGCGACGACAAAAAGTAACAATGACTGAGATCTCCAGACGCAGACTCCTCGGTGCTTCGGGCATTGGGGCCGGCGCTGGACTCGCAGCGGGAATCGGCGGCACCTATGGGGTCATGGGTGCCGCCGCCCGCGGCGGTGAAGACAGCGCAGGCTTTTCCGGCAAACAGACGGTGCCGTTCTATGGGGCGCACCAGGCCGGGGTGGAAACACCTCCGCAGGCGCACGCCGTCTTCCTTGCCGTCGAACTGAAAGATCACGTTGACGCAGCTGCCATGCGCCGGTGGCTGCGCATCCTCAGCGACGCTGCGGCCGCACTCACCGGCGGCCGGGCACCGTTGGCGGACACGGAACCCGAAATGGCAGCCCAGCCGGCATCGCTGACGGTCACCTTCGGCTTTGGCAGGAAAGTCGTTGAACTCGCCGGTGCCGACAAGGTGCCGGGGTGGCTGAAGCCGCTGCCGAAATATCCGATCGACCGGCTGCGCCCCGAACTGTGCGGCGGCGATCTGCTCATGCAGATCTGCTCTGATGACCCGCTGACGCTCGCCCACGCATCGCGCATGCTCATGAAGGATTCGCGCGCATTCTCTGAGATCGCGTGGTCCAAGGAGTGTTTCCGCCGGGCCTATGGCACCGACCCGAAGGGAACCACGGTGCGCAACCCGTTCGGTCAGGTGGACGGCACCGTCAACCCTGAAATCGACACTGACGACTTCGCCGCACTCGTATGGGGTGATCCGAACGCACCCGAAAGGCCCGGCAGTTCAGGGCGCAAGCAGGTGGAAACACCGCGCGGTCAAGCGCCTGCGGATCTGGATTCGGAGCACCCCGACTGGATGGCAGGCGGTACGACGCTCGTACTGCGCGACATCGTGATGGACCTGGAAAGCTGGGACCTGGCAGACGAACCGGCCCGCGATTTCTCGGTGGGTCGGCGTATGAAAGACGGCTCGCCGCTCACGGGTGAACGCGAGCACGACGTCCCAGATCTTGAGGCCCCCGGCAGCGACGGCTTCAAGAAGATTTCTCCGGCCAGCCACGTGGCACGCTCCCGCAATGACAAAAAGCCCGAAGAGCAGATCTTCCGTCGGGTGTACTCCTACCAGTCGCTGACCAAGGGGCCCATCCGGGACGACGTAGAGGGTGTCCGCCAGATCAACGATGCCGGGCTCATGTTCGCCAGCTACCAGGCGGATATCGAACGGCAGTACAAGCCGATTCAAAAGCGGCTGGCAGAAGGCGACCTGCTCAACGAATGGACGTTCCCGGTCGGTTCGACCGTTTGGGCAATTCCGCCCGGAGCGTCTGAGGGCGGCTATATCGGCGAGACTCTGTTCGGATGATTGCCTAAGCTGAGATCATGCTCAGCCTTCCGTTCATTCCCGCCACCGCGCAGAACATCAATCGGCCGAAGGTCATTGTGCCGTTTTCGCCGCGCACGCTTGATCAAGCGCGTGCGGCGGTTCAGTGGGCCGGGCGCGCTCGTGAGGCTGGTGCCGATGCCTTCGAGTGGCGGGTCGACGCGCTTGTGGGCGACGCTGGTCAGAACAGCGCCGAAAGTGCCGAGCTGTTGAAGCTGGCCCAGCGTGCCATTCAAGGCCAACCTGAACTTCCTGTGCTCATCACACTGCGGTCGGCAGCAGAAGGTGGGCAGGCTCAACTTGACGAAGCAGGCTATGCGGCTGTCGTTTCCGAACTCATCAGCTGCGCCGAATCTGCTCAGGCCAGCAAAGCACACACCAGGATCGCTGTTGACATTGAAATCGATCGCGAAGCAGCAGATCAGCTGCGCAAGCACGCGGGGGAGGCAGGCATTCCGGTGGTGGCATCACACCACGATTTCGACCGCACCCCGAGTACCGGGGTTCTGCTGGCGAAGATCCGCGACATGATCGTCATGGGGGCAGATGTCGCAAAAATCGCCGTCATGCCCCAGGACCCGAGCGACGTTGCGCGGGTCTTGGAAGTCTGCTCGTCAGCTGTCGAAACGGCCGAGGTGCCTATCATTGCAATCTCAATGGGCGCCCTGGGTCGGACCACTCGGGTATTCGGCGGGGACTTCGGCTCCGCTGCGACTTTCGCCCCACTGGACGACGAACCGACAGCACCCGGCCAGATTTCCGTGGCAAAGCTGCGTTCAATCTGGACTGAAGTTCGCTGAAGAATCTGAAGGCACCTCGGCAGGGGTCCTGGGCGGCAGGCATCGCCAAAGCACACCCATCAGCCGGGATCTGCGCTTTAACCGTAAGAAAACTCCCGTCAGCAACAGAAACTCCCGAAAACCAGTACTGCTATCGGGTGTTTTTGTTGCTGAGCGGTGTGTGGGTGCAGACGAGGTGCCGGGTGCGGTTGGATGTTGTGGACCGAGGGGGCGAGGCGCCGGGCAGCTTGCTGGCTGGCTGATTGACGAGGTGTTCGGGCGCAGACAACGTGAAGGGCGCCACCGAAAATCGGTGGCGCCCTTCATACGTGAGTGAGCTGATCAGACCTCAGCGGGTTCCTGTTCGGATTCCGTTCCGCCCTGACCGCGCTTGACACCGGCCAACAGCATCTGCGCGACGTCGAGGACTTCGACGCCTTCGGAAGCATTGCCCTCAGACTGTTCGGCGGTCAGACCGTCAGACAGCATGACGCGGCAGAACGGGCAGCCGACCGCAATCTGCTCGGCACCGGTGGCCACGGCTTCCTTAGTGCGGTTGACGTTGATGCGCGAACCGATGGTCTCTTCCATCCACATGCGCGCACCGCCTGCGCCACAGCAGAAGCTCGTTTCCTTGGAGCGCTCCATTTCGCGGTACTCCACACCGGGCAGCGAACCGATGAGTTCACGCGGCGGTTCGTAGATCTGGTTGTGGCGGCCCAGGTAGCAGGGGTCGTGGTAGGTGACCGGGGTCTGCACCTTTTCGCCTTCGGACGGAGCGATCGGGGTGAGCTTGCCTTCGCGGACGAGCTTGTTGAGCAGCTGCGTGTGGTGGACGACTTCGAACTTGCCGTCCAGCTGCGGGTACTCGTTGGCGATCGTGTTGAAGCAGTGCGCACAGGTCACAACGATCTTGCGCGCCTTCATTTCGTTGAGCACTTCGACATTGGCCTGAGCCAGCATCTGGTACAGGAACTCGTTGCCGGCGCGGCGGGCAGGGTCACCCGTGCAGGATTCGCCGTCGCCGAGGACTGCGAAGTCGACACCGGCCATGTTGAGAAGCTCCGCAGTTGCCTGGGTGGTCTTCTTGGCGCGGTCTTCGAACGCACCGGCGCAGCCAACCCAGAAAAGGTATTCGACTTCGCCGAGGTCTTCGATGTCGGCGCCGACCTGCTTGACTTCGAAGTCGAGGTCCTTTGCCCACTCGAGGCGCTTGCGCTGGGACATGCCCCACGGGTTCTGCTTGTTTTCGAGGTTCTTGAACAGACCGCCGAGCTCGGTGGGGAATGCCGATTCGATGAGCACCTGGTAGCGGCGCATGTCAACGAAGTGGTCGACGTGCTCAATGTCAACGGGGCACTGCTCAACGCAAGCACCGCACGTGGTGCACGACCACAGGGCGTCGGGGTCGATGACGCCGAGCTCTGCGAGTTCTTCAACGTCCTGTGCGCCTACGAGCGGGCGGACTGCCTCAGCCTGTGCGGCTTCTGACAGGGTGCCCAGCAGGTCGAGGTTTTCGTGCGGGTCGGAAATGCCTTCGTAGGCGTCCATTTCTTTCTGCCACGCGCGCTTGGCCTTCTTGTCGGCGTCTTCGGCAAGAGGTGCCGGCGGCTGTGCTTCGGCCTGCGCTTTTTTGGCGGCTTCCAACCACGGTGACTTGGCCGCGGAGTGATTGCGCAGGTTGATCATCATGAGCTTGGGGCTCAGCGGCTTTTCCGTGTTCCAAGCCGGGCACTGGCTTTGGCAGCGACCACACTCGGTACAGGTGGAGAAGTCCAGCAGGCCCTTCCACGTGAAGTCTTCGACCTTGCCCACACCCATTGTGGTGGAGTCGTCCATGGCGTCGGGGTCGGAGAAGTCGAGTTCTTTGCCGTCGGAGACCATCGGCTGGAGGGCGCCGAGCGAGGTGCGTCCGTTTGCGTGGCGCTTGAACCAGATATTGAAGAAAGCGAGGAAGCGGTGCCAGGCAACACCCATCGTCGGGGTGAGGGCAACCGTGACCATCCAGGCGTAGGAGATGAGGATCTTCGCCAGTGCGATGGCGACGATGAGACCCGACACCACCGGAATCGACAGGCCGGAGAGGATCTCACCGATCCAGAAGGTCAGCGGGAAGTGCAGGATGAGGTTCGCCTGGCCTTCGTGACCCTGCAGCACGTATTCGAGGCCGCGCAGCAGGGCAATGCACAGGCAGACACCCAGAATGGTGAACTCAACGTAGTAGGCCTGCCAGAAGCTCGAACCGTAGAAGCGCGACTTGCGCTGCTCATCGAGCGTTTCGCCCTTGGGCTTCTTGGACTGGCGGACGAGGATCAGGACGATGATGCCGATCAGGCCGGTCATCGCAAACAGCTCCGTGATCCATTCGTAGGGCACGAAGTGGCCGATGATCGGCAGGGTCGCAGCCGGGTTGAACAGCTGCATGGTGGCCTGAGCAAGCGTGAGCGTGAGCACGCCGAAGGAGATCATGGTGAACCAGTGGGCGATTGCCACAACGGGCAGTCGCGCCATTCGGGTGTGCCCCAGGAACTCCTTGATGAGGGTGCCGGTGCGGGCGCCGGCGTCGCTGGTGCGCTCACCGGCGCGCGTGGGTGCGCCGAGCTTGAAGAACTGGACGAACTTGCCGATCCGGGTCAAGAACATCGTCCAGCCGACAATGGTCGCAGCAACACCGATGATCGCTGCGACGATCTGCAGGGCTGTCATGTGTGTTTTACCTCCAGGGGGCCCTTTCGCAAGGGCGCTGAAAATCCATCAGAAAGATGGACAGAAAAGGGTGCTCAGTTGGATTCCGCAACAGCTTCGTTGCCGAATTGGCTGCGGATGGCCTGAGCGGCGTAGCGCTGAACGACGATCTGGGCGATGGCGACTCCGACGCCCGAAACGATGGTCCAGGCGATGACTTCGGCCATGTCCGTGTCGGTGTCATTGGGGTCGTTCGGGGCGGGACGGCCAAGCGATTTCTCCCACGCCAGGCCGATTGCCTTGCGTGCTGCGATAGCGGCGAGTGTGCCTCCGCCGACGCCGATGACCTTCCAAGCGAGTTTGCCCATGATGTCTCCTCAGATCAGTGTGAACTTCTGTGTGTCTTCTGTCTCAACAGGATACGACACAGGCAGTTCACAGTGCGGCTTTGAGCTGCTGCCAGGAATGCTATCCCCGCCCACTGACACACGCCGAGGTTGTGAAAGCAACGCGGGGCCGCGCGGCGGAAGATCAGCCGGCAACAGATCCGAACAGCATGCCCAGCGCGTAGGTGACGGCGGCCGCTCCCAGGCCGATTGCCAGCTGCCGCAGTGCGCGCGGCATCGGGGCCTTGCCTGAGAGCACACCGACCACACCTCCCGTGAACAGCAGGGCCATGCTCACCAGCACGGCGGAGATCAGCAGCGGCAGCGTGCCGTCGAGGCCGAAGAAGTACGGAATGATCGGAATGACGGCCCCGGCGCTGAAGAAGAGAAAAGAGCTCACCGCCGCGCCCAGGCCTGACCCGGTGCCCTCGTGTTTTTCCTGCGCAATCGAGTTCGGCAGGAAAGTGGCGCCGTGGGGAGTGCGCGCCCTGCCGATGGCGGTGCGGGCGGCAAGCTCCGCCTCGTCCTCCGCCATACCGCGAGCCTGGAAGACCAAGGCGAGCTCATTGGCGTTGATGTCGAGGTCCCGCAGGATCGAATCGGCGTCGGGTTCGGGGTTCGAAGCGTCAATCAGCTCGTGCTGAGAGCGCACCGAAATGTATTCGCCAGCACCCATGGAAAGCGCACCGGCCAACAGCCCCGAAATGCCGGTCAGCAGCACCTGTCCGCTGGTCAGGCCGGCTGCGCCGACGCCCATGACAAGTGCCAGGTTGGACACCAGGCCGTCGTTTGCGCCGAAGACCGCGGCGCGGAAGTTGCCGGACATGTCAGAGCGGCTCTTGGTGGCCAGAGCCCGCACAACTTCGGCGTGCACGCGCTCGTCAGCGGCCATCTGCTCCGTTGCGTACTCATCGACGATGTACGGCGAGCTGCTTTCGGCCTGCTGGGCAAGTGCGAGTACGAAGATCGACCCGAACATGCGGGCGAACATGGCCAGAATGACCACGCCGAGGTCGGGGCGGCCCGGCTTGTCGGCGTGATGGCCCAGGAGTGTGCGCCAGTGCTGTTGGTGGCGTCGCTCGGCGTTGGCGATCGCAATGAGGATCCGCCGCTCATCGCCGGTCTTCTTCATGGCGAGGCTGCGGTAGACCCGCTCTTCAACGAGTTCGTTTGCCAGGTAGCGGCGCCACTGTCTGATGAGGCGGGGGTCGTCGGTCGCGGGAGCGTTCCCGCACGAGGTCGAGGCGCGGTCGGCCGAAGCCGCCGCCTCGCCGGTGCCAAAGCCCGAATCGGCACTGAAGTCAGCAGAATTCTGTTCCACACAGGCAATGGTAGAAGGGTGCTCAGGCGCAGTATTTCTTAGCGCGGCTTAAGTCCGCGGGGTTCTCAGGAGCGGCTTTGCCCACCGTCGGGGCCGATTCATACTTTTGGCTGACGCCTGCGCACTGCGCAGCCTGGAGAATCAGAAGTATCATCGCCTGGTCCGGCTTCTGTTCCGGCCTCGGCGCAGGAGCACTCCACACAAGGAAAAGGTCAATGTCACCGAAACGGCTGTTTTCGATTCTCGCAATTGCCGAGGCGATCACCTGGACCATGCTGATCATCGGCATGGTGCTCAAGTACGTCACCCAGACCACTGAACTGGGGGTGCGCATCGGAGGAGGTGTTCACGGCTTCGTGTTCCTGGCGTACTGCGTTGTCACGGTGCTCGTGGCGACCTCGGAGCGCTGGGGCAAAGCCCGCGGTCTGCTGGGCCTGGGTTCGGCCGTCATCCCCTACGCCACGGTTCCGTTTGAGATCTGGGCGCGCCGCAGGGGGCTGCTGCCGGAAACCTGGAGTCTTGGATCGCAACGGCAGCCGGCCAACCCGTTTGAGCGCCTGTGCCTGTGGGCTCTGAAGAATCCGGTCCGGGCTGTTGTGGTCGGCATTGTGCTGGTCTCGGCTCTTTTCGCCTTCCTGCTGTTCCTGGGTCCGCCGGTCCCGCAGAGCTGACCGTCCCGGGTTGTTGCCCGAAGCGGCTCTGGCGAGGCGCGGCGCCGCTCTGGCTGGTTGAAAGGCCGGGTTTGTGGTTGGCTTGATCTATGGGAGACGCAGTATCACGAGAGCGCTACACCCCGCGTGAGCGAACCGACTACCGGCGTGCGCTCAACGATGACCTCGAAACCTTTGATGCCTATCTGCAGCAGGCGGAGTTCGTCAGCCGCGGAACCATAGGGATGGAGCTTGAGCTCAACCTGGTCGACGCGCAGATGGCGCCGGCCCCGGTGAACCTCGACGTGCTCAAGACTCTCGATGACGACGACTTCCAAAGTGAGATCGGCTCGTTCAACTTCGAAATGAACCACCCGGTTCTGTCAGTTGAGGGAGACGGGCTTCAAGATCTTGAAGACGGACTGCGCGAACGCCTTGACCGCGCGGCCAGTGCCGCGGCTGAACACGACATTTCGGTCGCGATGATCGGCACGCTGCCGACGCTGACCGAGCAGTTCCTCGAAAGCCCCGATTGGGTTACCCAAGAGAACCGCTATAAAGCGCTGAGCAATGCGGTGATGGACAGCCGGGGCGAGCTTGTCACGATCGATCTTGCCGACCGCGAAGAGCTCAAACACGATTTCGAGGACATTGCACCGGAATCGTCGTGCACATCCATGCAGCTGCACCTGCAGGTGTCGCCGCAGCGCTTTGCTCAGGCGTGGAACGCCTCGCAGGCCATTGCCGGTGTGCAGACGGCGCTGAGTGCGAACTCTCCGCTGTTCTTGGGTCGGAAAGTGTGGCACGAAAGCCGTATACCCGTTTTTGCCCAGGCCATTGAAACCCGCCCACCGGAGCTCATCGTCCAGGGAGTGCGGCCGCGCGTGTGGTTCGGTGAACGATGGATCACGAGCATTTTCGACCTGTTTGAAGAAAACGTCCGCTACTTCCCGGCTCTGCTGCCGGAATCCCGCGAAGACTCGGGTGCGCCGATCATGCGCGGTGAAGCGCCGGCTCTGCACTACCTCAATCTGCACAACGGAACGGTGTGGCGGTGGAACAGGCCCATCTATGCACCCAGCACCGACGGTTTGGCGCACGTGCGAGTTGAGAACCGACTGCTTCCGGCAGGGCCGACCGTTGTCGACATGGTCGCCGATGCGGCGCTGTACTACGGCTTGGTCAAGTTCCTGGGGGAGCAGACCCGGCCCGTGTGGTCGCGGCTTCCTTTCAGAACAGCCGAAAAGAACTTCATGACGGCCGCCCGCTCCGGCCTGTACGCCCGGCAGGAATGGCCGACCCTCGGTGCAATTGACGTGGCGAAGCTCGTGCACGAGCACCTGGTGCCGCAGGCGCGCAGGGGGCTCGAAAAGCTCGGTGTGAACGACAAGCTCATCGAGCGCTATATGGGAATCATCGACGGCCGGGCTGTCTGCAGGCAGAACGGTGCTCTGTGGCAGCTGCGGACGCTGAGCAGCATCAGGCCGAAGAAGACCGGTCCGGGCAGTCCCGAAAGACAGCGAGCTCTGGCTCTCATGCTCGAACAGTACATGGAGAACCAGGCAAAAGGTGAGCCGGTTCACACGTGGCAGATTGGCGAATAAGCCCTGCTGCGCGTCCGCGGAAGGGTCGTTTTGGCGCGAGAATCTGCGGATCTTCTGGTCTCAGAAAATGCTTTCGGCGCAAAGTTGCATCCCGCGCTGAACTGTGTGTAAAGTAGTCCTCGTTGCTCGGACGGAAAACACCGAAGCGAGCGGGCCCCAGGCCGAAGATAAGATCTTCTAAATGGTGCGGCCCCGCTTCCACTGGAACCGAAGTCTCTGCAGCAGAATCAATCTGATTCGGACTGCCCTCTGGGGTAGTGAGCTTTCACTTTTGATGATGTGCCTGCGTGTGTGGGTGTGGATTCTTTGTGTGTCTGTTCTTTG